>JAFZQE010000020.1 GCA_017552325.1 Oscillospiraceae bacterium
AACCGCCAGTATCTCTGGCGCTTCTGGACACGTCTGCCCCGCAGCGGCCACATCTGCATTTTTGACCGCACCTGGTACGGCCGCGTCATGGTCGAGCGGCTGGAGGGCTTCTGCGCGGAGGACGACTGGAAGCGCGCCTACAACGAGATCAACGAGTTCGAGCGCCAGCTCACCGACTGGGGCGCCGTGGTGCTGAAGTTCTGGATCCACATCGACCAGGACACGCAGCTCGCCCGCTTCAACGACCGGCAGAACACCCCGGAGAAGCAGTGGAAGCTGACCGAGGAGGACTGGCGCAACCGCGAGAAGTGGCCGCAGTACGAGGAGGCCATCGACGAGATGCTGGAGAAGACCAGCACCGAGAACGCCCCCTGGTTCATCATCGAGTCCAACGACAAGAAATACGCCCGCATCAAGACCCTGAAAATCGTGATCGACGCGCTGGAGAAGGCCTGCGAGGCCCAGCTGTCGTAAGCAGTAAGGACGGATCCGCTTTATGGCTTCCAAAGATTCCAAAGACACTCCCAAAGAGAAAAAGACCGAGAGTCCCGCGCCGGAGAGCGTGTTCGTCAACCGCGAGCTGAGCTGGCTTGCCTTCAACGAGCGCGTCCTGCTCGAGGCGGCCGACGCCTCGGTGCCGCTGCTCGAGCGGCTGAAGTTCCTGATGATCTACCAGTCCAACCTGGAGGAGTTCTACCGCGTCCGCATCGGCATCCTGACGCACCGCGCCCTGCTGCAGCCCGAAAAACCGGATCCCCTCTCCGGCCTGCTGCCGGACGCGCAGATCAGCGAGGTGCTGCGCGTCACGCGCGAGCAGCAGGCGCTGATGGAGAGCATCTGGAAGTCCATCCGCGAGGAGCTGAAGGCCAACCGGGTCGACGTGCTGGACTTCAAGAAGATCAGCAAGGTGGACGAGCTGATGAGCAAGAAGCTCTTCGGCGACATCCGCGACCTGCTGTTCCCGAAGATCATCGGGACGGATCAGGCCCTGCCCTTCCTGTGGAGCGGAGAGTCGAACATCATCGCCTTCCTCGGCCGCGGCACGGAGCAGAAGCTGTGCATCATCCCGATCCACCGCATCCCGGCTTACCTGAGCTTCGAGATCGACGGCTGCCAGAAGATCGTGCTGACCGCCCATCTGGTGCGGCATTTCCTGCCGCTGCTGCTGAAAAAGGAGACGGTCATCCAGTCGGCCATCGTGGAGGTCACGCGCAACGCCGACGTCTTCCTCGAGGACGTGGAGGACCACGCCGACGAGGATCTGCGGCACAAGGTCTCGACGATGCTGACCAAGCGCCGGAGAGAGATGCCGGTGCGCGTGCGCATCTACGGCAAGCTCAGCGACGTCGCCCGCGCGCTGCTCATCAAGAAGCTGCGCATACCGGACAGCCGCGTCTTCTCGCAGAACATCCCCTTCGATCTCTCCTTCCGCTCCTGCATCGGCGGACCCGCGGGCCTGCGCTACGAGGAGCGCCGCCCCGCCCGCGACCTGGGGCTGAAAAAGGGCGAGTACTTCGCCTACATCGACCGGCACGACCTGCTGATGAGCTTCCCCTTCCAGAGCATGCTGAGCTTCGTCGACCTCATCTATGAGGCGGCGGACGACCCGGAGGTCCTGTCGATCAAGATCACGCTCTACCGCATGTCCGGCAGCAGCAAGATCGCCGCCGCCCTGGCCTACGCCGCCGACCGCGGCAAGGACGTGCTCTGCCTGCTGGAGCTGCGCGCCCGCTTCGACGAGCAGAACAACATCGACTACTCCGAGATGCTCGAGGACGCGGGCTGCCGCGTGATCTACGGCCTGCCGGAGCACAAGGTGCACAGCAAGCTCTGCGTCATCACCCGGCGGCGCGGCGGGGATCTCAGCCGCGTCACCCAGGTCGGCACCGGCAACTACAACGAGGTCACCGGCGAGCAGTACACCGACCTCTCGCTGATCACCGCCCGCGAGGATGTCGGGCGCGAGGCGGAGGCCGTCTTCGCCGCACTGTCGGAGGGCGAGCTGCCCCCCGAGATGCAGAGCCTCTGGATCGCGCCGCTGAGCTTCAAGACCCGCGTCTATGAATATCTCGACCGCGAGATCGCCAAGGGCGAGAACGGGCGCGTGGCCATCAAGGTCAACGCCCTCAACAACCTCGAGATGATGAACAAGCTGATCGAGTGCTCGCAGGCCGGCGTGAAGGTGGAGCTCTTCATCCGCGGCATCTGCTCGCTGCGGCCCGGCGTGCCCGGCCTGACGGAGAACATCACGGTCTCCAGCGTGGTCGGCCGCTGGCTGGAGCATTCCCGCGTCTACAGCTTCGGCGAGGGCGAGGAGCAGCGGCTCTTCCTCGGCTCGGGCGACCTGCTCAACCGCAATCTCGAGCGGCGCGTGGAGGCCTTCATCGAGGTCGTCACGCCCGACACGCGCGCGCAGATCAACCGCGTGCTCGAGGCCCTGCGCGCCGACCGGGAGAAATCCCGCCGCATGCTGCCCGACGGCAGCTATGTCCGTGACAAGGGCGGAGAGGGGACCTCCTCGCAGGAGGCGCTCTACCGCTACTTCAGCGCCCGCAAGGTGTCGGTGAACGATCCGCCGGAGGGCTCCGGCGGGAAGGCGCCGGCGGAGGAAGCGCCCCGGAGCGCCTTCCTCCAGTGGCTGCGCGGCCTGATCCATTGATATAAGGAGGTTGAACCATGTCCGAAAGCTACAACATCTGTCTTGACGTGGGCGGCACCAAGGTGCTCGGCGCGATCTTCAACGAGAAGGACGAGATCATCTACCGCCTGAAAAAGCGCTCCAAGAGCGGCGGCGAAGGCGCGGCCGACGTGGAGAAGGTCATCGTCGACGTGGTGGAGGAGATGATCTCCGCCTCCGGCATCGACCGCAGCAAGCTCAACGCCGTGGCCTCCTGCGCCCCCGGCGTGATCGACCAGGAGCGCGGCGTCGTGCTCTTCACGCCGAACCTTCCCTGGCGCGACTACGACATCGCCGGCGCGATGCGCAAGAAATTCGGCGTGCCCTTCTACGTCGGTAACGACGTGAACCTCGGCGTGCTGGGCGAATACCACTTCGGCGCGGGGCGCGGCTACAAGAACATCGTCGGCTTCTTCGTCGGCACCGGGCTCGGCGGCGGGCTGATCCTCAACGGCTCGCTCTACACCGGCCACCAGTTCAAGGCCGCCGAATACGGCCACATGATCCTCGATCCGGAGGGCCCGCTGTGCAACTGCGGCCAGCGCGGCTGCCTGGAGACCTTCTCCAGCAAGATGGGCATGACGGCCTACATCCGCCAGCAGGTGTCCCGCGGGCGCGAGACGATGATGGCCGAGGCCGTGCAGGACGGCGTGTTCCGCTCCAAGAAGCTGAAAAAGGCCCTCGAGGCCGGGGACAGGGTCGCGATGGAGGCCGTCGACCGCGCCTGCCACTATCTGGCCGTCGCGACCGGCAGCATGATCAACACCTTCTCGCCGGATCTGATCCTTTACGGCGGCGGCGTGATCGAGGCCGTCGGCGATCTCTTCCTCAGCAAGGTGCTCGCCGAGGTCGACCGCTACTGCATGCCGCAGATCCGCTCCACCGTCGACATCAAGACCGCCGCCCTGGGCGACGACTCGATCCTCTACGGCGATCTGGCCATGATCAAGGGACTGTAAGCCTGACAAAACAGAAAAAGCATCGCTTCCGCAAATGCGGAAGCGATGCTTTTTGCTGTTGTCCGGGCTCAGTCTTCGATCTTTTCCGCGACGAGCTCGGCCCAGGCCGGCAGAAAACCGGCGGCGAGGGCCAGGCGCTGCGAGGCCAGATGCGAGGCCGAGGTCCCGTAAAAGGGCAGGATCCCCTGCCGCAGGATCTCATTTTTCAGCAGCGAGACCAGCTTCGTCCCGATCCCGAGGCCGCGGGCCTCCGGCTCGACGTTGATCCCGATCTGCCACATCAGCGGGCTGTCGGCGCTCGCGCCCGCCATGCCGAGGATCTTCCCGCCGCGCAGGGCAGCCGCGCCGAGGACGTCCGGGGCCTCCTCGCAGAAGCCGTAGGCCTCGCCGAAGCGCTCGTCGCCGCGGAAGCGCTCGATCTCCGCGCCGTGAAAAAGCGCGATATCAAAGCCCGCGGTATCGGCCGGCGTCTCATGTTCTGCGATGAAAAAGGGGTGCGCCATGCCGATCCGGCAGCCGAAGTCCTTCAGCAGCGCGTCCAGGCGGCGCATGTTCCCCGCCTCGAGGAACCACGCCGCGCCCTCGTCCGCGTAGAGCGCCCGGCAGCGCCCGACGATCTCCGGCTTTCCGGTGAACAGCAGCCTGCCGCCGACCATGGCGACCTTGAGGAAGCAGTCCTTCCCCTCCCGCCAGCGGCGCCGCCCCTCGAGCGGGCGGTACTCGGTAAAGTGATTCCGGCCCTCCCGCAGGTCTTCGGGCTCGCAGCAGTAATCCAGCGCGAGCTGCCGGCATAAAATCCCGTTCATGTTCCGATCCTCTCCTCAGCGCTCAAGCAGCAGCGTGACCGCGTCGAAGCGCTCGCCCCTGACAAGGCGCAAATCCTTTTTGCGGCATACCTCGACAAAGCCGAGCTTTTCCGCCGTGCGGAGCATCCTGCCGTTGCCCGACCAGGTCTGCGTGTACACGCGGCGAAAGCCGCGGGCGTTCAGGTAGCCGATGAACTGCCGCAGCGCCTCCGTCCCGACGCCGTGTCCGCGCGCTTCGGGTTCCGCGATGTCGATGCCGACCGCGGGGATCTGCTCGGGATTGTCCATGTAGTCCAGGTCGAAATACCTGCTCACCCAGCCGACGTGCCGGCCGTTCCACTCGATCTCGAACTTCCGGCGGACGGCGTCATCCGGCAGCGCGCGCACGGCCTCGTAATACTCCGTCCAGCTCCGGCGCTCCTCTTCCTCCGTCGTTTCGATCTCTTCCCATGGCGCGTCCCAGTCCTTCCAGTCCATGTCCCGGCTGAACCAGCGCACATAGTCCTCGATATCGCTCCCGGTTATATCCCGCAGGATCACCGTGTTCCGCCTTTCGCTTTCCATCGGACCCTCCTTCGCTCAGACCAGCTGCCCCGGCAGGCGCAGCTTCTCCTTCGGCGGGAAGAGGGCGTCGAAGGCCTCGAAGGCCTCCGGCTCCCGCTCGCAGACGAAATAGCCCTCCGGCGGCGCGTAAACGCCGGTCACGCCGTCCAGATAGCCCGGGATCAGCTCCCGGCACAGGAAAAAGGAGGCGTCCGCGCCCTCCGGCAGGTCATGATAGCGGACGCCGAAGTCGGAGGCGTAAGAAAAACCGCTTTTGCCGTAGAAGCCGATGTTCCCCTCGAAACAGAGCGCGCCGCAGCCGAGCGCCGCAGCCCGCGCCAGCGACTCGTCCAGCAGGAGCTTGCCGTAGCCCTGCCGCTTGAGCGCGGGCGTGATGCAGATCGGCCCCATCGTCATGATGGGGACGTCCCGGCCGTCGTCGGCGCGGATGACGGCCCGCATGAACATGTTCTGCCCGATCAGCGCCCCGTCCTTTTCCATGACGAGGTCCAGCTCCGGCACGAAGGCCGGGTCGTCCCGGAGCCGGTGGATCACGAAGTGCTCCAGGCAGCCGGGGCGGTAGACATTCCAGAACGACTCCCGCACCAGATATTCGACCGCGCGGTGATCGCTCTCGCGCTCCCGGCGGATGACGATGTTCTCTCCGTTCATGATTTCCCCCAATACCGTTCCTTTGTTCGGCCGCCCCTGACGGGCAGCCGTATCTTTTATTGTATATCCGTGTTGACCGGCGCGAAGCCGTAGGTCGGGCAGGCGCGGATCGCGTCGCCCCAGCGGGCATAGTCGGCCCGGATATGCCGCGCGCAGGCGAGGCTGACGCCGCAGCGCCGCGCGAGGGCGCGCTCGCTCAGCCCTTCCCCGTGCGCGAAAAACCAGCGCGGCGGGCAGAGCAGCAGCCCCGCCGCAAAGCGCGCCTCCGTCTCGCAGCGGGCATAGACCTCCTCCCGGTAGGCCTGGGAAAAGGCCGAAAAGCCCGGTTCGTCCAGATGCCCCAGCAGCCGGTGCGCGATCTCCTCGCAGAGCGTGAAACGCACGCGATTGCGCGGCTTCAGGTCGTTGTAGCAGATGAAATACCGCCCGCCGGCGCGCTGCAGCACCCCGTCCGGATTGCCCCAGAGCGCGACGACCTCAGCCTCGCTCAGGCCGCTGCCCCGCACGATCTCCGTCAGCGGGCGCAGCCCGATCCCGAGCGTGCGGCAGAGCGCCTCCACGTTCAGCGGCAGGGGATAGCTGTGGGCGCACTGGAAGTGCAGCAGCCGCTCGATCACGTCACGCATCGTCGTCCTCGAAGGCCTCCGGGAACATGAAGCGCGCATAGCGCAGCAGGCTCTCGCGCTGCTCCGGCGTCATTTTCCGCCCCGCGCGCGCGATCATCCGGAGATCCGGGTCCTCGCTCTCGCTCTCGGGCCGGTCGCGCCCCAGCAGGTAGTCCAGATCCACCTCGTAGTGCGCGGCGATCGCGGTCAGCAGCTCATACTTCGGCTCGCGCTCGCCGCTCTCGTACATGCTCACCGCGCTGCGCGACAGCCCCAGCAGCTTCGCCAGCTCCGGCTGCGTCTCCCCGCGCTCGCGGCGCAGCCGCCGCAGCCGCAGGCCAAAACTCTCCTCTCCCATGACTTTCGCCTCCTTTGCAAGCATAGAATATCACGATTCGTGAAGAAATGCAAGGGGTAATCGAAATATTGTTGACATTTCGTGACGCCCGCTGTATACTGTTCCCAGAAAGCCACAGAACGTGGCGCGGCGAGGAAGCGATATGAATAAAAAATGTGCCGTGCTCACCGCTCTGCGTTCGGACGGCTTCTGTATGTCAGGCACGAAGGAGGAAGCGATATGAATAAAAAGCAGGTCGGCGGGCGGCTGCTGCAGCTGCGCGGGGCGCGCTCGCAGGAGGAGGTGGCCGCCGCGCTGGGCATCCGGCAGTCCACGCTGGCGATGTACGAGCGCGGCTCTCGCATGCCGAAGGACGAGATCAAGCTGGCGCTGGCGCGCTATTACGGATGCAGCGTGGAGGCTCTTTTTTTCAGCGAAAACGACACGATTCGTGACGTATCAGGATGAACGCCTGGGAAATGCGCGCGCTGCGCCGGACGCTGCGCTGTGCGATGTGCGGCGAGCCGATCGAAGCCGGCGGGCGCTGGTACGATATGCCGGACGGCATGAGTCTCTGCGCGGAGAGCGACTGCCTGGAGGAATGGGCGGCCGCGTATCTGCGCCTCAGGCCGGCCTTTGACGAGGAGGAGGAACCATGAACCGAACGAGAAAACGCAGAAGCATGGGCCGCAGCGCATGGCCGGAGCGGCTGGACCGGCTGGCCGCGCGCGGGCGGCTGACACGGGCGCTGGAGCGGCTCCCGGACGAGCGGCAGCGGGCGCTGATCCTGCTGCGGCACGGGCTGGGCCTGAGCTGGCCCGCGATCCGGAGCGAGGCGGAAAAGAAGGGGCTTTGCTACTGCGAGCGGCAGCTTTTCCGCATTTACGCGCAGGCCCTGCGGGCGCTGGAGGCGGTCGATGAAAGCTGACTACGTCCCCGCCCTGCAGCCGCGCGGCGTATCCGTGCTGCGCTGCGGGCACACCGACTGCTGCTATTACATGCCGCGCACCGATTCCTGCGACTATCTGCTGATCGAGTACGAGCCGCGGGGCTGCCCGCCGGACCCGGGCTGCGCGCGCTACGCGCCGGTCGGCGGCCTGCGCGCCGGGACGGAGGCGGAGCTGGCCGTGCGCGTCCAGGCCTATACGGACATGGGCCGGAGCCCCCGTCAGATCGCCCGCCTCCTCCGGCTCAGCGAGAGCGCCGTGCGGCAGCTCCGCGCCCGGGCAGCGCAGACTCAGCTTAAAAATCCTGAAAAATCCGGGGATCCCCGCCCGATCGGCGGGGATACGCCTTGACCTCGCCCCCCTTGCTGTTGTAAACTGGAAAGCAGAAAACAGCAAGGGGGCATTTTTATGAGAAAATTCATCGCCGCGCTGCTGCTGATCGTCCTGCTGCTGAGCCTCTGCGCCTGCAGCCGGGCGGATTCCGGCGGCGAAAAGGAAACGCCTGCGCCCGCCGCGGATACGCCGGCGCCGACCGAGGAGCCGGAGCCCTTTACCGAGCCGCCCGAGCCGCTGCCCGCCGTGCGCGTCGAGATGACGCGGGCTGATTCCGACAACGCGGAAAAGGCGCTCTTCACCGGACGGGACGAAAACGGCGGCGCGGTCTGGGAGCGTGAATTCAGCACCGAATACCGCACCGAGCTGACGCTGATCCAGGAGATCGGCCTCTGGCAGGATCGCTATTACTTCAACAACAAGGGCACGGTCGTCTGCCTGAGCCTGACGGACGGCGCAACGCGCTGGGAGAACGCCGAGTTCGGCGGCGCGAGCATCTCCGGTCTGATCGACGAGCGGAACGGGAACGTCTACCTCTGCGGCTGGTACGGGCCGGACTTCTTCGCCTGCGACGCCGAGGGGAAAACGCTGAGCAAATACGAGAGCGCGGCCGCGGACTTCTACTGGCCCTCCGACATGAGCCGGTACGGCGAAAACGAGCTGGAGATCTGGTATTACGGCGGCGGCGGGGAGATCCCCCTGCCCTATTTCGTCGATCTGAGGGACTTTTCGATCTCCTGGTCCTTCGGCTACGTGGAGCTGGACGCGGGCAAGCAGTACTGGGCCAACATCTTCATCAGCGACTTCGTGGAGCAGTCCATGTACAATTTCCCGAAAGACAACGGTTCGGATTTCGAGCTGGCGAGCTTCGCGCACATGTTCTGCAAGATCAACCGGCGCGACGCGCTGCGCTACGACGGCAACTATGACAGCTTTTCGCTCGATACGGTCAACGAGCTGTGCCTGCGCTTTTTCGGCCGCGAGATCCACCCGTCCGACGGCGTGCTGTACGAAAACCAGTGGGGCATGCAGTGGACTTACGAAAACGGGATCTTCCGCTTCCCCTCGGGCGACGGCGAGAGCTACAACCGCTTTGCCGTGGTGACGAACTATCTGAGCCTGCCCGGGACGACTGCCATGCTGTATTACGACGTCTACGAGCTGAAGCTTGAGGAGTACTGGGACAAGGGCATGGACGCCTCGCTCTACCGCATGACGCCCAGAGAGGCCCAGAACATGGCCGCCGAAGGCCGCATCGAGTTTGTCGGCGCGGGCGAGGCGGAGGTGCTGCCCATCGAGCAGGACGGCCACGACGGATATTATCTCTACTGGATGCATACCGATCTGTACTGAGCGCGGCCGTTCCGCCGCGGAAGCTTGCCGGAACAGGCGAAAGGAGAACCACGATGAACAAGCGGATGAACAAGCTGAGACCGATCGCGCTGCTGCTGTGCCTCTGCCTGCTGCTGACGGCCTGCGGCATGCCGGGGCTGCCCGGCGCGAAGGACGAGGAGGAGACGCCCGTCCGGACCGAGCACAAGGCGGAAACGGTCCTGCCGGCCGTCGGCGTGCGGATGGAACGGGAGGACACGGACGGCAGCGAGTATGTGCTGATCCGCGGCCTGGACGCCGAGAGCAAGACCGTCTGGCTCCGCTCCGCCGGCCCGATCGACAAAAAACCGGTGACCCGGATTGAAGAGATCGGCCTGTGGAAGGATCGCTATTACTTCAACTACGGCGGCAGCGTCACCTGCCTTTCCCTGGCGACGGGCGAGCAGCTCTGGAGCAACCAGGACTTCCGGGGCGGCTCGATCTGCAGCCTGATCGGCGACGACGGCAGCATCTATCTCTGCGGCCGGGAGGGCCCCGACTTCTTTGCCTGCGACGCGGAGGGCAGCACGCTGAGCCGCATCGCCCTGTTCTGCGCCGGTTTCAGCTCTCCCCAGGGGATCAGCCGGCACGGAGACCGGGAGCTGGAGATCCTGCTCACCAACGGCAACAGCTATATCCCCTTCTACGTCAATCTTGACGACTATTCCGTGAGCTCTCCCGTGCTGACGGCCGAGACCGCGCCTCCGACGCCGTCTCCCGCGCCGGCCGAGAGCACGCCCGCGCCCACGCCGGAGCCGACCGCCGCGCCGACGCCTGCCCCAACACCGGCACCGACGCCCGCCCCGACGCCTGCTCCCACGCCCGCGCCGACGGCAAAGCCGAGCTATGATCTGGGCGACTATCCCTTCCCGAAGCCCGGCGCCGAGCCGATCCGCATCACGCCGACTTCCATCGAGCGCTACTACGCCACGCTCTTCCTGCTCCGCTTCACCGAGGCCGACTTCAGGAGCTTCGTGTCCGAAACGGCCAGCGACTATGATCTGGCCCGCTGGGTCTGCATTTTCGCGACGCTGCGCTTCCCCGACCATATCGGCTGGTCCGGCAACGACCGGACGCTGACGGTCAGCGACGCCAACCTCCTCATCCCCGATTACACGACCCGGCGCCTGGATTCGAACAGCGGCGTGATCCACACGGACGCAAACGGCAACCAGTGGCGGATCAAAGACGGCGTGATCTACTTCCCGCCGCTGGAGTATACGTATTACAACCACTTCCCGCTGGTCACGGAGATGTGGATGATGCCTGACGGCACGATCAAGCTGGTCTTCGACGTCTATGAGCTCAACGCGGAGGAGTACATCCACAACGGGCTGGACGACGACTATCTCTGGATCTCCGGCTCGGAGGCCAAGTCGCTGGCGGAGAGCGGCCTGATCCGCCGCATCGGCAACGGCACGGCCGTTACCGGCCCCTACTACGAGACAGATTACGTCTTCTACCGGATGCTCGACTACGAAGCGAGCTTCTGGGAATAAGCCGGCAAACGGAGCGTTCCGCCAGTCGGAACATGTTGACAAGCGGCGCGTCTTCCAGTAAACTGGAAGCACGCCGCTTTGTTACGGAAAATAACGGAAAGGATCGGTTCATCGGATGAAAAAGATCACCAACAAGCTTCTCTGGATCTTCGCGGTCGGTCAGTTCGGCTGGAGCCTGCTGTCCGGCGTCGTGTCGAACTGGATGGTGTACTACTACACCGGCACCCCCGACGCGCAGAACCCCAACACCGGCATTTTCGCCTCCGGCATCACGCAGAACCCCATTCTCTTCAAGCTGACGCTCTTCGGCCTCGTGCTGGCCGTCGGCCGCATCTTCGACGCGGTCACCGACCCGCTGATCGCCGGCTGGTCCGACCGCAGCAGCTTCAGGGGCGGCCGCCGCATCCCCTTCATGCGCGCCGTGGCCATCCCCTTCGCGCTGATCACGATCGCCCTCTTCACCGTGCCGCAGACCGCGAACATCGCCGTCAACGACGTGCTGCTGTTTGTGATGCTGATGTGCTTCTACCTGTTCATGACCATCTTCTGCACGCCCTACAACGCGCTGATCGCGGAGCTGGGCGACACGCAGGAGCACCGCATCAACGTCTCCACCTACATCTCCTTCACCTTCATCGCCGGCCAGAGCATCTCCTTCATGCTGCCGAACCTCGCGGGCATGCTCGAGGGCTCCGTCGGACAGGCCAATTCGATCCGCTTTGCCGTGGCGATCATGGCCTCGGTCGCCTGCGTTGCGATGCTGATCCCCTCCTTCTACATCAAGGAGCGCGATTACATCGACTCCCGCCCGAGCGAGACCCCTGCCTTCAGCTCCCTGCTCAAGACCTTCAGCAACGGGCAGTTCCGCCGCTTCGTGTACAGCGACGTGATCTACTTCTTCGCGCTGACCCTGTTCCAGACCGGCCTCGCCTTCTATGAGACCAAGCTGATGGGCATCGAGGACACCTGGACCTTCCCGCTGACCGCGACGATGACCGCCATCAGCGTGGCGCTCTATCCCTTCGTCAACAAGCTCGCCCCGAAGATCGGCAAGAAAAAGCTGATCGTCACCGGCTTCTTCGCCTACGCGCTGGTCTTCCTGATCACCTCGATCTGCGGCCAGGGCCTCTACTGGGGCTTCATCGTGGCCGTCTGCGCCGCCGTGCCGATGGCCATCCTCGGCATTCTGCCGCAGGCCTGCGTGGCCGACGTGGCAGAGCTGAGCCGCCTGGAGACCGGCGAGGACCGCAGCGGCATGTTCTTCGCCGCGCGCACCTTCGCCTTCAAGATGGGCCAGGCCATCGCGCTGGTCGTCTTCACCTCGATGACCGTTGCCCAGGAGATCAACGGCGAATCGGTCGTCCAGCCCGGCCAGTACCGCGCCACGGCCGTCGTCGCGACCGTCACCTGCCTGACCGGCGCGCTGCTGTTCCTGCTGTACAATGAGAAAATGATCCTCGGCCGCATCCGCGAGCTGCGCGGAACCGATAACATTTGAGTGCTTAGTGCGTAGTGCTTAGTGCTCAGCATAAGAAAAAGACGGCTTCAGCCGTCTTTTTCTTCGCCTCGCAGAGTTTTTCGCGTCGCAACGCGAAAAAGCAGTCAATAATCCGTGTTTTCCGGGGGCGTGTACCTCGGAAAACACACCTTGCGCCCCGCAAGTGTGCGAGCGTCCCCCGCAAGCGAGTGCATGCAGCGAGGCGAAACCCCCTCAACGAAAAGCCCAGCGAAGCGGGTTTTCGTTGAAAATAGAATTGCCTTTTTGCCGCGGCTGATATATGATAATAGATACAGCATCCTCCATTACACACAGAAAAGAGAGTGAATCATGGAAGACAAACGCATCACCCGGCGCAATCTGATCATGTTCCCCCTCGGCACCGTGGGCCGCGACATGGTCTACAACCTCTTCGCCTACAACCTTGCGACCTTCGTGTTCTACACCCGGCAGCTGACGACGCTGCAGATGTCCGTGATCACCGCGATCATGGTCGCCGCCCGCGTGTTCGACGCCCTCAACGACCCGGTCATGGGCAACATCATCGAGCGCACCCGCACCCGCTGGGGCAAGTTCAAGCCCTGGCAGGTCATCGGCATGCTCACCACCTCCGTCGTCATCTATCTGACCTTCAACGTCGGTCTGCAGGGATGGAGCTTCGTCGTCTTCTTCGGCGTCATGTATTTCCTCTTCTCCATCACCTACACGATGAACGACATCTCCTACTGGGGCATGATCCCCTCCCTGAGCTCCGAGGCGGACACCCGCAACAAGTTCACCGCCCGCACCACGCTTTTCGCCGGCATCGGCGGCATGGCGGCCTCCGCCCTGATCCCGACCTTCACCACCGGCGACCACGCCATCGGCGGCAGCGCCGTGACGGCCTACGGCGTCGTCGCGCTGGTGATCGCGATCTTCGCCCCGCTCTGCATGTGCTTCACCTTCTTCGGCGTCAAGGAGCAGCGCGACTACAACAAGGAGCCCGCGCCCCCCGTCAGCTTCAAGAAGATCTGGACCACGATCACCCGCAACGACCAGCTGCTCTGGATCTCGCTGATCTTCCTCATCCAGCAGATCGGCAACGGCATCGTGATCTCCGACATCGGCAAGAACTACATCTACTTCGACTTCGGCTACAGCGGCGGCCTGTTCGGCACCTTCCAGATCCTCGGCATGTTTGTCACCGGCTTCCTGATGATCTTCTATCCCGCGATCTCCCGCAAGATGGGACGCAAGAAGCTGATGGACCTGCTGATGATCATTTCCGCCTCCGGCTATGTGATCATGCTGCTGTCCGGCCTGTTCGTCCCGAAGGGCGCTGCGGCCGTGGCCGGCTTCGACGTCAAGTTCCTGCTCGTCACTCTCGGCTACATGCTCGCCAACTTCGGCCAGTACGGCTTCTACCTGATCATGATGATCTCGATCATGAACACGGTCGAGTACAACGAGCTCAAGCACGGCGTCCGCGACGAGGGCATCGTGTCCTCCCTGCGTCCCTTCCTGACCAAGCTCGCCTCCGCGCTGACCATCGCCGTCGCCAACGGCACGATCATCGCCTTCGGCCTGATGGACTTCACCAACAAGATCGCCGAGCAGGAGCAGCTGGCCGAACGGCTGATCATCAGCTCCGAGGAGAAATCCGCCGCGATCGAGCAGCTCCTCACCAGCGTGCAGCCCGGGCAGATCAACAGCATGATGATCGTCATGACCGTCGCGCCCTGCCTGCTGATGTTCATCTCCTACCTCCTGTACAAGAAGCACTACACGCTCGACGAGCCGGAGTACGACGAGATCTGCCGTCAGATCGAGGCGCGCAAGGCCGCGGAGCCTGCCCCCGAAGCGTAAAACCCCATAAATACCACGCCGGAGCCGCAGCGAGCTGCGGCTCCGCTTTTTTGTGCGGAACGCGCCTGTCCCTGTCTTGACCTCGCGGGCAGCCTGCGGTAAAATGGAGAAAAATCGACGGATTTCGGGAGAGCGGAACCATGAAGAAAAAACTGAGCGTGCTCATGCTGATCCTCTGCCTCGCGCTGCTGCTGGCGGCCTGCGACAACCCCTTTTACAAGGGGGACCCGGAGCAGGCGCAGGCGACGCCCGTGCCCGATCTCGGCTCCGGCAGCTGCGGCGTAGACGTGAGCTGGCGGCTCGACGGCAAGGGCGTGCTGTATATCAGCGGCCTTGGCCCGATGCGCGACTACTGGGGCAGCGAGGTCCGCAAGGACGGCTGGCCCGGCTGGCACGACTACGCCGACCGGCTGACGGCGGTGCATATCGAGGAGGGCGTCACCTCCATCGGCGGACACGCCTTCGAGGACTGCGGCGCGCTGACGGAGATCTTCATCCCGGAGAGCGTCACGATCGTCCGCAACCACGCCTTCAAGGACTGCGTCAGCCTGGCCGAGATCCGGCTCCCGGCCAATCTGACCGAGATCGGCGCCTCCGCCTTTGAAAACTGCACGGCGCTCACGCGCATCGAGATCCCCGCGCGCGTGGAGGTCATGGGCAACGAGGTCTTCACCGGCTGCGGCAGCCTGACCGAGATCGCCGTCCCCGCCGCCAGCGAGGCCTTTTCCTCGCGGGAGGGCGTGCTGTTCAACAAGGCGGAGACGCGGCTGCTGGCCTTCCCGCACGGCAAGACCGGCGTCTACGCGGTCCCCGAGGGCGTCGTCTCGGCCGCCGAGGGCTGCTTCGCCGGCTGCGACCTGACGGAGCTGTCGGTCTGCGGCAGTCTCAAGGTCGTCTCGGACGGGATGCTCGCCGGCTGCACGCAGCTGACGGCGCTCCGCCTCGAGAGCGGCGTGACGACGATCGGCGAGCGCGCGCTGGAGGGCTGCGCGAGCCTGAGGAGCGTCGAGGTGCCGGCGAGCGTGTCGACGATCAGCGAAACGGCCTTCCTCGGCTGCGACGCGCTGGAGCGGATCACGGTCGAAGAGGGGAATCTGAAGTTCTATTCCGAGGCCGGCGTCCTCTACAGCCTCGACGGGAAGACCCTGGTGCACGCGCCGGCCGCCTGGGAGGGCGAATTCGTCATTCCCCGCGGCGTGGAGACCGTGGCCTCCTACGCCTTTCAGAACTGCACCGGTCTGAGCGCGCTGAGCTGCCCGGTCGGCCTGGAGACGATCTCCGACTTCGCCTTCGAGGGCTGCGGCGGCCTGCGCACGCTGGATCTGGGCTACACGGTCGGCGCGATCGGCGTGAGCGCCTTTGAAAACTGCGTCTCGCTGGAGAGCCTGTCCCTGCCAAACAGCGTCCGCGAGCTGGGCGACAACGCCTTCAAAAACTGCAGCGCGATCAAGACCCTGCGCTGCTCCGCCGCGCCGGATATCATCGGCAGCGCCGCCTTCATGGGCTGCAGCTCGCTGCGCGAGCTGGTCATGGCCTGGGGCCCCGGCGCCTTCGGCAGCCGCGCCTTCATGGGCTGCTCCGCGCTCGAGAGCGTCACGATCCCCGGCAGCGTGGAGATTGTGGGCGAGAGCGCCTTCGAGGGCTGCACCTCGCTCGCGACCCTGTCCATCTCCTCGGGCGTGACGGAGATCGGCGGCAGCGCCTTCAAGGGCTGCACCGCGCTCCGGCAGATCCTCGTCCCGGGCAGCGTGAACACGATCGGCTTCGCCGCCTTCCAGGACTGCACCGGCCTCGAGAGCGTGACGATCTTCGACGGCGTGCGGGACTTCGGCGGCAACAGCTTCCGCGGCTGCACGGCGCTGCGCAGCGTCCAGATCCCCGGCAGCGTGGATACGCTCGGCTCCGGCCTCTTCGAGGGCTGCACGGCCCTGGTCGAGGTCAAGCTCGGCAGCGGGCTGCGCACCGTCGGCGACGGCTGCTTTGAAAACTGCACGGCCCTCGAGAGCCTCAGCCTGCCGGACGGCGTCACGCAGATCGACTTCAACGCCTTTTCCGGCTGCACGGGGCTGAAAAGCCTCAGCCTGCCGGACAGCGTCCGCCGCATCGGCAGCGGCGCCTTCGCCGGCTGCAGGGCGCTGGAGGAGCTGATCTTCCGCGGCAGCGAGGAGCAGTGGGCGCTGATCGAGATCGCCGACGACAACGCGCCGCTGGAGAAGGCCGCGCTCGTCTTCGACGACTGAGGGATCAACAAAAAACAGCGAAGCCCCAAGGGCTTCGCTGTTTTTTTACAGATACTCTCTCAGGTCCGCGCCGAGGCTGTCCTCCAGCGCGATCAGGCGTTTCGCCGCGTCCTTCGAGGCCTCGTCCGCCGCCTTGTACCGGTTCAGATAGCGGCTGAGGCTCTTGACGCCCATGTCGCAGCCGTCGGTCATCAGGTCGGCGATCGTGCGGTCGCTGTGCTTCAGGCCGAGCCAGGTCTCGGTCTTGAGCCAGCTCATGCTCTGGGCGATCGGGTTGGGCTGCTTGCCCTCGTCGCCGAAGCGCGCGAGGCGGCTCTGCAGCTCGCGGCCCAGCGTTTCGTGCGCCTCGCGGCTGTTGTAGAGCTTCTGCTTCAGCTCCCCGCTCTGCACCTCGCCCAGCACCTGGTCGATGGAGGCCACGCCCATTTTGACGCCCGCGTCGCATTCGCGCAGCAGACGGACGGTATCGGCTTCGATCATAAAAAATCATCCTTTCCGCGTGATATCCACAGGATACCCGGAAAGGATGATTTTTATACGGCAGCGCTGCTTATTCCTTCACCGTGCCGTCGGGATTGAAGAGCGGCAGAGCAGGGATCAGTCGTCATCGTCATCCCGGTCGTCGTCACCGTCGTCCCGGTCGTCGTCATCGTCATCCCGATCGTCGTCATCGTCGTCCCGGTCGTCGTCATCGTCGTCCCGGTCGTCGTCATCGTCGTCCCGGTCGTCGTCGTCATCCCGGTCATCGTCGTCATCCCGGTCATCGTCGTCATCCCGGTCATCGTCGTCATCCCGGTCATCGTCGTCATCCCGGTCATCGTCGTCATCCCGGTCATCGTCGTCATCCCGGTCATCGTCGTCGTCCCGGTCGTCGTCACCGTCGTCCCGGTCGTCGTCATCGTCGTCCCGGTCGTCGTCATCGTCGTCCCGGTCATCGTCGTCATCCCGGTCGTCCGGTTCTTCCGCCAGGCCAGGCCCGACGCCGAAGCACTCCACATAGTCTTCGGGGTCGATGCCGGCAGAGCGGAGCAGCTGAAACAGGTCATGGATCGACATCTCCGACAGCCGGTCCATGCCAAGCTCGGGATGGCCCGCCCCGATCTTCTCCAAAAGCCAGATCCTGCCGACGCTGACGCCGTATTGCTTAGCCGTTTCCTGCAGCGCTTTTCCGCTCTCAAGGCTTTGGGCGTACACGGTGCCTGTTCCCGCCGTGCCTTCCAGGTATTCTTCCATATCCGCGCTCAGGCTCAGCCGAAGAGCCTCGGTCTTTTCGGCACGGCGGCTTTCCACAGTCAGAAGCACCTCGCCGGCCGTTTCGCTGAGATAGCCCTGCCGCAGCATGGAACCCAAAATCGCGTTCACCGCCACCTTGACGTCGACGCCGCGGAGATCCATGCCGTCCAGAACGGTTTCTCCGTCCGCGTTGTCGGCGATGGCCTGCAGGACCCGATCCTCCCGATCCAGCTGCAGCTCCAGGCTGGGGTTGACGTCGAGATATACCGTGGACTCCACGCGCCGGCTCAGGCCGAGCCGCGGGATAAACGCCAGGGCGAGACAGGCGGCCGCCGCCAGGGCAAGCAGGGGCACGATCCGCCCCTTTCTTTTTTCGGCGGGCTTCTGCTTCTCCGTTTTCTCCGGGAGCCGCTCATGTTCCGCCGCCGAAGCTTCCGCCCGAGCCCAGAGCTCATCCGTCAGATCCGGGACAAGCTCCCTCGCCGCGCCGTCCAGCGCGGCTTCGATCTGTTCATTGTTCCACTTCATGTTTTCCCTCCAGCTGCCTGCGCAGCTTGGACATGCTCCTGTTGTACTTCGAGAGGACGGTGCCGACCGGGATCCCCAGCAGCGCTCCGATCTCCCGGTGCTTCAGCCCGGACTGGGCGTGCAGCATCACGATCTGCCGCTCCTGCTCGCTCAGCGCTTTCATGGCCGTCTCCAGAACGAGTCTGTTTTCCAGATCCCGGACGGCGGCAAAGCCGTCCGAAAGCTCGCCGTCGCCTTCCTCCAGCGGGACGTGATGCGTCTGCTGCCGGAAATGCGTCATGCATACGTTCCTGGCGATCGTCAGGATCCAGGCCATGGGTTTCCCCGCCGCCGTGTACTGAGCGGCGGCGGTGCGGATCCTGACAAAGGTCTCCTGCATGGCGTCCTCCGCATCCTCCCTGCTGCGCAGCAGGGAGAGCGCGAAGCCGAGAACGGCAGGCGCCGCCTGCTCATACAGCAGGCGGAAGGCCTCCCGGTCTCCCCCGGCCACGGCGCCGATCAGCGCTTCGTCGACCCGGCCCGGCGACGGTTTTACCCGATCGTATCTTGTTGTTGCGGTCTGTTTCATGCGTTTTCCTCGGAGTTCCGATGATCGTTTCTGCTGCGGCGTTGCCGGCCGGGAGCCTTTCTCCTCTGTCCGGACGCCTTATCTTACGCGGAAGGAGGCGGTCACCGACGTGTAGCTCTGCTGTCCCTTCAGGCGGATCCCGGTGATCGTCACCGTGTAGCTGCCGCGCTTCAGGCCCTTTACGGCGATCTCCAGTTCATCCCCGTCCAGATCCGTGACCCTGCCGGACCAGGTCTTCCCGGTCTCGTCCGTAATGACGACTTTGGGGTTTTTGACCTGGATCCTGCCGTAGAATTCCAGCTCCAGCTCTCCTTCCCTGCGGTCGTACTCAGCCTCTTTGACGAACAGCTCGTCGGCGGGCGTCCGGAAGCTGCCCTTCACCGTTCCGTAGGTCCCGGTCCGGCCTTTCCTGACGCCGTCGATCACAAACGAGTATCTTGTGCCGGGCTTCAGGCCCTCGACGCGGAAGCTCATCTCGTCGTCGTCCAGCTCCGTGATTCTGACAGTCATGGTCTTTCCGGCCGGGTTTTTCACGGTCACGGACACATTTTTGTACTGCACCCTGGTTGTAAACTCCACTTCGACGCAGCCGCCGCCCTCATAGCTTACCTTCTGCTTCGCGGGCGCCTCCGCCATCGCGGGAATCGCCATGCTCATCATAACGGCAAGTACGAGGATCACTGAAAGAATACGCTTTTTCATCATAAATCCCTCCATATTTGTCGTGTGCTGCCGAAGCGGTCTGCTTCGGCGCTTCTGACTGTATAACGCGGGAGGGACCCGTTTTATTGCATCGGAAATAAATTTTTTTATTTTTTTCGGGGGAGGCTGCATCGGATAAAGTCCGGGAGGCATTACGCGGCGATCCGCGCAATGCCTCCCGGGCAAAATCAGGATTTCCGACAGGGTTTCGGTTTTGGGAGCGGCTTATTCCTTCACCGTGCCGTCGGGATTGAAGAGCGGCAGGGGCGCGAGGTAAATGATGTCGTCGCGGTCCTGCGCGGCGCCCTCGGCCAAGACGGCCATCCTGCCGGCGATGATGCCGCCGGCGCGGGTGACGAGCTCCTCCATCGCGTGCAGGCTCTCGCCGGTGGAGATCACGTCGTCGACGATCAGCATGCGCTTGCCGCGGATCATCTCGGCGTCGGCCGTGTCGATGACGAGCTTCTGGATGCTCATCGTCGTGATGGACTTGACGGAGACCTCGAACACGCCGGACATGTAGGCCTTCGGGCCCTTGCGGGCGAGGAAGTACTTCTCGGCGCCGCTCTGGCGGGCCATTTCGTACAGCAGGGGGATGGACTTGGCCTCGGGGGCGATGATGTAGTCATACTCGGGGGCGCGCTTGAGGAGCTCGGCCGCCGCGTGCACGGTCACTTCCACGTCGCCGAACATGACAAAGGCGCCGATGTAGAGATCGTCGGTGACTTTGCACAGCGGCAGGTCGCGCTTCAGGCCGGCAATGTCGATTTCATAGGTCATGGATGGGTCCTCCTATAAAAAGTCTGAGTTCAAACATTGATATTTTAACGCATCGGGCGAAAAAATCAAGAGTTTTTTCATCATCGCGCTTTCATTCCCCAAAATGCGCCTCCCGGCCCGAAAACCGCGGCGGCCGCCGGAAAAAAACGCCCCGTCCGTCAGCGTTGACAGGGACTGACAGACGGGGCGCGGTTTCATGGATCGGGCTGCCCGGACGCGCCGCGCGCTAAGGCGCCTTCGTCCGGCACGACGATCTCCCGGACGCTGAATTCCCGCCCGCTCAGGACGGTCTTCTCAAAGCTGCCGCAGTTGGGGCAGTAGCCCTTGTGCTCGATGACGTTGAAGATCTCGTCGCAGTCGTCGCACTCGGCGAGGCCCGGCACCATGCGGATCGTCAGCTTCGCGTCCTGCAGGAGGCTGCCCTTTGCCGCCACGGGATAGAGCTCCTCGAGATACTCCGGGATCACCAGCGACAGCTCGCCGCAGTCGACGACGACCTCACGGATGTCGCTCACGCCGTTTTCGGCGGCGAAGGCCTCCACCGTCCGGACGAGCTGGCGCAGGATGCCGATCTCATGCATCGGCTCCACCGTTCTTCCCGATGCGCTTTTTCAGGGCCCGGACGCCGATCTTCGGCACGTTTTTCGCGATGCGGCCCAGGGTATGGAAGTACTCCCGGTTGTCCGCGTCGTGGATCTTCTCCAAATGGATGGCGTCGAACTTGCACTTGGTGGTGCAGACGCCGCAGCCGACGCACATGAACTCGTCGACCACCGCCGTGCCGCAGCCGAGGCAGCGGGCGCACTCGGTCTTCATCTGCTCCTCGGTGAAGCCGGCGCGCAGGTCGTTGAAGCTGGTCTTCGCCGCCTCGCCGTCCACCGCGGCGGGCTTCTGGCGCGGCGCGCTGTCATAGCCCGCGGCGCTGATCCGGACCTCCGCCCTGTCGAAGGCGCGGTAGTCCCGGTGGTCACGGCCGAGCGTCAGCGTCTGCCCCTCGTGGACGAAGCGGTGGATCGACACGGCGGCCTCCTTGCCGGCCGCGATCGCGTCGATGACGAACTGCGGCCCGGTGACGGCGTCGCCGCCGGCGAACACGTCCGGCACCGCGGTCTGGCAGGTCGCGGGATCGGCCTCGACCGTGCCGTTTTTGCCTGTCGGGACGCCGATGCCGCCCAGATCGACCCGCTGGCCGGTCGCGGCCAGCACGGCCGTGACGGGGACGGTCTCGAATTCGCCCGTGCCCTTCACGCTGCGGCGGCCCTTCGCGTCCGGCTCGCCGAGCGCGGTCTTCTCCAGCCTCAGCGAGGACACGCCGCCCTCGCCCGCGAGCTCGACCGGCGCGCAGAGGAAGCGGAACTTTACGCCCTCCTGCTTCGCCTCTTCCAGCTCGTCGCGGTCGGCGGGCATTTCCTCCTCGCTGCGGCGGTAGTACACGGTGACCTCCGCGCCGAGGCGGACGGCTGCGCGCGCCACGTCCATCGCGACGTTGCCGCCGCCGATGACCGCGACCATGCCGCCGAGCTCCGGCCGCTCGCCCAGGTTGACCCGGCGCAGGAAATCGACGCCGGAGCTCACGCCCGGCAGCTCCTCGCCGGGGAT
Source organism: Oscillospiraceae bacterium (assembly GCA_017552325.1). Lineage (GTDB taxonomy): Bacteria > Bacillota > Clostridia > Oscillospirales > Oscillospiraceae > Limivicinus. The sequence continues at coordinate 21,743 of JAFZQE010000020.1, forward strand.
GCCGAGCTTCGCGCCCTTCGACGCGCCGACGGCGAGATAGAAGGCCTTGTAGCCCTCCTGCCGCAGCTCGTCCAGCGAGACATCCTTCCCGACCTCGACGCCGGTGCGGAAGCTCACGCCCAGCTCGCGAAGAACGTCGATCTCGGCGTTGATGACGCTCTTCTCCAGGCGGAAGGAGGGGATGCCCAGCGTCAGCATGCCGCCGAGCCGCTCCTCTTTTTCAAAGACGGTGACGGGGTAGCCCTTGAGCGCGAGATAGTACGCGCAGCTGAGGCCCGCGGGGCCGGCGCCGATCACGGCGATCTTCTCGGGATAGGGCCTGCCGATCTGGTTGACCATCTTCGGGATGTAGCGAGTCTCGGCCGTGAGCTCGCGCTCGGCGATGAATTTCTTGATCTCGTCGATGGCGACGGGGGCGTCCATCGCCCCGCGCGTGCAGGCCAGCTCGCACTTCTTGTTGCAGATCCTGCCGCAGACGGCCGGGAACGGGAGCTCCTTCTTGATCAGCTCCAGCGCCTCGGCGTAGCGGCCTTCGGAGGCCAGCCTGATGTAGCCCTGCACCGGGACGTGCGCCGGGCAGGCCGCCTTGCAGGGCGCGGTGCCCTCCGGCATGACGTCGGTGCGGTCGATGCGGTAGTCGGGGTCGTAGCGCTTGCCGCTCCAGAGCGTGTTGCGCGGGGTGTCGGCGGGGCGGGGCTCGGCGCTCGGGCGCTCGCAGAGCTTCATGCCGAGCCTGACGGCGTTGAGCTGGCAGTTCTCCACGCACTGGCCGCAGGCCACGCACTTGTCCTTGTCCACCCTGGCGATGTAGTTGGTGCGGATCGCATCCGGCGCTCGGAAATAGGCCGCGATGCGCAGCGCAAAGCACGAGCAGCCGCAGCAGTTGCAGATGGCCGTCGTGTCGTCGTAGCCGGGGGTGACGTTCAGCTCGTGGACAAGGCCGTTGTCCTCGGCGCGCTGCAGGATCTCATAGGCCTCCTCCTTGGAGATGAGGCGGTGGGCGCCGGTCTCGGAGTAGTTGACGGCGTTGTCGTTGAGGTACATGCACATGTCCTCTTCGAGATGGCCGCAGCCCTCGCCCATCAGACGGCGGGCACGGCGGCAGGAGCAGGGTCCCACCGAGACGGCCCAGGCCTCGTCGATAAGCCTGACGACCTCGTCGTAGCTCGCCTTGCGGGAGTTGTTCTCGATCGCGCTCTGCACGGGGATGACGCGCATCAGGTTCATGCCGACGTCCATGAAGGGCGCGAGCATGGCGACGCGCTCGCGGGTATAGCGCTCGAAGCACTCGCCGAGCACGGGGTATCTGTCGCACTGCTCGCGGTTGGACAGCACACCCTCCATGATGCCGGGCACCCAGATCGGGTAATACCAGCAGAGCTGCCCGTCCACCTTGCGGCTGCGGACGACGCCGGCGGTCCTGAGCTTTTCCAGCTGCCTGAGCGTGAAATCCAGGTCCTTCTTCGCGCGCCGGGCGATCTCCTCCGCCGTGCGGTTGGCCTCGAGCCGCATGTGCATCATGATCTGGCACATGTCGTCGTCGACGATGGGCTCGAGGATCATGTACTCGGGATCCTTGTAGGTAATGCCGGTGTAGGTCAGGCTTTCCAGGCTGATCTTGGTCGCCAGCTTCAGAATGTTCGGTCTGTGGGGCATATTCACCTCTCCCTTCTTGACAGCAGCCGGGAGCGCGGGGTGCTCCCGGCCTGAGGATGCTCAATAAAACTCGCCCGGGATCTCCAGCACGAGATCGGAGGTCGGGAAGCTGCAGCAGGGGTGGATGTAGCCGTAGTGCACGTCGGCCCAGCGGCGCATCTCGTTCTCCGGCGGGATGAAGACCGTGCCTTCGATCAGGCGCGAGCGGCACCAGCCGCACTCGCCGGCGCGGCAGCGGGACGGGGCCTTGATCCCGGCGCGCTCCAGGGCGACCAGTACCGGCTCGTCGGCGGAGGCGGGGATGGTCCAGGTCTGCGGGCCCTGCTTCACGGTGATCTCAAAGCTCGCGCCCTCCTCCAGGTCCTTCGGATAGCCCTCGCAGGCCCAGGGGGTCTTGGTCACGTCGATCAGCTTGCGGCGGAACAGGCGCTCGGGCAGGCCGAGCTCGGCGATCTCGGGCTTCAGGAAGCGGTACATGGCCTCCGGCCCGCAGAGGAACACGGAATAAGCCTCTCCCTCAGGGGCGTATTTCCGGATCAGCTCCGCGGTGATGAAGCCCTGCTCAAAGCCCTCCTTCTCTTCGTCGGAAAGCACGTGGACCACCTTGAACTTCGGGCAGACCCGGGCGATCTCGTCCAGCTCGCCGCGGAAGAGGATGTCCTCCTCGGTGCGCGAGCCGTAGAGCAGGGTCAGCGTGAAGTCCTCGATGCCGTCGCAGATCGCGCGGGCCATCGAGAGGAAGGGCGTGATGCCGGAGCCGCCGGCAAGGCCGATGACCTGCTTTGCGTCGCGCAGATCCTCATAGTAGAAGAAGCCCTGGGGCCCGGAGGCGATGACCGTGTCGCCCTGCTTTTTCTCGCTGAGCAGCCGGTCGGCCACGAAGCCGCCGGGATTGGCGCGCACCGTGATGGCGTAAGTCCCGCTCAGCGCCTCCTTGGGGGAGGAGCAGAGCGAATAGGAGCGGGTGACGAGGCTCCCGTCGATGGGCAGCTTCAGCGAGATGTACTGCCCCGCGCGGAAATAGGGCAGGGGCTTGCCGTCCGCGCGCTTGAGGACAAAGGTCTTGGCGTTGTTTCTGGCGATGATGCTGTCGATCGTCAGCTCCAGGAAGTCCGGATGCAGGGCCCTGGCCTTCTCGTTGACCGGGAAGACGCCGCTGATCTCGTCGGCGGGCGCGGCCTGGATCGCCTTTTCGCGGGTCTTGGCCATGTTCTTGAATTTGAGCATGTCAAATTTGCCGATCAGGCCGACCTTTACGTTCAGTTCGGACATTATGCTTTCCCTCCTTCCCACTCTTTCAGATCCTTGAGGGCGTTGGCGGCCATCAGCTGGCCGCAGATGATCGTGGCGGAATAGCCGTCGCCGCGCGGGCCGGCCGCGCCGATCGGGCGCAGGCCTTTGATCGGGTAGTCCGCGCCGAGCATCATCATGCGCGCCATCATGCCGTCCCAGTCGCGGGTCTCATAGCCGTAGACCGAGCCCTCGGGCACGCCGAGGAAACGGGCGAAGGTCAGCGGCGAGGCGACCTCCATCTCCTCGATGTGGCCGCTGAGGTCGATGCCGGTCTTCTCTTTGAGGATGCGCAGCATCTTCTTCGCGCCCTCGTTCTTGAACTTGAAATAGTCCTTCTGCTCGAGCGCCGCCCACTCGTCCGGCGCGCCGAAGGTCGTGAAGGAGCAGACGCAGGTCCCGGGGGCGGAGAAGCCGGGATTGGCGATGTTGTAGCACAGGAAGATCGTGTAGTCGTTGGTCTTCATGCCGCCCTGGATGTTCCGGTATTCCTCGGCGGAATCGGCCGTGCCGGACAGGAAGATGCTGTAGTCCTCGATCCCCAGCTCCTCGGGCGTGGCGTCCAGGCAGAAGTAGGCGGTGTACATGCGCCCGCCCATGATCCGGCCGCGGGCCTTGGAGAGCTTCTTCTCACGCTCGGGGATCAGCTCCTTCGGCATCATTTTGCCGTAGATGATGTCCGGGTTGATGTTCGCCAGGCAGTAGTCGCAGTCGATCACGCCCAGGTTCGTGCGCAGGCCGCAGAGCCTGTCCCCCTCGAAGAGGAACTCCTCGGCCCGGCAGTTGAACCAGATCTCGCCGCCGAGCTCCCGGAAGCGCTCCACCATCGCGGTGGACAGCTGGTGGGAGGTGTGCGCCGGGATGTAGGCGCTGCGGGAGACGTACTTGTGCACCATGGCCGCGTAGTGGATGAAAGCCAGATGCTCCATGTCCACGCCCAGATAGCTCCAGTAGGTGGACAGGATGTCCTGGCACTTCTGCGGCAGCTTCAGCGCCTTGAACACCTTCTTGGTGCTGTAGGCGCCGGTGCGCAGCATATTCGGGTACTTCGCCTGCAGCACCTTGGAGTCCGCGTGGCCCTTCGAGGCCGTGATGTAGGCGATGCCGTCCAGCACCTCCTGGAAGAGGTCGAAGAGCTGCTGCGTCTTCTCGCGCGAGCCGGGGACGTACTCCTCCATCTTGTCGATGAAGGCCTCGATGCCCGAGGGCATGGTCACGTCCATCGGCGAGCCGTCCGAGTATTTCGAGACGATGCGGAAGCAGTCCTTGCACTCGTACCAGTCCAGCTTCACGCCGTAGGCGTCCAGGATGTTGCGGACGTCGCCGGGGTTGTCCGCCGGGCCGAAGTCGCACAGCTCGTGCAGCGAGGGCTCGATCTCAAAGCGGCCGCGCACAAAGCTGGTCGCCGCGCCGCCCGGGACGTTGTGCTGCTCGATCAGCAGCGTCTTCTTCCCGGCCAGCCGGCACTGCAGGGCCGCGGACAGTCCGGCGTTGCCGGCGCCCACGACCACAATGTCATATTTGGGCATTTGTCATTCCTCCTTTTGTTTGATCCGTTCCGTTGGCTGCCTGTTCTGTCAGAATAATAATATTTTAACATACTTCCCGGAGCGCTTCAATCGCTCCGTAAAAGGCAGGATGACGAAATTCGGGCCGGTCTCTTGGACAGAATCACGAAGCCGCCCCCGCCGGGCCGGGAGAATTGCCAGCATCTGGTTTTCCCGCTCATGCCGCCCCGGCCGCCCACGGGAGCGGGTCTCTCCCTGAATGGCAGAACAGGGACTCGTCGAGTCCCTGTTCTGTGAGTCGTATGTTTGTGCTTTGCCGGAGCGGCCCTTCGCCTCAGATGCTGACGTCCGGCGTGTTGTCCCGCTGATAGGAGCACCAGTTGCCGTTCTCGATCAGCTCCTCCCGGGCCAGCATGGCCAGCAGCTTTTCCGTCTGTCCGCGTTTTTCGAGCTCCGCGGACATTTTGGCGTAAAACCGCTCCATCTTCCGATGGTCGGAGAGCGTCCGGGGCAGCGAAAGGCGGCCGTAATAATTCGCGACAAACAGCGTCACGGCGGAGATCGTCCCCAGCAGGATCTTCAGCACCGTGCGCCAGAGCTCCACGTCCGCGACCGCCACGAAGGGGCGGAAGATAAGGCCGCCGCAGATCAGCTCGTATCCCACGCCAAGCAGATAGAGCCCGACGCACAGGACCAGCGCAAAGCCAACGGTTCGATCGCTCGCGGCGAGCTTCTGCCCGGCCCCTTTGGAGGCCTTTCGATGATACTCCCTCTGCTCTTCCACCCAGCAGGCGCGGATGTCGTGCGCCTCCGCCGGCGGCTCCCCGACCGTCAGCGCGCTGAGGGCGTCCATCACCCAGGCGGTCTCCTCCTGCTGGGTCCAGGAGAGCAGGTCGGTCGCCTGGATGCGGCTGCCCGCATAGCGCAGATAGGTCTGCACCCGCAGGCATTCCGCAAGCACGCGGTATTCGATGTAGCGGCGGTGGCAGTCGGAGTGCACGGCATAACGCCGGCAGCCCCAGGCGGCGATCAGCATCACGCCGCAGACGAGGATCATCCAGATCGCCTGCGCCTCGTCATACATCAGAAACGCAAAGGTCAGCAGGGCGCCGGCCGCGGCGAGCAGAGCCAGCACGCGCCGGTATCGCCGGGCGAACTGCCGGCTCAGCTTGCCCGCCGCGCGGCTGACCGTTTCCATTTTCTCCAGCGCGGGCTCTGTTTCGCAGCCGAAGGGCAGTCTGGAGCCCGCGTCCGTGGATATGTCTGCCGCGTTCCGGTTGAAGTCGTCCGTCTTGCGAAGGATGTCGAGGACCGCCTGCCAATTTCCCAGAATGTGAACCGTGCCGGCCGCTTCTTCCGCGCATTCCCCGCGCGGCGTGAAAACGTGGATCACGGCTTCGTTGCTGTCGGAGCGCGGGGCAAGGCCCGCGGCGGAATCATAATTGCCGCCGAGAGCAAACTCCACAGCCTCCGCAGTCCCGCAGGCCGTCTCCGTGCCCGGGCCGCCGTCCCAGAGGGCCAGCAGCACGTGGCTGTGGGCAGCCACATAGATGGCAGCCTGCCGGAACTGATAGGCTCTCGTCTGCCCGTCCTCGGGTAGCGGCTCCGTGGAGGGCGCGGCAAATACCTGTCCGGCGCGAGCGCAGTGGTGCCGGAAACGCTGTATCGTTTCCTCGCCGAAATCCTGCTCATAGTCGTCCCGCTCTCTCGGGAGCGCCGCGATCAGCGGGATGCCAAGCTCCTCCGCCGCGTCGGCGCAGAGCAGGTCTCCGCCCTCGGCCAGAGAGCTGAGCATGACGAGAGGCGTGAAGGGACAGAGCTCGCGCAGTTTCTTCAGTTCATTTTTTACCGCAGTCCGGAGCGCGGCCTCATCCTCTGCGCGTATCGCGCGATGCCCCGCCACTCCTATCATCAGGGGGATCGTCCGGTTCTTTGTCATCGTAGCTCTCCATCGTCCGCAGGCATTTTCCCGCGTTTCTGTGCCGTGCCGCTTCACAGCCGGTAGATCCGGGAGCCTTCAAACTTCTTCAGCAGCTCGAGCAGCTTGTTGAAGGGTTTCCAGTCCAGATCCCGATAGACCCGGGGCAGCCGCTGGAAATGCGCGCGGATCTCGTCGTGCGTCAGCTTGCCGTCCATGCACAGCTTGTGGCAGCGCAGCTGCTCGCGCAGCGCGGCGCGCGTCGCCTTTTCCCGCTCCTCCGGAAGGTCCAGAGGCAGCGTCTCATAGTCCGTCCCGTAGCGCCAGCCCATGGCCTGGTGCTCGCGCACCCAGCGCTCGTGCTCCATGGGGGCGAAGATCGCCGCGTCCTTCGCGCTGAAGCGCGTGACCATCTCAAAGTCGACGGGCTTGTCCGTATAGAAACAGCCGATCGCGTTCAGATAGGAGGCGAAATGACTCGTGCGGCCAAGCGTGGAGAGCCGGTATTCGAGGGAGCTGGCGTTGAATTTCTCCTCCATCTCCTCCTCGGAGGGCTCTCCGGGCATGTTCCTGGCGTGCAGGGCGACCGCGAAGTCGAAGAAATGCAGGAAATTGCTCCCGGAGAGATAGGTGTGCTTGATCTTGCGGTTCACCCGGCGGAGCTCCAGCCTGACGGTCAGGGGGATGGCGGCGGTATCCACGATCCGCTCGATGTCGGCGGTGAAATCCGGCCTGTCGCCCGCCATATCGCTGTATGCCTTCAGGCGCGGCTTCTTTTTCGCCGGGTCGGCCATCCACTCTTCCCGCTGCCGCTCATAGGCCTCGATCTTCTCATGCTCGGCGATGTCGTAGCAGTACACGGCGGAGACCGCCTGATTTGAAAAGTCGAAGCTCGCCGCCACGGGGTGCAGCTCCTTGCGGGACTTGCGCCCGTAGGAGGTGCGGTCCCAGCACTGCAGCTCGTCGCAGAGCATCAGCAGCCAGGCCAGCGGGTGCAGCTCCATGCGCAGCGGCGCCTTGCGCTTCTCCGGCTTTTTGTCCTTGTAAAACGAGACGGCGAATTTGTACAGGCTGTTGTGCAGCATGATGGCGGAGAGCGCATCGACGTGCTTCGCCGTCAGGTTTTCCGGCTTCAGGATCCGGATCATCTCCTGACAGAGCCGCGCCGCGCTGAAGAAAGCGTGGTCCATGTAGTAGCCGAAATCCTCCGGATTCGTCGGCTTCCGGTTGATCACGTCCAGCATATACTCCTCGGTAAAGCCGTAGCTCTCGCCGAGTTTCTGCGTGATGTCGAAGGCGAGCAGCTCGCTTGCGGTGGAAAAGCGGCGCCCGTAAAGCTCCTCCAGCCGCTCGCCCGCCCCGGCGTCCAGTCCCGTCAGGCACTCCACCGAGCGGTAGGCCAGGAAAAGGCTGTTCTTCCCGCGTTCCTGATTGTCCACCTCAAAGTAGCTGAGCACCTGCTCGAACGGCAGCTCAAAGGGATAGCCGATGTCATGGAAGAGAGAAGTCAGCCCCCAGTATTCCAGAAACACGTTGGCCGCGTCGTTCTCTTTTTTGTCTTCCAGGTGATAGAAGCTCCGAAAACTGCGCCGGTACGCCTCGTTGGTCTCGTAGATCGCAAGGCCGAGCGCAAACACGTAGACCGAATGGGAATAGTGATCCCTGTGCTTCATCAGCAGGGAGCTCCCGTTGGCCTCGTATTCGCTCAAAAGCTCCACCATCCGCTTGGACTTGCCGTACTGCCCGAAGAAAAGCTCCAGAAAGCAGTAGTAGACCGCATAGGCGTCCTCGGCGACGCCGGAATCGATGAAGGCCTCCAGCGCCTTTTCCAGGCACAGGCGTTCCAGATCCATCTGCATGTTGTAGGGGATATCCCCGGTCTTCAGGCTCTGTCCGAGAAAGCGGCCGGTCCCGTTCTCCTCCGCCTCCTTCGCCGCGTCGAAGCGGAGCTCTTCACAGCGGTTGTGCAGGAAGCGGAGCGCGGCGGATTTGAGGTCGTCGCGCTGCCTCCGGTTGGTGTAGAGGGGAGGCTGCATCGGCCCGACGTCGGCGCCGAAACGGGCTTCGTTTCTCTTTCGCATGCTTTCGATCGCGGTATAAGCCATGACAGGATGCCTCCTTATCGTTATGAACGTCCTGTTTTTAGTATACACGCCGGAGCCCGTTTGTGCAAGAACAGCCTCCGCTCTGAGGACAAAAAAGCGAAAAAGCGGCGCGCCGCGCGCGGACTTCGGAACTGTAAACAGCAAAAGTTCTTCGGTTTTCTGTTGCGTCTTTCCCGCTCGCATGGTACACTGAACGCGAGAGGAGTCTGCCCGCGTCGTTAGCCGTCGATCGGAGGGATCTACATGGATCAGCATTATACCGCTTTTATCAGTTACCGTCATCTGAGCCCCGACCAGGAGGTCGCCAAGTGGCTGCACACCGCCATCGAGACCTACCGGATCCCGGACGCCATCCGGAAGCAGACGGGGCGGAAGGCCATGGGCAAGTGCTTCCGCGACGCGGAAGAGCTGCCGCTGTCGCCCTCGCTGGGCGACGACATCGAGCGCGCGCTGCTCAACAGCGACTGGCTGATCGCCGTCTGCACGCCGCGCTATCTGCAAAGCCGCTGGTGCATGCAGGAGCTGGAATTCTTCGCCGCCCACAAGGGCCGCGACCGCATCCTGCTCGTGCTGGCCGAAGGCCGTCCCGCGGAGAGCATCCCGGAGATGCTCCGCTGGCGGATCGATGAAAACGGGGAGCGCGTGCCCTACGAGCCGCTGATGGCGGAGGCGCGCGGCGAGACGATGCGCCAGCGCGTCCGGAAGCTGAAGGTGGAGAAGTTCCGCATTCTGGCGCCGATCCTCGGCGTGGGCTTCGACGATCTGCGCCGCCGGGCGCGGCAGCGCCGCATCCGCGTGATCGCGGGCGTGACCGCGGCGGTGATCGCCGCCGGCGCCGGGCTGGGCGTCTATGTGGCGGCAAACCGCGCCAAAAACGAGCGCCTGCGCCGGGAGGCGGAGGAACAGCAGCTCCTGGCGGAAGAGCAGGAGCGCGTGGCCCGGCAGGAGCGCCTGCGCGCCGCGGAAAACAGCATCGGCGAATACCTGGAGCGCGCCGCCGCGGAGCTCGGCGGGCAGGAGCACATCAGCGCCGCCAACACGCTGCTGGACGCGCTGAGCCTCAGCGCGCAAAACCGCGACCTCCGGCGCGACGAGATCATCGCCGCGCTGCGAAAGACCATGTATATCGAGCCCTTTGCACCAATTGCCGGCTTCTCCAACCAGAACACCCGCCTGCTGGACATCGTCCCCTCGCCGGACGGAAGGCTGGCCGTTGGCATTGAAAACAACAATTCCGCCGCGCTCATCGACCTGGAGGAGAACGCGCTGCGCTTCAAGGTCTCCGTGGACAACGGACAGATCAGCTCCCTGCGCTTTTCCCCGGACGGAACGCGCTTCACCGCCCTGTGCGACATGGGGCGTCTCGTCACGGTCTGGAACACCTCGGACGGCTCGGTGGCCTTCAGCTACACCAGTGAGGCGAACGAACGCTACCAGATCGCCAACGCCTTCTTCTGGAAGGACGCGGACACGCTGCTCGTGCAGGACATGGAGCACTTTTACCTCGTGTCCTCCGACGGCTCGAAGCAGCTCCTCTACACGATGGGGGATCATCAGGACTGGTATGACCCCGAGGTCAACCTCATCACGCTGATCTTCGAGCGTCCGCTGGACGAGATGTTCACGCTCCACAGCGAGGACTACACCGGCACGCTGATCCTCTGCACGCCGGACCGCTCCCGGATGCTGGTGGGCGGCCTGGTCGGCGAGGTCGGCATGATCCTGCTCGACAGCGACGGCGCGCTGGTCGCCCCGCTTCAGCTCATGCCGGGGACCATCTGGGAAAAATACGCGCTCAGCGACGACGGGTCGAAGGTGGCCTGCGTCTCGTCCTTCGGCTATGTCGCGGGCTGGGACGGCAGCACCGGCGATCTGACCTACCTCTACGTCCCGGAGGTCGGCGACGGCAACGGCGGCTTCCACACGATCAGCACGCCGGTCTTTTCGCCGGACGGGGCCTATCTGAGCTATGTGATGGACGACACGCTCTTCATCACCGACGCGCAGACGGGCGACCGGCTGGTGATGGGCAGCATGGCCGAGACGAACTATACGCCGGATCTGGCCTACAGCGCCGACGGCGGCTATCTCTTCGTCACCGACCAGTCCCTGTATATCATCGACGCCGCGGGGCGCCTGTTCCAGATGCTGGAGTCGGACGCCGCGGCGCCCTATAACAACGTGGTGCAGCTGGGCGAGCGCATGCTCATCACGAAGGGCGACGGCACGGCCTACGTCTGCTGCACGCCTTCCGCCGCCTCGATCCGCAGCATCGGCAGCGACGAGGTCCCCGCGCTCTGCGAGCATCTTGATCCGCACAGCCCGCCGGCGGACGATCCCTTTACGGATCTTCACTCCGAGCATGAGCTGACGGAGGCTTTCAGCATGAACACCTGGCTGTCTGCCGAGGAGCTCGCGCCGAAGCTCTGGTTTTCGACGGACGGGCGCCGGGCGGCCCTCAGCTACGCCGACGGCGTCATCGAGCTCTACGAGGCCGGGGACGGCGGCCGGGTGAGCGCGATGCTGAGCCAGTTCCTCCAGCCGATCAGCGCCCTGGCGATGTCGGAGGACCGGCTCGTGGTCTCCGACAGCAACGGCCGGCTGATGTTCTACGATCTGAATCGCGGCTCGGTCATCAACATCCGCAGCACCGACTCGCCCTGCACGGATTTCGCCTTCAGCGCGGACCAGGACAAGCTGATGGCCCTGCGCGCGGACGGCGTGATCGACGTCTACGATCTGGCGGCCGACGAGCTGCTCTTCTCCATCCGCTCTCCGGAGCCCGTCACGGGCTTCGGCTTTGCCGAAGACGGAAGCTGTGCGGTCGCGCTGACCGAATCCGGCGCGCTGCGCGCGGAGCTGTGGACGGACGAAACGGCGCTGCTGGCCTATGCCAGAGCGATCACCGGGCGCTGAAGCCCCGGAAAACAGCAAAAAGAGGGTCTCACCTGATGGGTGAGACCCTCTTTTTCTTTCCGTGCGCCGCACGGGAAGCTGTTTGCTGCCTGTCCTGATCAGGCGGATGAGTTCTTCCGCGTCTTCAAAGTCGTCGTAATCGCGGCTGATCCCGTCACGGTGACAGACGATCCCGGCTTTCTCGTTTCGTTCCGGGCAGTCCGGCAGCTCCGCCTCTCCGTATCTTTTCACGAAAACTCCCGCCTGTGGCGGACGCTGACTCAGCCGCCGCCCAGCAGATGGATGACCTCCAGGTCGTCCGTCTCATCCAGGACGGTGCTTCCGTATTCTTCCGGCCAGATCACCGTTCCGTTGCGCTTTACGACCAGCTTGGGCCAGGTAAAGGTATTCTCCTCGATCACGTCCCGGACGGTGAGGCCTTCCCGCCAGCTCTTGTACTCTCTGTAGTTCAGGATCATCTCAGACGCCTTCCTTCGCGAGCAGCGGTTCGATCACTTCCAGCAGCTCCGGAAGATCCATGCCCAGTTCCCTGAGGTGCTCGACGGTGGGAACGCCGTTCAGGGTCCAGCCTCTCTTCGGATAGACGGCGTCGATCAGCGTCTGGTAGCGGGCCTCCCGGAATTTCCGGGTGGCCGCCATTCTCTCCTGCAGAGACATGCTTTTGACCTGCTCCGGCGTATATCCGGCAAGCTCCACCAGCTGGGTGTCGTAGCGCTCTTCCCGCCAGAGATATTCATCCTCGAAAACGGGACCGGCGCTGCGGTAAGGAATGGCGTCGTCGGCGCGCAGGCCCTTCCCCATGCGGATGTTGAAGATGCGCTGGAAATTGTAGACCCTTTCCGACTGGCGGATCATCTCTTTGGTGTCGATCCGTTTGCCGGTCACGCCGTAATAGAGGTTCAGGTAATTCTCCACGTGCTCCGGCACCATCTTCGGGTCGTCCGTCAGGGCGTTGTCCGCGGGAACGATATCGTTCCAGGGCAGCTTGCACAGGCCCATCAGTCCGAACCAGGTGCGGAACATGGGATAGAAGTACAGCGCTTCCGCCTTGTCCTCAAAGGTGGGGATCTGGTTGTTGACCTGGTCCATGAAGATCAGCCAGGCCTCGTCGTGCTGCGGGCCCTTGTTCGTCAGGCCGTAGCCGCCCTGCTGCGCCAGGGATTCCTTGGCGGAGTACTCCGAGTATTCCAGGCCCTTCTGTTCCATGCCGAAATCGTTCATTTCCGCCAGGTCGCCCCAGCCCATTTCGGCGAAGTATGCCTTCTGCTTGTGAATGCCCAGGGCGGCGATCTTCCCGAAGCCCTCGTTTCGGGCCATCCGGTGCATCAATTCCAGATCGTCGGCGGCATTGCCCCAGCTCAGGTCGAGCCCGCCGGTGCGCTCTCTGTTCAGGATCCCCCGCTCGTAGCATTCCATCAGGAAGGCGGTCATGGTCCCGTAGGAGATCGTATCCAGCCCGTAGGTATCGCAGTAGAAATTGATCTCCAGGACCTCCTGGGGATTGTAGATCCCGCAGGCCGGGCCGAGACCGGCGGCGCTTTCGTACTCCGGCCCGTCCACGCAGACCCGCTGTCCCTTGTAAGGACCCGTTTTCAGCAGGAAGTGGTCGGAAGCCTTCGCGCAGGCCATGGAACAGCCGTACCAGCAGCCGTCCGCCGCGCCCTGCGTCAGCCAGTCCTTCTTGAAAACGGCGGCCGTCATCTCGTCGATGCCGGGCGCGTCGCCGAATTTGAAGTTGTTGGTGGGGACGATGTCGTAATCCGCCAGCGTACGCAGGGAATACGCCGTGCCTACGCCGCGCATGTCGTTCTGGTGGATATCGTTGTTCGCGATCTCGCGGTGGAACTTCACGCCCGTTTTGTTGATCAGGCCGATATCCGCCACATGGTTCAGGTTCGCCTTGACGCCGTCGATCCTGCAGACCAGGGCCTTGATCCGCTTGTCGCGGAACACGCGGCCGATGCCGCCGCGCCCCGCCTGCTTCAGACGGGTCACGCCGCGCCGGGGATCGTAGAAGGAAAAGTTCAGCATGCCCATGTTGCAGTAGTCCGCCGCGGAACCGGCCGCCACCACGGCGACGTTCATCTTGTCCTTTTCATCCTTCGCGTAGAGGCTGGTCAGCTCCTCGCAGAGCACGTGCGCGTCAAAATGCTCCAGCGGGGCTTCTTCAAAGGTGATCGTGCCCGTCGTGGCGTCGATCACGACGATGACGTCCGTCTCGGATTTTCCTTTCAGCTCCAGCGCGTCAAAGCCGGCGAATTTCAGGTAGGGCCCGAAAAAGCCGCCGACGTTGGAATCGACCGGGATATCCGTCAGGGGGGAGATCGTGCAGATCAGGGTCTTTCCCGTGCCGCCGTACTGGGTGATGCCGGCGATCGGCCCGGCCGACATGACGATCTCGTTTTCCGGGGAATCCCAGCGCGTGGAAGGATTCACCGCGTCCCAGAGATAGCGGAGGCAGTAGCCCTTTCCACCGATGAACTTCTCTTTTACCTCGGCAGGAATATCCGAAACGACGGCTTCCTTCGCGCCGAGGTCCACGGTCAGGATCTTGTCCGTATAACCGCGCTCAAGCGGCGTTTTTTCATAAGAGAAGGATCTCAGAAGCACATGCTTTTCACGCATCTGCTTCAGTTCGTCCTCGGAGATCGCATGATATCTGGGCACATCACAAATATGGATCATTGTTTCCTCCTCCGTCAGTCTTCCGCGATCCGGATGGCGCCGGTGGGACATACCTTCGCACAGATCCCGCAGGCCGTGCATTTGGAAGGCTCCAGCCGCTCGTCGCTCTGCACCATCACCTGTTCCGGACAGAAGCCGACGCACATCAGACAGCCGACGCAATCTTTCTTCCGGATCATGTACACGCCCCCGGGATTTGCCTGAATAACGCAGGAGTTGCAGACCTCCGCGCATTTTCCGCACTGATCGCAGACGTGGATTATCGGTCTGTTTTTCCCGTCGATTTCCCTGTCCTCGATCCGGATGCAGGCAAAGGCCGGGTCGCTCGTCTTGTAATAGGCTTCGGCACAGGCAGCTTCACACTGATGACAGCCGATGCACAGCGATTCATCCTTTATCAGACGTTTCATGGGCACGCCTCCTTATTCGGAACTGTAATCACGCAATATCGACCGGCGGCGCTTCGCGTCCCACGCGGGGAATGCCGCCGATCATCCTTTGCTACTATAGCAGACAAAGAAAAAGCAGTCAATATTTTCAGGCATCCGAATCCGCTCGCCCTTTCGTCCCCGAGCCTTTCTTGAAATCCGGCATAAAGATTGTTATAATGGATCATCCTGGTTTCTGCCCTTTGATACGGGAGGTGTTTCCATGAGTCTCTCTGCGCAGCAGCAGCTTCGATATGCCCGGCAGACGCTTCTTCCGGAAGTGGGAAGCGCCGGACAGGAAAAACTGGCCGCCGGCCGGATCCTGGTGATCGGGGCGGGCGGTCTCGGTTCCGCCGCGCTTATGTATTTGGCCGCAGCCGGCGTCGGTACCCTCGGGATCGCGGATCATGACAGGATCGAGCTGTCCAACCTGGCGCGTCAGATCATCCACCGGAGTTCGGATCTGGGGATGATGAAAACCGAATCCGCCGAGAAGACGGTCCGGGAGCTCAATCCGGATGTAAGGGTGCAGACCTTCGGCATGCGGATCACTGCGGAAAACATCTCCGGCGTCATCCGCGATTTCGACATGATCCTGGACTGTACGGACCGCTTCGAAAGCAAGCTTATGATCAACGACGCCTGCGTTCTCTCCGGCAAGCCCTTTGTCCACGGCGGCGTACTGAGATCCTCCGGCCAGATCATGACCTGGCTGCCGGGTCCCGGTCCCTGCCTGCGCTGCATGATCGGGGAAACGAGGCCTTCCGAAGAGGAGGAGACCTGCGCCGTTTCCGGCATTCTTGGCCCCGCCGCGGGCGTGATCGGCAGCCTCCAGGCGCTGGAGGCCGTCAAATTCCTCCTCGGCAAAGGGGACCTGCTCACGGGACGGATGCTGCATTTCGACGGGATGCGCATGAGTTTTACGGAGACGGTCGTTCCCGAAAGATCCCCTTACTGTCCGGTCTGCGGCAGAGCGCCGGCGGACAGCGTCGGGAGAGTTTTCTGAGTTACGGCCCGTGTACGCCGATCTTCCGGCTTGTCGCTCCGCGCCGCCTTGCCGCATCTGCCGCTGCAAAAAACACAGTCCGCCCAAGGGACGGACTGTGTTTTTTTATGCCTAAGTACGCCTAAAAGGGACGCGGTGCATAACACCGACTGTTTACTCGCAAAACTCTACCGTTGTACAATCATTAAAACTCGCAAAGCGGCGGAGCGTCCGGTCAAGTGAGAGCTGCAGCTTTTTGGTCTGCCGGACGCCGGGTTCAAGCCAGATGTTTTTGACGCGGAGTGTTCTGCTTTTCTGATCAGACGCCGCCTCGATCCGTCCGATGAAGTCGCCGCCCCAGAGGACAGGCAGGGTATAATAGCCGTATTGCCTTTGGCCGGCAGGCGTATAGATCTCCCATGAGTAGCGGAAATCCCAGAGAGCGGCAACCAGCGTCTTGTCCCAAAGCAGCGGGTCAAGCGGCGCCAGGAACTCCATACGCGCTTTTTGATCTGTCGTTCCCGCAAGAACCGCCTGCATCAGCGGCTCGTCCTCTGTGAGATAATAAAACACCGGCCTGATCCCTTCGATCTGTGCGGGCTGTATCGCGCCGCGCTCTTCCAGCGCGGAAAAAGCAGACTTGCGCTGCTCCGCGTTTAATTCGATGCCCAAAAGGGCAGGCGAACTCCTGTCCCAGAGCAGGCCGACCGCTCCGATCCGCCGCAGAACGCGCCAGCACAGCAGCTCCTTGTCATCGGCGCAGGGACAATCTGCTGTCAGCAGCGATTTCTTCAAATGGCGCTCAGCCAGATCATAAAACTTCCGGGAACCGTTTTTGTGATGGATTACGAGAGTCCCGTCGGTATACAACTGTTCCAGGACTGACCGGGCAGCCTTGGACTTCTTATGCCAATTCCCGCTCCAATGCATCGACGAGTGCCAGAAAATCTCGCCGCTGATGGGGAGCGTATCGCCGGAAACAGGGCCGTTTGCCCGAATATAAGCCAGCGCTTCCTGTTCCAGCTCCGCAAGCCCGGGAAAACCGGCGCCAAGCTCACGGCTGCGTTCCCGATAGGGAGAAAAATACGGCCAATCTTCTGCGGGCCAGATAGAGAGTTCCTTGTCTGCGTAGTCCACCAGCAGCCGGTCCTTGTACAAAAGCTCCGCCAACATGGACTTTCGAAATCCTTTTACCCTCGATTGCAGGGTAAGTTCCGCGTTCTTTCCGCACACGTCCACAGGGTCGTACTGAATACAGCCGGCTTGCCGTACATAGGCATAAGCGCCGTCTTTGCCGGAAAAACGATAGCTGCCAAGCAATCCCTGCTTGGCCAGAATGAACATTCGTGCCTGCTCTTTTGTCAGCACTGTCATCCGTTTTCCCTCCAAAGATCAAAATCAGCTATGTTGAATATAGCATATTGTATCAAAAACGGCAAGGAAGCTCTTTTATCCGGCAGACAAAAGAGCTTCCTTTTATGGTCAAGCGGTGAATAACGCACTTGAGCAAGCACATTTCAAAAACGTTGCAAAAACTATGACTTCAGGCAGTAAGCGCACGGGTTTCTCCTAAAAAAGTGAAGGAGAAACGATATGAAAAGCTTTATTGAGGAGCTCTATTACGGCAATATCGACCCGCAGAACAGCGGCTTTGAGGATGACGAGAGCGTCCAGCGTGAGCTGCGGACGATCAGCGAAAACGAGGACTGGCTGACCGCGCATCTCTCTGGCGAGGAGAAGAAACGCTTCCTGGACTTTGCCGACGCCTGGTCGGCCTACAACGGCGACGCCACCCTGGACGGCTTTGTCACCGGGTTCCGGTTGGGGGCGTGTTTTGTGATGGATACATTCCTTCGCGACGACCTCCTGGAAACAGATTTGAAATAGAACAAAAGCCATGGCTTCTGGATGAGTACGGAAATGCGTCTCAGCCCTACTCTTTTTCTCGCAGGCCAAAAGAAGCGCTAAAGCAAGCAAGAGAAACTATTGCGATGAGTATCAATGCGTTGCCAGAGGAGATTTATTTTACCTCGGGTGGAACGGAGAGTGACAATTGGGCAATTAAAGGTTCCGCGTTCTCTGATGCTCAGAAAAGAGCGATGATCACCTCGGCTATAGAACACCATGCTGTTCTTCGTTCCTGCGAGGCAATCGAGCGGCTTGGCTATCCCGTGTCGTATTTAATGCCAGATGCAAACGGTGTAATTACGTCAAAAGCGTTGAAAGAAATCATTACTGACCAAACCCGCTTAGTCTCCATCATGTTTTCCAACAATGAAATTGGTACAATTGAGCCTATTAAGGAGCTGACGCAAATTGCCCATAGCTATGGGGCTGTATTTCATACAGATGCTGTTCAAGCAGTTGGACATGTAGAGATTGATGTCTTAACAAGCAACGAATCCGCTGCAGCAGATTCCACATTCAGGGGATGACCCCTGATACCCCAAGAGAAAGGAGAAACAACATGAGAAAGCGAAAGAACCGGGTCGTGGTTTATTTCAACGACCGCGAGCTGGAGAAGCTCAACCGAATGGTGGAACGGACGGTCCTCAGCAGAGAGCAGTTTGTCCGCGATATGCTGGCGGGCTTTTCGATCCGGGAGGCGCCGCCTGCGCCGCTGATCGAAACGATCCGCCTGCTGCGAAGCGCGGCAGGCGTTATGAGCAGCATGATCAACAGAACCATATTCCGGGAAGAGTCTGACCGGGAGCTGTTACTGCAGACCGTAGACGAGATCCGTTCCTGCACAACAGCTATTACAGAACAATGTATGCCAAAGTTTAAGGAGGAAAAAAGAAAATGAAATTTGATACCATCAACCTGGGTCTGACCGGCTACGACGACCTGTTTATGAGCAGCGAGGAGCGGGCGGATAGGAAAAAGCCGAAGGTGGAGGAGATCTGCATCTCGGAGCTGCGCCCCTTCAAGGATCATCCCTTCCGGGTCAAGGAGGACGAGGAAATGGAGCAGCTGAAAAAGAGCATCCACGAGTCCGGCGTGCTGGTGCCGGCGCTGGCGCGGCCCACGGAGGACGGCTACGAGCTGATCTCCGGCCACCGGCGCATGGCGGCCTGCGCCGCGCTGGGGCTGGAGACCATGCCCGTCATCGTCCGCAAGCTGACTGACGAGGAGGCCGTGATCGCCATGGTGGACAGCAACCTGCAGCGGGAGCACCTGCTGCCCAGCGAAAAGGCATTTGCCTACAAGATGAAGCTTGATGCACTCAAACACCAGGGCAAAGCTTCTGAGCAACTTGCGCAGAAGTTGTCGGTGGAAATAGTTGGCGAAGCGTCTGGCGAAAGCAAGGACCAAGTCCGCCGCTATATCCGCCTCACCAACCTGATCCCCGAAATCCTCAAAATGGTGGACGAGGGGCGGATCGCCCTGACGCCGGCGGTGGAGCTCTCCTACCTCCAGCGGTTCGAGCAGATCGCCCTCTACCGCATCATGGATCGGGACGACGTGACGCCGTCGGTGTACCAGGCCAAGCAGCTCCGCCAGCTAAGCCAGGAGGAAAAGCTCAACGACAAGAGCATCGCGGCGCTGATCTCCGAGCCCAAGGCCAACCAGAAGGAATTCGTGCGCGTGCCCTGCGAGCAGCTGCGGCGCTACTTCCCGCAGAACGCGACGCCCAAGCAGATGCAGGAGACGCTGCTGCGGGCCATGGAGTTCTACCGCCAGCACAGCCGGACAAGCATGGAACGGGAGGTGAGATAATCATGAAAAAAGAACCCAAAAGAGACGACAACCGCTTCGTCATCGGACTGGGCGGCGGGCACCGGATCTACGACATCATCAACACCCGCTATGTGGTGGAGGGGCGCTTTGCCGAGGCAACGCTGACCGACGACGACCGCACCCTGGCCGACGCTGTGGAGGAGATCGTCAAGAGCGAATTCACAGATTTGACGCCGGAGGACAAGGCCCCTAAAATGAAATCGAAACCCGTGCGCTCGACTGCCGGAAGTGACGCCCCAAATCGCTGATTTGGCTGGCGGAACTTATACAGAGGAGAAAGGAGCGATGAATGAGCAAACAGTCGGGCAAAAGCAAAAAACTGACCGGCATCACAGCCCTCTACTGCCGTCTCAGCCGCGACGACGGCACGGACAAAGAGAGCAATTCCATTTCCAACCAAAAGCAGATGCTCCTGAGCTACGCCAAGAAGCACGGCCTGCTGAATCCCCGCGTCTACGTGGACGACG
>JAFZQE010000021.1 GCA_017552325.1 Oscillospiraceae bacterium
GGTGTCCTGTCTGTTTGGTACATGGTTTTTCAAGACGGGATTCGAAGGGCGCGGGAGTGAATGACATGCCGGTGGCATGTCAGAGCCGCGCCCCGGCCCGCCCGCAGGCGGGGAATCCCGTCAGCCGTACCAGGAAGAGGCTCCCCCGGTGGGGGAGCCTCTTCCTGGTACATTAGGATCCGCATCCCTTCTGCGTCTTTTCCCGCTCGTTATCCTTTTTCTTTTCCTGCTGTGGATTTTTTCGCCGCGGTCTGTTATGATAAGAACCGGGGATCAGAAACAAGGACATTCGTCACCCGGGCCGTACCGCCCGGCGGCAGGAAACGGAGGGGAAGACATGCTGAAAGACTGGCAGCTTGCCATGCTGGAGGATTACGGCCTGATGAACACGAACACGGGGCTGATCAACCGTGTCGCGCGCCGGCTGGCCGAGAGCCCGAACAACGTCATCGAAACCGAGGAATTCCGCCGCGCCTGTCTGAGCAGCGGCGTAGACCCGGATTCCTTTACGCAGAGCGATCTGGAGCAGCTTCAGAGGAAGCTGAACGAACTGACATGAGACTGTTCATAGCCATTCAACTGTCCGACGAAATGAAAGCGGCGCTGATCGACGCGCAGAATCTGCTGTACGACCGGGGCGTCCGGGGCGATTTCACTCCGGAAGAGAACATGCACCTGACCCTGACCTTCATCGGGGACTATCCGGAGGCCGAGCCGGTTCTCGACGCGCTGTCGAAGCTGTCCTTCGCGCCCTTTGAGCTCTCGCTGGAGGGAATGGGCTGCTTCGGCCGTCTCTGGTGGGCGGGGCTCGAGGAGTCCGCCGCGCTGACCGCCCTCGCGCACCGGGTCCGCCGGGCGCTCGCGGAGCGGGAGATCCCCTTCGACAGGAAGCGCTTCTCCCCGCACATCACGCTGCTCCGCCGCGCCTCCGGGCGCCTGCCCGGGGCGGAGCTCCCGCCCGCCTCGATGACGGTCGCCGCCGTCTCGCTGATGCGCTCCGACCGAGGGAGGAACGGCATGATCTACACCGAGCTCGGCGCGGTCGAGGCCGTGGAAGGCTGAGCATGCAAGGAGAGAACGCAAGTGAAAAAGAGTAAGATCTATGTGGCCGCGCCGCTCTTCTCGGAGGGCGAGCGGGCCTTCAACGAGCGCGTCGACGCGATCCTGCGCGCCTGCGGACACGAGACCTTCCTGCCCCAGCGGGAGGGCGGCTGCGTGGCCGACCTGCCGGAGATGATCGAGGGCATGCCCAAGCGGAAGTACCTGTTCCGCCTGGACTGCGCGCACATGGACTGGTGCGACACGATCCTGTTCCTGTTCGACGGGCGCGTCCCGGACGAGGGGGCCTGCTTCGAGCTCGGCTACTGCTACGCGAAGGGCAAGCGCTGCGTGGGCTACAAGACGGACGCGCGCAGCTTCATCGACGGCTATGACAACGTGATGCTGCACGGCGCGCCCGAGATCGTCCTGCGCAGCGAAGAGGAGCTCCGGGACTACTTCGCGGCGGACTGAAGCCCGGACGGGACAACACACAGAATAGAAGGGGGCATTCACATGGACGGATTTTCCGAGTACACCCGGTCGGCGCTCGAGATCCTGCGCCAGCCGGACAAGACCATGCACTGGTATATCGTGCCGCTGCTGCTGATCACGATGTACATCGTCACCAAGCAGCTGCACGAGAAAAACTACAAGGTCGTCCTCGGCGGCTTCGCGCTCTGGGGCGTCGACATCTTCAACGAGATCTGGAACTCCATGATCTGTTTCATCAGCGGCTACGCGCCGGTCTGGGGGACCCCGGTCGGCGTGGGCAACACGGCCTGGCTGCTGATGATCGGCTACAACATCGAGATCTCCTTCATGTTCCTGATCATGGGCGTCACGGTCTGCCTGATGCTGCCGGCCGACCCGAAGAAAAAGATCCTCGGCATCAACAACCGCATTTTCTACTGTATCGTGCTGACGACGCTCGCGGTGATCATCGAGTGCTTCCTCAACTACTGCGGCATCCTCACCTGGGAGTGGGCCTTCTGGCAGCGCAGCTGCCCGTGGATCCTGTGGCTGATCGGCTACCTGCCCTTCTTCGCCGCGGCCTTCTACGTGCACGACAGACCGACCGTCAAACAGTCCGCCGCCTGCGTCGGCGGGATCCTGGGCTTCGACGCAGTATTGATCGCGATCTGCGCCTGCCTGGGCTGGATCTGAGGAGGGATTAGCGATGGCGATTATTTCCGGCGGCGCGCTGGCCGTTCTGATCGGCGCGATCATCATCGACTGCGGCCTGGTGGCCGTGGCCTTTGTCAGCTTTCTGAAGAAATAGGCCTCCCGGCGTTTTGAACATGAGCAACACGGATTCACAGGCCCTGCAGCGGGCGATCTGCGCGGAGATCTGCCGCCGCGACGGTCTCAGGGCCCGCGAGATCGCCGCAGAGCTGGGGCTCGATCATCAGACCGTCAATCACGTGCTCTACAGCTCCCCGCTGATGAAGGAGCTCTGCTGGCAGGACCGGGACTTCCGCTGGCACGGGATCGTCCGGCAGGAGCGGCCGCACCTCGGTCTGCAGGAGTTCGCGGGCTATTACGGCACGGTCGGGGACTTTCTCGACCTGGACGAGGAGCGGTGGCTGGCGCTGCTGAGCGAGGGCTGCGCGAACATCGGCCGGAGCCTCAGCGACACGCGCGGCCTCCTGCACTCCTTCCGCGACTGCCGGGAGCAGATGCTCCGGCTGTTCCGCGATCTGCTGGACATGGCGGGCGAGGCCTGCCTCGGCTGGGAGCTCGCCTTCGAGCTGCGGCTCAAGCGCTCGCGGCATGTGCGCATCTACGCGGACGTGCTGGTCGTCACGGAGGACCGGGTCTTTGCGCTGGAGTTCAAGATGAAGGACCGGGTCGAGCCCGGCGAGGTGCTGCAGTCGGCCAAGTACGTGCCCTATCTGGAGATCGTGTTCGGCTCCCGCTATGAGGTGATCCCGGTGCTGGTGCTGACGGGGGCGAGGGAGCTCTTCCGTTACGAGCCGATCGGCAAAAGCGACGCGGTGCTCCCGGTCTGCTCCGGGGACATGCTCTTCAACGTCTTCGACGAGTATCTCGGTTTCCTCAAGCAGTAAATGAAAGACCCCTGCCGCCGGAGAATTCCGGCACGGCAGGGGTTTCGTTTTTAATCGGGTGGATCTCCGTCACCCCGGATCGTCCCTCCGCCCAGGACGAGCTCGCCATCGTAGAGAACGACGGCCTGCCCGGGCGTGATGGCCCGCTGCGGCTCGTCAAAGACGATCTTTACTCTCCCCTGAGGGAGAGGGAATACGGTCGCCGGATGCTCTGCCTGACGGTAGCGCGTCCTTGCGGCGGCACGGATCGGCTCCGGCGGCTCCGGGATCGAGAGCCAGTTGAAATCCGAGGCATACAGTGTCCGGCGGTACAGCGCTTCCTCCGGCCCGACGATCAACTCGTTTTTGGCAGTATCTCTGCCGACGACATAGACTCGCTCGCCCATCGGCAGACCGAGACCGCGGCGCTGGCCGACGGTGTAGCGGATCAGACCGCGATGCTGCCCGACGACCCTGCCGGAAAGATCCACGATCTCACCGGCAGGGTATGTTTTTCCCGTCCAACGCTCCAGAAAGCGGATATAATCGCCGTCCGGGACGAAGCAGATGTCCTGACTGTCGCGCTTTGATGCATTGACAAGCCCGTGCGCATCTGCGATCCGCCTGACCTCTGTTTTCGGCAGCCCGCCGAGCGGGAGACGGAGATGCGCAAGCTGCTCCTGCGTGAGCATATACAGAACATAGCTTTGATCCTTGCCTTTGTCCGCGGCTTTGAAAAGCTGAAGGCGCCCCGTGTCTTCACAGCGGCGGATACGGGCATAATGGCCGGTCGCGAGAACGTTGAAGCCCTCGGTGCACGCGTGCTCCAACAGGGCTTCAAATTTCAGGAAACGGTTACAGTCGATACAGGGATTCGGCGTTCGTCCCGCTTCATATTCCCGGATGAATTTTCGGATCACCTTATGCTCGAAAAGCTTCGAAAAGCAAGCCGATTCATGCGGAATGTCAAGCTGGTGGCACACAAAAGAGGCGTCCTCTTCGTCCTCGTCCGAACAGCAGCTTTTCGGACCGTATTCCGAAAAACCCGGATCCCGGTACAGACGCATGGTGACTCCCGTACAGTCGAAGCCGTTCTTCCGCATCAGCAGCGCGGCTACGGAGCTGTCCACTCCGCCGCTCATTGCGATCATGGCCTTTGCTCCCGTCTCCCCCACGTATTGTCCCACCTTTCCCATTGACTTGATAGGTTGTTTTGTTTATACTGCACTTGACCCGCTTTGTCAAGAAAAACGGAAGCCAAAAGCCGGCCCGGGGCTTCGAGGCCGAAGGCTGCGCCGCGCGGAAAAACAGATCCTCCCGGGGGCTTGCGGCCGAGACGCTGATGGGGTATGATACGAAATAATATCCCCCCCGGGGGCTTGTGGACAGAGGGCGGAAAGGCTATGATACCATCATGAACATGCAGTCAGAACTTGTGAAAAACAGAAGAAAGAACGCAGCGGCGCTCGTCCTGCTGTCCGCCGCCGTGATCGTTCTTGCCTTTGTGTGCCTCTTCGTGGGCTCTTCTCATATGACGGTTGCGGAGTGCTTTGCCGCCCTGGCCAAGCAGGGCAGCGCTGCGCAGGTGCGGATCATCTGGAACATCCGCATCCCCCGCGTGCTGGCGGCGATCATCGCGGGCGCGGGCCTGTCGGTTGCCGGTCTCATCATGCAGACCGACCTGAATAACCCGATGGCCTCGCCCTCCACGCTCGGCGTGTCCAACGCGGCGGTCTTCGGCGCGAATCTCTCCATCATCGCCTTTGCCGGCGGCTTCCTGGACACGGGGAACCATCTGTCGAGCTACACCGTGGGCGCGAATCCCTACGCGACCTCGCTGATGGCCTTCCTCTTCTCCACGCTGTCGATCCTGCTGATCCTCGGGCTCTGCCGTCTGCGGGCCTTCCAGCCCGGCGTGGTCGTGCTGGCGGGCATCGCCATCGGCTCGGTCTGGACGGCCGCCACCACGATCCTGCAGTTCTATGCCACGGACGTGGGGCTCTCCGCTGCGGTGATCTGGACCTTCGGCGACCTGGGGCGGGCTACCTACCGCACCGATCTGATCATGGCCGCCGCGGTCGCGGTCGGGCTCGTGTTCTTCTCGCTGATGAGCTGGCGCTTCAACGCCCTGCTCAGCGGCGACGCCGCGGCCAAGAGCATGGGCGTCGCGGTGGATCGGCTGCGCTTCCTGTCGATGCTGCTGGCCTCGGTCATCACGGCCGTCTGCGTGTCCTTCCTCGGCATCATCGGCTTCGTGGGCATCATCTGCCCGCATGTGACCAAAAAGCTGCTGGGCCAGGATCACCGGGTCTCTATCCCGGCCTCTGCCCTGAGCGGGAGCATCCTGCTGCTGCTGGCGGACACGCTATCCCGCAGCATCGGCAACGGCTCTGCCCTGCCGGTGGGCGCGATCACCTCGCTGCTGGGCGCGCCCTTCTTCCTCGCGATCATCTTCGGAAGGAAGGGGGAACACGACTGATGCTGGAGATCAAAAACCTCAGTTTTCGCTACGCCAGCCGCTCGCCGCTTGTGCTCGACGGCGTGGACCTGACCCTGAAAGACGGCGAGATCGGCATCCTGCTGGGCAAAAACGGCTCAGGCAAGACGACGCTGTTCAAAACCATCCTCGGCATCCGGAAGCCGGACGGCGGCAGCATCCGCTTCGACGGCGAGGATCTGCTGAAGATGAGCCGGCGCGAGCGGGCACGGCGCATCGCCTATGTGCCGCAGAGCATCCATTTCGGCGCGCTCAGCGTCTTCGACACGGTGCTGATGGGCCGCGTGTCCTACTTCGGCTACAAGGCCGGGAGGGAGGACGAGGCCGCAGTGGAGGCCATCCTCCGGGACATGAGGCTGGAGGAGCTCGCCGCGCGCAATGTGGAGGAGCTCTCCGGCGGCGAGCGGCAGAAGATCGCCATCGCCCGCGCCCTGGCGCAGGAGCCGCGCCTGCTGGTCTTCGACGAGCCCACCGGGAACCTGGACATCGCCAACGAGCAGCTGATCCTCTCGGAGGCCCGCCGCGTGGCCGCGGAAAAGGGCATCGGGATCCTGACCTCGCTGCACGACCTGAACCAGGCCCTGGATCTGGGCGGCCGCTTCTTCTTCATGAAGGAAGGGAAGATCCGCTTCGCGGGCGGCCCGGAGATCGTGAACGAGTCCGTCATCCGTGAAATCTACGACGCGGAGGTCCGCGTCCTGGATATAGAAGGCAAAAAAATCGTCATAAACAGAAACGGAGGACAGAAAACATGAAAAAGATCATCGCCCTGCTTCTCGGCCTGCTGATGCTGCTCTCGCTGTGCGCCTGCGGCCAGAGCGCCGCGCCCGCCGCGACGGATGCGCCCGCGCCCGCCGAGACCGAGGCCCCCGCCCCCGCGCCCGCCGAGACGGAAGCGCCGGCTCCCGCCGAGACGGAGGCTCCCGTGGAAGAACCCGCCGAGATCACGATCACGGACATGATCGGCCGTGAAGTCACCGTGACCCCGGGCAGCTACACCCGCGTCGTCTGCATCGGCGCCGGCGCCCTGCGCATGTACAGCTACATCGGCGACGTCGGCCTGCTCTGCGGCGTGGAGGACATCGACAACGCCTCCCTGGCCGAGCGTCCCAAGATGTTCGACGGCGTGGCCCGCCCCTACGTGATCGCCTACGGCGACGTGTTCAGCACCCTGCCGTCCTGCGGCGTGGGCGGCCCCCAGGCACAGACCGCCGAGGCGGAGAAGATCCTCGCCTGCGAGCCCGACATCGTCATCTCCGAGTATGAGGACGTGGAGAAGGAAGACGCCCTGCAGGAGCAGCTCGGCGTGCCCGTCATCACGCTCAAGGCCGGCTCCGGCGGCGTGTTTGACGAGAACTTCTTCGGCACCATGCGCTTGCTCGGCGTGATCTTCCAGAACGAGGAGAAGGCCGAGGAGCTCGTCAGCTTCATCCAGGCCGAGCGCGCCGAGATCGAGAAGCGCACCGCCGACATCCCCGAGGAAGAGAAGCCCGCGGTCTACATCTGCGGCCTCGGCAACTGGGGCACCACCAACCACCTGATGACCGCCCCGAACTACATCTCCTTCCGCGTCGCCAACGTGAAGAACGCCGTCACCGATCTGGAGGCCCCCGGCATCCAGGCCATTGAGGAGGAGAAATTCGTCGCCATCGGCGAGGACATGGACATCATCATCATGGACGCGGCGGCCGTGAAGAACATCAAGCCGCTTTACGCCGAGAATCCCACGATGTTCGACACCTGCAAGGCCTGGCAGAACGGCGAGGTCTATCTCGAGATGGCCTACAACGCCTACTACACCAACTACGAGATCGCGCTGATCAACACCTGGTTCATCGCCAAGAGCGTCTATCCCGACCGCTTTGAGGACATCGACATCACCGCGAAGATCAACGAGGTCACGATGATGTTCCTCGGACAGGAGCTGGCCGAGCAGATCAACGCCTATCCGAACAGCTTCGGCGGCTACCAGAAGATCGACACCGCCACCTTCTTCGGCTGAACCGATGATTGAGACCGGAGAAGTCATCGCCTTCTTCGACCGCCTCGCCCTGCAGTGGGATGAGGACATGATCCGCGACGACGCGATCATCGCCTCGATCCTGGACCGGGCCGGCGTTGCGGCGGGGAAGCGCGTGCTGGACGTGGCCTGCGGCACCGGCGTGCTGATCCCGGACTACCTCGCGCGCGGGGTCGAAGCCGTGACGGGGATCGACATCTCCCCGAAAATGGCGGCGCTCGCGCGGGAGAAGTTCCCGCAGGAGAAGGTCAGGATCCTCTGCGGCGACGCGGAGGAGACCGACTTCGGCGAAGCCTTCGACTGCGTCGTGGTCTACAACGCCTTCCCGCATTTCCCGGATCCGGAACGGCTGATCGCGCGGCTCGCCTCGCTGCTGAAGCCGGGCGGGACGCTGACCGTCGCCCACGGCATGAGCCGGGAGAAGATCGACGCGCACCACCGCGGCACGGCGAGCCGCGTCTCCAACGGGCTGATGCCGGCGGAGGAGCTCGCGGCCATCTTCGCCGGGCACCTGACGGTGACCGCCGTCGTGTCCGACGACAGGATGTACCAGGTGGCCGGAAAGCGATTGGAAGCATAAAAAAAGAGAAGCTCTGTTTGCTCGGAGCTTCTCTTTTTTGCGGGAAACGAGCGTTTTCCGTTTGCCAGGGAGCCGCTTTTGTGCTATGCTGATCCCGGAAAGACAAAACAGGGCTCACGGACGGGGGAGGAGAAACATGATCGCAGTCAAAAAAGCGTATTACCGCAGTTTTCAGGCCGTTTTCAACATCGGCGCGCGCTGCCTGCACTGGAGGCGGCCCATCCCGGTCTCCGGCCCGGGCTCGATCGGGAAGATCCCCGAACTGCTGAAGCAGGAGAAGATCGAAAAGGTCATGCTTGTCACCGGGCCCACCGTGGGCCGGAAGCTCGCGCCGAAGATCCTGTCCGAGCTGGACGCGGCGGGCGTCGCCTGGACGATGTTCGATCGGGTCGAGGCCAACCCCTCGGTCGACACCGTGGAAAAGATCCGGAAAAGCTATCTGGACAGCGGCTGCGAGGGCTTCATCGCCGTCGGCGGCGGTTCGCCGATGGACGCGGCCAAGGCCGCGGCTGCCCGCGTGGTGCGGCCGAACAGGGAGCTGGGCCGGATGGCGGGACTGCTGAAGGTCGGGAAAAAGCTGCCGCCCTTTATCGCCGTGCCGACCACGGCGGGCACCGGCTCGGAGACCACGATCGCGGCCGTCATCACCGACGGCGCGACCCATCACAAATACGCGCTGATGGATCTGCACCTCGTCCCGAAGTACGCAGTGCTGGATCCCGGGATGACGCGCGAACTGCCGCCGGCGATCACCGCGACCACCGGCATGGACGCGCTGACCCACGCGGTGGAGGCCTATCTCTGCTGGACCTACAACACCGCCGAGAGCATCCGCCTGGCCGAGGAGGCCGTCTGCCGGATCTTCCGGTATCTGGAGCGCGCCTACCGCGACGGCGGCGACATGGAGGCCCGCACCGAAATGCTGATCGCCGCCTATCAGGCGGGCTTCGCCTTCACGCGCGCGGGCGTGGGGAACGTCCACGCCATCGCGCACACGCTCGGCGGCCTGTACAACACGCCCCACGGTCTGGCCAACGCGGTCATCCTGCCGATCGTGCTGGAGGACTACGGGGAGGCCGTCTTCCCGAAGCTCGCGCATCTGGCGGAGCTGACCGGCGTGAAGACGGAGGGCACGGACGCGGAAAAGGCTCGGGCCTTCATCGGCGAGATCCGCGCGATGAACCGCCGTATGGACATCCCCGCGGGCTTCGATCATATCCGGGAGGAGGACATCCCGCAGATGGTCAAATGGGCGCTCGCGGAGGCCAACCCCGTCTATCCCGTGCCGGTGCTCTACGACGAAAAGCGCTGCGAGGCGGTCATCCGCCGCATCATCGCCGAAGCCTGAGCAAACAGAATCAAATGAAGCAGGGCGGTCCCGAAGCGTTTCGGGGCCGCCCCGTTCTATTTGCGCGGCGGGCTGCGCAGGGCGGACGGAATTTCGGAAAAAGCGAGAATTTTGTTTGATGGCCGCGCGTTTTTATGCTATGATAACAAGAGAATGAAAAGGAAGGGGGATGCCCATGCTTTCGATCCCGTACGGAAAGACCTTTCTCCCGCTGGAGGAGGGCGATGCCGCGGTCCTGTGCTCCCGGATCGGCGAGCTGAAGGCCGAGG
This sequence comes from Oscillospiraceae bacterium, assembly GCA_017552325.1. Taxonomy (GTDB): domain Bacteria; phylum Bacillota; class Clostridia; order Oscillospirales; family Oscillospiraceae; genus Limivicinus. The sequence goes on from JAFZQE010000021.1 coordinate 9,801, forward strand.
GCGAGGGTCTGGCCGTCGTCCGGGCGGCGATGGAACGTCCGATCGACAGCCCGCGGCTGTCGGAGCTCGCCCGCGGCAAGAAAAACTGCGTCATCATCATCTCCGACCATACCCGGCCGGTGCCGAGCCGGGACATCCTGCCGAACATGCTCGCGGAGCTGCGTGCGGGCAGCCCGGATATCGAGGTCACGCTCCTCGTGGCCACCGGCTTCCACCGCCCGAGCGCGGAGGCGGAGCTGCGCGCCAAGTTGGGCGACGAGATCTACGAACAGTGCCGCATCGTCGTCCACGACTGCCGCGATCCCGAGGCGAATGTCCGGGTGGGCACGCTGCCCTCCGGCGCGCCCTGCGTGATCGACCGCCTGGCCGCGGAGGCCGAGCTCCTGATCGCCGAGGGCTTTATCGAGCCGCACTTCTTCGCGGGCTTCTCCGGCGGGCGCAAGAGCGTGCTGCCCGGCGTCTGCGACCAGGTGACCGTGATGGGCAACCACTGCAGCCGCTTCATCGACAGCCCGCATTCCCGCACCGGCATCCTCGACGGCAACCCGATGCACGAGGATATGCTGGCCGCCGCCGCGCTGGCGAAGCTCGCCTTCATCGTCAACGTTGTCATCGACGAGAACAAGAAGACCGTCGCCGCCTTCGCGGGAAACTACGTCACCGCGCACCGGGCGGGCTGCGACTTCCTGATGAACTACGCGCGGGTGAAGCCCGCCTTTGCGGACGTCGTCCTCACCTCGAACGGCGGCGCGCCGCTGGACCAGAACCTCTACCAGTGCGTCAAGAGCATGACGGCCGCCGAGGCGACCTGCCTGCCGGGCGGCGTGATCATCGAGTGCGCAGAGTGCGCCGACGGGCACGGCGGCCAGGCCTTCTACGAGTCCCTGCGCGACTGCGAAAGCCCCGCTGCGCTCTACGCGCAGTTCATGGCGACGCCGCAGGAGAAGACCATCGCCGACCAGTGGGAGAGCCAGATCCTGGCGCGCATCCTGATGAAGCACACCGTCATCATGGTCACGCGCCCGGAGCTGAAGACCATGGTCGAGGAGATGAAAATGAAATACGCCGCCTCTCCGGAGGAGGCGCTGGCCATGGCGAGAGCCATGGGGAAACAGACGCTGACCGTCATCCCGAACGGGATCTCGGTGATCGTGGTTTGAAAGAGAAGAGCTCCGCTCCCGTCCCGGCGCTCCGGCGACGCAGCGAACACGGAGGAAGAGAACGATGAGACGAGGAATCGCAGGGCTGATGGCTCTGCTGATGCTGTGCGCCCTGATGAGCGGCTGCGGCGGCAGGGAAGGCCCTGTGTCCACGCCGGAGCCCGCGCCTGCGTCAACGCCGGAACCGACGCCCGTGCCGACGCCGGAGCAGACGCCCGTGCCGACGCCGGAGCAGACGCCCGATCCGACGCCCGCGCCGGACCGGGATCTGAGCTGGACCAGGGCATTTCGTGACGAGACGCTGCCCGAGGGCTCTCTCACGCCGGAGGAGATCGCCTTCCAGCTCACGGACGAGGAGGAGAACAGCCTCGTCGTGAACGTCTCCCGGGATGAGCTGCTCGCCTGGTGGAACGACCAGGAGACTCTGCCGAGGAGCAGCTACTACGAGCAGTTCATGCCCGAGTCCCTGCATGAGCTCTACCCCGCGCTGGACTATGCCATGGCCCACGGCTGCAGCCGCTTCTGCATACCGAGCACGGGCTTTACGCCCACGGACGTGGCGGTCGGCAAGAAATGCCTGAAGTGGATGTACCGCGTCAACAACAGGGTCGTCAGCGCGGAGAGCTGCGGCAGCTTCGACCTGGGAGAAGGACGGACGCTGCAGTACATTCTGGTGACGCTGCAGGGGATGGACGCTCCGGCTTTGAGAAACGAGTATCGGGAGGCCATCGCCCGCGCCAGGGAGATCGTGGCCGGGATCCCGGACGGAAGCAGCGACAGCGAAAAGATCCTCTATCTGTACAGCTGGCTCACCGAGCACGTGAGCTATGACTTCGACGAATACTACGAGAGCGAGTGGAACCTGCTTTACGATACCCTCGTGAAGAACAAAACGGTCTGCGCCGGCTATGCGGAGGCCCTGTATGTGCTGAGCAATCTGGCCGGCATCGAGTGCATCACGATCAGGGGCAGCGTGAACAGCGGCCAGGGCTGGGCGCGCCATATCTGGAACGCGGCGAAGATCGACGGGGAATACTACCAGTTCGACGCCACCTGGGACACGGGGCTGCCGCCCGAGCAGTACTGCTTCTTCGGCGTATCGGAGAGCACGATGCAGCTTTACTATCCCCGGCTCATCCAGGAGCCGCCCGAGGAATACCGCCCCTCCTGCACGAAGGATCTGCCCATCCCCGGCGGCTTTGCCGTTCCCGCAGAGCTGGGGCCGGGCACGGTGGAGGGCGGCGTCTACAGCCAGCCCTTCGCGGATCTGACGCTGTCCTGGGACGATTCCTGGACCGTGTACAGCAGGGAGGAGATCAACGAGGCCTGTTACGCAGGCACTGCGCTGAGCCTGGAGCAATGCTTCCGGCTGGGGATCCCCTATTGGGATCTGATACTGGAACGGGGCAGAGAAGCTGTGGAGATCACGCTGGAACAAAGCCCGGCCACGGTCTTTTCCGGCGCGGTCTGCGACAGCCCGGAAGGCTATATGGACGAGCTAGGAAAGAGCTTACAGGCCGATCTGGAAGAGATTGGATTCATCCGCATTTCGTGCCGGCGCTTTCAGGAGGAGATCGGCGGCCGAAGCTATGAGTGTGTGGCGGTCACAGGCCGATCCGTCGGCTACAGCTTTACTCAGATCACACGATGCACCATGCGCGACGGTACTTTTCTGGTGATCGACATCTTTTCCGAGAATGAGGAACGCTGCGGGCAACTCCTGCAGGAGCTGCTGCAGGCGGAGCCGGGTCTTTGAGCGGCCCGGCGGCAGCTTTGGAACAAAAAGAAAGAAGAAAACAGGAGGAACATGACCATGAAACGGGGAATCGCATTTCTGCTTGCGCTGCTGATGCTGGCTGCGCTCATGCTGACCGGCTGCAGCGGAAAAGAGACCACTGTGACGACGCCGGAACCTACGGCAGCGCCGACCGCCGAGCCGACGCCTGAACCCACTCCGGAGCCGACCCCCGCGCCCACGCCGAACCGGGATCTGAGCTGGGCCAAGGCCTTCCGCGACGAGAGCCTGGAAGGCAGCCTGACGCCGGAGGAGATCGCCTTCTATACCCTGGACGCGGAGGGGAATCCCGGCATCGTGAACGTGCCCCGGTCGGAGGTGCTGGCCTGGTGGAACGAGCAGGAGAGCCTGCCGAGGACAGGCTTCTATGAGCAGTACATGCCGGAGGCCATGCTGTCGCTTCTGCCGGTGCTGGACTACGCGATGGCGCACAGCTGCAGCCGCTTCTGCCTGCCGACCGACAAGTTCTCTCCCACCGACGTGGGCAGCGCCAAGAGCTTCCTGCTGGAGACCTACCGCATCAACAACAACGGCATCAGCGCGGAGGCCTGCGCCAACTACGACCTGGGGGACGGCCGCGCGCTGCGCTACATCCTGGTGACGCTCAGCGGCATGAACAGCCAGGGGACCCTGAACGAGTATCAGGAGGCCATCGCCGCGGCCAAAGAGATCGTGGCCGGGATCCCGGAGGGGAGCGGCGACTACGAGAAGATCCTCTACCTGTACCAGTGGCTGACGGACAACGTGCGCTACGACTTTAACGATTACTACGAAAACGAGTGGAACCTGCTCTACGACACGATGGTCAAGAAGCAGACGGTCTGCGCCGGTTATACGGAGGCGCTGTACGTCATGGCCAACCTGGCCGGCGTGGAGTGCTTCACGCAGGCGGGCGACATCTACATGAACGGCAGCTGGGGGAGCCACATCTGGAACGTGGCGAAGATCGACGGGGAGTACTACCTGTTCGACTCCACCTGGGACGAGGGGCTCCCGCCCGAGCGCTACTGCTTCTTCGGCGTATCGTCGGAGACGATGAATTCCTACTATCCCCGCCTGATCCAGGGCATGCTCAAGAGCTACTGCCCGCCCTGCACCAAGGATCTGCCGATCCCCGGCAACGCCGGTCTCCCAGAGGGGCTTGCGGAAGGCACGGCGGAGGACGGCGTCTACAGCCAGCCCTTCATGGATCTGACGCTGTCCTGGGACGGCTCCTGGACCGCGTTCAGCCGGGAGGAGATCGTCGAGGAGTATTACAACGGCACGGACTTGAGCCTGGAGCAGTGCTTCCGGCTGAGGACCCCGTATATCGAGCTGATCCTGGAGCGCAACGGAACGGTCGTGCAGATCTTCCTGGAGCAGGGACCGGTGCCGACCTCGGAAGGCACATTCTGCGACAGCGCTGCCAGCTATATGGACGCGGCCGCGCAGATCCTGCCGGGCCAGCTGGAAGCGGCGGGGATGAGCGGCGCCAAGGCGCTGCGGTCTCAGACAGAGGTCGGCGGCAGGACCTATGAGTGCGCGGCGATCAGCGGCGTAACCTTCGGGATGACCGTTTCCCAGACCATGTTCTGCACCGAGCGCGAAGGGTATTTCCTGTCGATCATCATCGCCGGCGTCGGCGAAGATCTCGGCGAGACGATCCTGCAGGAGCTGCTGGCGGCGGCTCCGGGCGCCTGATCGCTTTCCCTTGCAAATGAAACAGGAGGATGATGCTATGGCACAGTACAACACCATCACGCCCGAGGTCGCCGCGCAGCTTCACGCGGCCGTCGGGGAGGGGAGGTTCTTCCTGCGGGAAGAGGTCGACCCCAACTATTCCCACGATGAAATGCCCATCTACGGCAAGCGGCTACCGGAGGCGGCCGTGGACGTGGAGACGACGGAAGAGGTCTCCGCGATCATGAAGATCTGCGCGGCCAACAGGATCCCGGTCACCTGCCGCGGCGCGGGCACCGGCCTCGTGGGCGGCTGCGTGCCGCTGGCGGGCGGCCTGGTGCTGTGCACCAAGCGGATGAACAAAATCCTGGAGTACGACATGGACAACCTCGTCGTGCGCCTGCAGCCCGGCGTGCTGCTGAAGGATCTCGCGGCCGACGCGCAGAAGCACGGCCTGATGTACCCGCCCGATCCCGGCGAGAAGACCGCCACCGTCGGCGGCAACATCTCCACCAACGCGGGCGGCATGCGCGCGGTCAAGTACGGCGTCACGCGCGACTATGTCCTGGCGCTCACGGTCGTTCTGGCGGACGGGCGCGTCATCGAGCTGGGCAAATCCGTCAGCAAGACCAGCTCGGGCTACAGCCTGCTGCATCTGATGATCGGCTCGGAGGGCACGCTCGGCATCATTACCGAGATGACCCTGAAGCTGATCCCGAATCCCGTCTGCGACGTGTCCTGCCTCGTGCCCTTCCGGACGGTGGATGACTGCATACGCTTTGTGCCGAAGATCAAGCTGGCCAAGCTCGACCCCCAGTCGATCGAGTTCATGGACGCGGACATCGTCACCTCCTCGGCGGCCTTCACCGGCAACCCGATCTTCCCCGAGCGGGTGAAGAACGAGGATGTGGGAGCCTCTGTGCTGGTCACCTTCACCGGCTACGACGAGGAGGAACTCGACCAGAAGATGATCCGCCTCGGCGAGATCGCGAAGGAGGCCGGCGCGCTGGACGTGCTGGTCGTGGCCACCTCGGCCAACAAAAAGTCCGCCTGGGCCGCCCGCTCGAGCTTTCTGACCGCCATCGAGGCCGACACGAAGCTGATCGACGAGATGGACGTGGTCGTGCCGGTGGACAAGATCCCCGCCTTTCTGATCTACATCCGCGCCCTCGGCGACGAGGTCGGCATCCGCATCCGCAACTTCGGCCACGCGGGCGACGGCAACCTGCACATCTACTGCTGCTCCAACGAGCTGGAGGAGGACGAGTTCAAGCGCCGGGTCAAGATCATCATGGACCGGGCCTATACCAAGTGCGCCGAGCTGGAGGGACAGGTCTCCGGCGAGCACTCGATCGGCCACGCGAAGATGGTCTATCTGCGCGAGTCCGTGGGCGAGGACGTGTTTGATCTGATGAGGCAGATCAAGGCGGTCTTCGACCCGGACAACATCCTCAACCCCGGCAAGGTCTGCGACAGCAGCGTCACGATGTGAGCGCGGGAAAAGGAGGACGACATGCTGAACATACTTGTCTGTGTCAAGCAGATCCCGGACGTGGATCTGGTCAAGATGGACCCGGAGACCGGCAATCTGATCCGCACCGGCGTGCCAACGCTGACCAATCCGCTCGATCTGAACGCGCTGGAGGCGGCCGTGCAGCTCAAGGAGCGTTACGGCGGCGCGATCACGCTCATTACGATGGGCCCGCCCATGGCGGAGAGCACGCTGCGCGAGTGCCTGGCCGTCGGCGGGGACGAGGCCGTGCTGATCACCGGCCGCCCCTTCGGCGGCGCCGACACCCTCTCCACCAGCTACACGATCGTCAAGGCCGCGGAGCGGTTCGGGCCCTTCGATCTGATCTTCTGCGGCAAGGAATCGCTGGACGGCGCGACCGGCCAGATGGCCTCGCAGCTCGCCGAGCGCTTCGACGCCGCGCAGATCTCCTGCTGCCTGAGCATCGAGGAGGTCAAGGACGGCAGGATCCGCGCCACGCGCGCGCTGGAGAGCGGCCGCGAGCTCGTCGAGGCGAAGCTGCCCTGCCTCGTCACGGTGGAAAAGGACAATTACTACGGGCGGCTGCCCAACCTGGAGGCCTATCTCGCCGCCAAGAAGGCGCCGATCGTCACCTGCACCGAGAACAACATCGAGGGGCTGGATCTGCAGAAGATCGGCGTGCCCGGCTCGGGCACGATCGTGCCGAAGATCTACCCGCCCGAGCTGCCGGAGCCCGGACAGATGATCCGCACCGGCAGCGTCAAGACCGACGTCGGCAGGCTCCTCGAGCTGCTGGCGGAAAAGGGAACGCTGTGAGGGGGTGACGGAGCATGAACAAGAACGATTACAAAAACATGTGGGTCTACATCGAGCACGACGGCAAGACCGCCGCGCCCGTCGGCCTCGAGCTCTGCTGTGAGGTACGCAAGCTCTGCGACCGCACCGGCGACAGGCTCTATGCCGTCGTCATCGGCGCGCTGCCTGAGACGGAGCTGGAGAAGGTAAAGGCCTGCGGGGTCGACGGCTTCATCCTCGTCTCCGGCACGGGCTACGACTTCTTCAACACCGACGCCTGGGCGAACGCCTTCACTGTGCTCTCGCGCAAATACAATCCCTCCGCGATCTTCGTCGGCGGCACGGTCGACGGGCGCGATTTCGCGCCGCGCTTCGCCGTGCAGCTCGAGACCGGCTGCACCTCCGACGCGATGGAGCTCGACTGGGATCCCGAAACCGGCGACATCCAGTTCATCGAGCCCGCCGTCGGCGGCAAGATCATGGCGGTCATCACCGTCCCGGTGCTGCGCCCGCAGGTCGGCACGATCCGCCCCGGCACCTTCCCGTATGCGCCTGTCGGCGCGAAGGAACGCGTTGAAGTGATCGAGGAGCGCATCGACTTCGATCCCGCGGCGATCCGTTGCCACCCGGTCGGCTTCATCCCGGACGAGAACGACCCCGAGCTCGACATCGCGCACGCCGACTGCATCGTCTGCGTCGGCAACGGCCTGAAGGACGGCGAGCACCTCGAGCGCTACCGCACGCTGGCGCGGCTGCTCGGCGGCAAGCTCGGCTGCACGCGGCCGCTTTACGACCGCGGCATCCTGCCCTACAAGCTGCAGATCGGCCAGTCCGGCGTCATGGTCAAGCCAAAGCTCTACATCAGCTTCGGCGTCTCGGGCGCTGTCAACCACACCGCCGGCGTGGACGCGGGCCTGTTCATCGCCGTGGACAAGAACCCCAACGCGCAGATCTTCAACTACTGCGATTACGGCATAGTCGGCGACATGGACGAGGTCTGCGACGAGCTGATCGCCCGGCTCCGCGCCGGCGACGGGAAGCTGATCTGAGCCGGATACCGGCATAATAAAGGGACAGAAGAAAGAAGGAGCGACGCGGCCATGAATGAGAGCTCATACATTGCGCGCACCAGCGGCCTGAAGGCGAAGGACTACACCGGCTACGCGATGATCGACGCGGCCGGCTGCCTGGTCTTCAGCCTGGTGACGGTCCTGCTGCAGAAGTTTTACACGGACGTTTTCTTCCTCAAGCCCGGGTTCATCATGCTGATGTTCATCGCGGCGCGCATCTGGGACGGCATCAACGACCCGATCATGGGCCGCATCTGCGACACGGTCAAGCCCTCCCGCTTCGGCCGCTACCGCCCCTGGATCCTCTACGCGGCGCCCTTCCTGGCGCTCTCGGCCGTGCTGATGTTCCTCAAATTCCCCGGCGTCGGCGAGGATGGGCACACGGTCGCCACCTGCGTCTACGCCACCGCGACCTACATCTTCTTCGGCATGGCCTACACCGTGCTGCAGATCCCCTACGGCTCGCTGGCCTCGGTCGTTACGACCGACGAGCACGAGCGCAACCGCCTCTCGGTGGCCCGTTCGATCGGCGCGGCCCTGGGCTCGATCCCGGTGCTGCTGATCGCGAGCTTCGCCTACGCCCCCCGCGTCGATGAGGCGGGGAACAAGGTCCTCGGCGAGAACGGCAAGGTCATCACCGACCTGCAGTACTCGCCGGTGATCCGCGGCGTCGTGATCATGGCGGTCTGCTCGCTCATTATGCTGATCATCGCCTTTACGATGAACCGCGAGCGCGTCAAGACCAGGCCGCAGGTCCCGGAAAAGGGCGCCGCGCTGAAGGCGATGCGCCTGCTGTTCAAAAACCGCGCCTTCGTGGCTGTCAGCATGGTCTCGATGCTGCTGCTCTCGGGCCAGATGTTCACGCAGAGCTTCTATACCTACCTCTTTGACGATTATTTCCACGCAAACTGGATGAACCTCGCCACGCAGGCCTGCACCTATTCCCCGATGCTGGTGATGATGTTCCTCCTGCCGCGGATGGCCAAAAACATCGGCAAGAAGGAGGTCACCTCCGTGGGCGTCGCGGCGGCCGCCGGAGCGAACCTCGTGCTCTTCTTCCTGCGCGGCATGGATCCCGAGCCGCTCAAGTGGATCTTCCTCGCGCTCAACTTCGTCAGCGGCTGCGGCCTGACCACGCTGGTCATGCAGCTCTGGGCGATGGTGACCGACTCGATCGACGACATCGAGGTCAAAACGGGCAGCCGCGACGACGGCACGGCCTACTCGGTCTTCAACTTCTTCCGCAAGCTCGGACAGGTGCTCTCGGCCGTCTGCGTCAACGGCGCGCTGATGGGAATGAACTACAAGGTCGAAAAAGGCGCGGTGCAGACGCCGGAGAACCTGCACACGATGTACGACCTGGCCACGCTGATCCCGGCGCTGCTCTTCGGCCTCATGGCGCTGATCCTCTTCGTCTGGTATCCGCTCTCCCGCCGCAAGGTGACCGAGCTGCAGGCGCTGAAGGAGACCGCCCTGAAGGAATCCTACGAGAACAGGCAGATCGACATCTGATACAGACGCGCAAAAAAGCGAGCCCCGACAGGGACTCGCTTTTTTCATGCTTTCCGACGGATCACCAGGGCCGGTCGCCCGCGCGGACGAACCAGACCGGCTCGTCCTCCGGCAGGCAGGGGACGCTCACGCGGCTGCCGCCGGGTCTTTTTTCTCCCTCGCCGCGCAGCTGCCAGCCGCCCTCGCTCTCCGGGAGCAGCACCGTGACCGACCCGGCGCCGCGGTCGAAGACCGGGCAGGCCAGCACGCGCTCGCCGCAGAAGAAGCAGTCGCTCTCGCAGTCATAGCCCGGCTGCCGCAGGAAGACCGGGAAGATCAGCGGCTCGTGCGCCGCGCGGCTGCGCTCGAACTCCCGCCGCAGATAGGGCAGCATCCGCTCGCGCAGCGCGAACAGCCGCCGCACCGGCTCCATCAGATCTTCATAGAGCCAGGGCATCGTCGGCTCCGCGCCGGGCTTCCAGGAGTGCAGCACGAAGCGCGGCGTGAACAGACCGTACTGCAGCCAGCGCAGGAAGAGCTCGCGGTCGGGCTGCGGTCCGGCGAAGCCGCCGATGTCCGCGCCGAAGAAGACGAAGCCGCTCAGCGCCATCGTCATCGCCTGCCGGTGGTTCCAGCGCAGCTCCCCGAAATCCGTCAGGTTGTCGCCGGTCCAGGTCGTGGCGGCGCGCTGCGTCCCGGCGAACGCGCAGCGGGAGACAATAAAGGGCTCCTCCACGCCCGCCTCCATGCAGGCCTCGCGGCTGGCGCGCGCCATCAGATAGGAAAACAGCGGCCGAATCCGCCGCGCCGGGATCTCCCGCCCGAAGCCGCGGGCGAGGACGTCGGCGTCCGGCACGTCGTACTCGTTGTTGTCGTTCCAGATGTTCCTGTATCCGCGTTCGACCAGCTGCTCCCGCACGCAGCGCTTCCAGAAAGCGTAGGCCCCCGGGTCAGTGAAGTCGAGGTAGCTGGCCATGCCGCCCCAGAAGGGGAAGAGGGCGGGGCTGCCGTCGGCATAGTGCAGGAACCAGCCCTTTTCCGCGATCTCCGCATACATCGGGTGCTCCGTCAGAAAGGCGGGCTTGACGTTGGGGATCAGTTCCATGCCGCGCTCGCGGAAGTGCTCGGCCAGACCCTCCGGCGAGGGGATCTTGTCTGCGTTCCAGTGAAACACGCAGCGTCGGTCGCCGATCTGGGTATAGCCGCTGGAGAGATAAAAGCCGTGCGCGGGGATGCCCTCCGCCTCGCAGCGCGCCGCGAAGCCGCGGAGCTGCCGGTCGGCGTCCGGCGCGTCGGTATAGGCCATCGTGCTGCCGCAGTAGCCGAAGGCCCAGCCCGGCACCGGCGCGATCTCGCCGCAGAGCGCGGAAAAGCGCCGCAGGATCTCCGCCGTCGAGCCGAGGATCAGGTAGAACACCAGGTTCTCCTCTTCGAAGCGGACGGAGCTGAAGGGCTCGAAGTAGTTGTCGTGCTCCTCGCCGAAGTTCACGCGGCCGTTGGAATAGGTGTCGTAGTACAGCCCGTAGGAGCCGGCGCCGTTCTCGCAGATATAGAAGGGAAGCTGCTTGTAGAGCGGATCGCTGCTCTTCGCGGAAAAGCCCATCGAATCGGTCGCCTCGAGCGCGAAGCTGCGACCGGCCTTGTTGACCTGGCCGCACTTGTCGCCCAGGCCGAAGATCCGCTCGCCGGGCTCGCGCCGCGTATAGTGCGCCGAGCCGTCGCCCAGCTCGCCTTCGAAGTTGTAGGCCAGGCCCGTGCGGTCGGCGTAGAGCAGGCCATTTTCGTTTCTCGCCGAGATGCGGAAGTTTTTCTTTTCCACCGTGAAATCGAGGCCGTCGAGCGTGAAGCGGAGCTTCTCCGCGTCCTCGCGGATCTCCGGCTCAACGGGCTTCAGCCCCTCGGTCGAGAGCTTGTCCCGGCCCTCGAGCGGGCAGTCGCCCGGCCCGGGCCAGACGCTCCAGGTCGGCAGCGGCGGCAGGTCCTCGCGCAGCAGCGCCACGCGGAGCATGTGCGCGAAGAAATCCAGCCGCATCGTCACGCCGTCCGCCTCGTAGACGCGCATCGAGGGTGCCGCCTCCTTCAGCACGAAGCGGTGATCGTATTTCATGCCTTCGGATCTCCTTTCGTCAGCATGTTCCGGATCAGCTTGCCGTAGTTGGCGCGGCCCATCGCCGTCCCCCGCGGCGCGATGCGCAGCACGCGGGCGCTGTTCTTCCCGGCGGGCCGCCAGAGCGGGAGCCCCGGGCCGTTCGGATCGCCGCTGCGGGCGAAATTGGCCAGACAGGCCGTAATCTGCGCCGAGGCCTCATAGTCCCGCGCACCATAGGGTCGCCAGCTTCCCGCAAGCGTCCCGAACATGTAGCGCAGGTCGCTGGAGTGGAAGGCGGCGTTGTCGTCGCCGGGCGCGTCGAGGTCGAAGTAATAGACGTAAGCGCCGGTCTCGCGGGCGAAGCGCAGGCCGATATGAGCCATGAGCGGGGCGTACATGTCCGCGTTCGTAAAGCCGACGAGATAATCCAGCGGCAGCGGGCTTCGGTAGAGCTCGTCCACCGGCGCGGGGATCAGCAGCCCGTCGATCACCGGCATCGTGTGGTATATGCCGTCCTTCCGCTTTTCATGCATGCGCTCCACCGCGTCGAAGAGCGTGTCGAGCGGGGCTTCCCGCAGCTCGTCGAGGCTCCGGCAGCCCGCGGCCTCGATGTACTCCAGCCAGTAGGCCTGCGTGTCCTCCGCCCGCCGCGGCAGCGCGAAGCGGGGGAAGAGCCCCGCGCCGGACATCATCGCCGCGCGGCGGAAAAGCCCGGCGTTGGCCGGGTTCAGGCAGAGGTACTGGATCGAGATCGCCCCGGCGCTCTGGCCGAGCAGCGTGATGTTGCCCGGATCGCCGCCGAAATCGGCGATGTGCGCGCGCACCCAGCGGAGGGCCGTGAGCTGGTCGTCCAGGCCGAAGTTGCCGTCCCGGCCAGTTTTCGCGCGGATCTCCTCGTGCGTCAGATAGCCCAGCGGCCCGACGCGGTAATTGGCGAAGACCGAAACGATTCCGTGTTTTGCGAGGGCCTCCCCGTCGAAGGGATCCTCGCTGTTGATGCCGGAGTCGAAGCCGCCGCCGTAGAAATAGAGCACGACGGGGCAGTTTTCGGCGTCTTTCGGCGTAAAAATGTTCAGGTTGAGGCAGTCCTCGCCGTAACGGAACTCGCTGCCCTCGCGGTATTCCTTTTTGTAAAAGCGCCGGGTCGGGTTTTCCAGGTGCTCGTGCCAGCCGCGGTTCTGCGGGCAGGCGAGGCCCGGGCGCGTCGCGTCGAGCAGGCCCTCCCAGCCCTCGTCGGGCACGGCGTATTCAAAGCGCCCCGCGTGCGCGAAGGGAACGCCCAGAAACTCAAAGCAGCCTTCCCGCTCGTTGCCCCTCAGCGTCCCGCAGGCGCAGCCGCGCGTGACCGGGCCGAGGATCGTCTTTTTCAGCATGATCCCACCGTTCCTTCGCCTTCGGAGAAGCGCAGCAGCTCCTCCTGCGTCGGCATCGCGGGGATGGCGCCGCGGCGGCTCGCGGTGAGGGCGGCGGCGCGGTTGGCGTAGCCCAGGATGTCCTGCAATGCCTCAGCCCCGGCCGAGAGGGGATCCTCGAGCCGCACAAGGCGGGACAGCGCCGCGCCGAGGAAGGTGTCGCCGGCGCCGTTGGTGTCGCCGACTTTGACAGGGACGCCGGGCACGCGCCCGGTCAGCGCTCCGGCGCGGAAGAAGGCGCCGTCAGCCCCGAGCGTGACGAAGACCAGGCCGATCCCGCGCTCAGCCAGCAGCGAGCTGCCGCGCAGCGGATCGTCCGTTCCGGTCAGCAGGGGCAGCTCCTCGTCGGAGACCTTGAGGATGTCCACCAGGGGCAGGGGAGCGAGCATCTGTTCGACGGCCGCTGTCTCATCCGGCCAGAGGCTGGCGCGGTAATTGGGGTCGTAGCTGATCAGCGCCCCGGCCTCCTTTGCCTGTCGCACGGCTTCCAGCGTCGCGCTGCGGGCGGGCTCGGCGGTCAGACTGACGCTGCCGAAGTGCAGCACGCGGCAGCTCCGGAGCAGCTCCGCGGGCAGCTCGGCGGCGCTCAGATTGACGTCGGCGCTCGGATCCCGGTAAAAGCTGAAGCTCCTCTCGCCGCGCTCGTCGAGCGAAACGACCGCGAGCGTCGTGCGCAGCGCAGGGTCGACCGACAGACCGGAAGCGTCGACGCCGTTGTCCCGCAGGACGCGGCGCAGATAATCGCCGAAGCCGTCGCTGCCGATACGTCCGACAAAGGCAGTCTTCGCGCCCAGCCGGGAGGCGGCGACCGCGAGATTGGCCGGCGCGCCGCCGGGATTGGCGTCGAAGCGGGGGATGCCCTGCTCCGTCAGACCGGATTGGGTCAGGTCGATCAGGATCTCGCCGACCGCGCAGATATCGATCATGATACGTCCTCCTTGCTTTTGAATGAAGCGGCTCCCTCCGGACAGAGAGGGAGCCGTATGACTGTTCCGCTGCGAAATTACTTGTGGCCGAGCTCGTGGAAGCCGCCGAGCTGCATGGTCTCCATGATCTCGTAGCGGTACATCTGCAGGCGCTTCTTCATGGCCAGGGCCTCTTCGATGGGCAGTTCGACCAGATCGCCCTCCTGGGTGCCGATGATGCAGTTGCCGCGCCCCTCGGCGAAGGCCTTGACGGCATAGTAGCCCATGCGGGTCGCGGTCTCGCGGTCGCGCGCGTTCGGCGCGCCGCCGCGCTGGATGTGGCCGAGCACGGTGACGCGGGGGTCCATGCCCAGCGCGTCGTGGATCTGTTTGCCGATTTCAAACGCGCTGCCGACGCCCTCGGCCACGACGACCATGAAGTGCGTGTTGCCGGCCAGACGGGATTCGCGGATGCGATCGACCACGTCCTTCTGGAAGTCGAGCGGGCGCTCGGGCACCAGAACGGCCGTCGCGCCGACGGCAATGCCGACGTAGAGCGCGAGGAAGCCCGCGTTGCGGCCCATGACCTCGACCACCGAGCAGCGCTCGTGCGACTGCATCGTGTCGCGCAGCTTGTCGATGCACTCGATGGCGGTATTGCAGGCCGTGTCGAAGCCGATGGTGTAGTTCGTGCAGCCGACGTCGTTGTCGATGGTGGCGGGCACGCCGACCACGGGGACGCCCAGACGCGACAGCTCCAGCGCGCCGCGGAAGGTGCCGTCGCCGCCGATGGCGACGATGCCGTCCAGCCCCAGCATCTTGCAGGTGGCGACCGCCTTCAGACGGCCCTTTTCGGTCATGAACTCCTCGCTGCGGGCGGTGTAGAGAATCGTGCCGCCGCGGGAGAGGATATGGCCGACGCTTTCGCTGTTGAGCTTCACGAAATCGCTGTTGATGAGGCCCTGCCAGCCTCTGCGGATACCGATGCATTCAATGCCGAGGGAGAGCGCCGTGCGGACGACCGCGCGGACCGCCGCGTTCATGCCGGGCGCGTCGCCGCCGCTGGTCAGCACGCCGATCCTTTTGATTTTGTTCATGCGATTACCTCCTGTCAGATTCTGTATGGCTCTTCATATCTGGATTGTACCACGTCAAAGCGCGAAAGAAAAGACATAAACTAATATCTGATAGAAAAGTTCTCATCTTTCCGGACGAATTTGCGCCATGCGTCGTTGGCGACCTTGCAAATAATTCTCCATTATTCGCTGCGTTCGCCGCCTTGCCTGGCACAAATTCCTCTCGAAAATCTTGTGAACTATCTTTTCAGACATTAGTTTTAATCTTCCGCTTCGTCGATTTTTCCGGTCTGCAGCGCGTGCTCCAGCCAGATCTGCATGCTGCGGATCGAGCGGTCGATCGCCTGCAGCTTTTCGAGGATCCGGTCGAAGTCCCGCCGCTCGAAGTCGTTGATCCGGCCGTCGACGGAGATCGCGATCAGCCGGTCCTTTTCCTGCTCCATCGCGTTCAGCGAGGCCAGCATCTCGACCGTGACCTGCGCGAGGCTTTTCAGCTTGACCTCCTGCTCGTATTTCATGCCGATCGGGCACTCGTGCGTGCAGAACCAGTTGCTCAGCTCCGGGTTGCGGTAGCAGCTCTCCATGGCCAGCACCTCGTCCGGGTGCGCCGCGCTGCGCCCGCTCTCGATCTTCTCGATCCGCTCGGGGCTGAGAAAGACCAGCGCCTCGCTCGCGGCCTCGCGCGTCAGTTCACAGGCCTCGCGGCTGAGCTGATAGATGTTTTTGTCCGTTTTGATCGATTTCCTGCCCATGGCGTCCTCCCGATCCGGCGCGGCGGGGCCGCGCGTTTTTACCGATCCCCATTATACACGATATTTCTCCCGGATGGAAGAATTATCGACGTTTATTTTGCGCCGGCCGTCATGGAAAAAATGCCCCCGCTGTCATATCATGAAATTGGAAGAAAAAACAGGAGACCGCCCGGGAGCGGGCGGCACGGGAGAAAGGAGAAACCCATGGATCAGATCACCATTGTTCTTATTGTATTCGCCGCGCTTGCCGTCGCCGGCGTCATCGCCAGCGGCTACGTCAAGGCTCCGCCCGACAAGGCCTACATCATCTCCGGCCTGAAGAAGACGCCGAAGATCCTGATCGGCCGCGCCGGCATCAAGCTGCCCTTCTTCGAGAGGAAGGACACCCTGGTCCTCAAGCAGATCAGCATCGACATCAAGACCAACGGCTACGTCCCGACGCAGGACTTCATCGGCGTGGACATCGACGCCGTCGCCAAGGTCCGGCTCAAGACCGACCCCGAAGGCATCAAGATCGCGATGAAGAACTTCCTGAACCTCAGCGAGGACCGCATCGCCCACGCGCTGACCGACTCCCTGCAGGGCAACATGCGTGAGATCATCGGCACCGTCAAGCTCAAGGAGCTCAACACCGACCGCAAGAAATTCGGCGACGAGGTCCAGGCCAAGGCCCAGTTCGACATGAACGCCCTCGGCGTGGAGATCATCTCCTGCAACATCCAGAAGATCGAGGACGAGAAGGGCCTGATCGTGGCCCTCGGCCAGGACAACATGAGCCAGATCCAGAAGGATGCTTCCATCGCCAAGGCTCAGGCCGAGCGCGACGTGGCCATCGCCGAGGCGGAGGCCAAGCGCATGGCCAACGAGGCCCAGGTCGCGGCCGAGACCGAGATCGCCTCCCGCCGCAACGAGCTGCGCATCCGTCAGGCCGAGCTCAAGCGCGAGAGCGACGTCAAGCAGGCCGAGGCCGACGCCGCCTACGAGATCCAGCAGCAGGAGCAGCGCAAGACCATCGAGGTCACGACCGCCAACGCCAACATCGCCAGGCAGGAGCGCGAGATCGAGCTGCGCCGCAAGGACGTCGAGGTCACCGAGCAGACCCTCGAGGCAGAGATCAAGAAGAGGGCCGAGGCTGACAAGTTTGCCCGCCAGCAGAAGGCGGAGGCTGAGCTCTTCGAGCGTCAGCGCAAGGCCGAGGCCGAGAAGTTCGAGCGCGAGAAGGCCGCAGAGGCCAAGCGCATCCAGGCGGAGGCCGAGCTCTTCGCCCGCAAGACCCAGGCGGAGGCCGAGCTCTTCGCCCGGACCCAGGAGGCCGCCGGCATCCGCGCCGTCGGCGAGGCCGAGGCCAAGGCCATCGAGGCCAAGGGAATCGCGGAGGCCGAGGCGCTGGAGAAGAAGGCGGAGGCCATGAAAAAGTACGGCCAGGCGGCCATGATCGAGATGATCGTCAACGCCCTGCCCGAGATGGCTGCCGCGATCGCCAAGCCCCTGGAGAACATCGACAAGGTCACCATCATCGACGGCGGCAGCAACGGCCCCGGCGTAGATTCCGTCGGCGGCTACGTCCCCTCGGTGCTGGCCCGGACCATCGAGACCATGAAGGAGGTCACCGGACTGGATCTGGTCGAGGTCATGAAGGCCGAGACCTATGACGCGAAGGTCAACCGCAACATCACCGTCAACGGCGTCGACGCCGACGCGGTCAAGAAGATTATCGAGTAAGAAACAGCAACAGAGATCGGAGGGATCGACATGAAGGAATACAGGCTCATCAAATGCGGCCAGGGAGAAGCCGAGCGGATCATGAACGACATGGCCGAGACCGGCTGGAGGGTCGTCAGCGTGACCTACTGGGCCTACTGGTGGGTACATCTGCTGATCACCTTCGAGAGAGACCGCTGAATCAAAAAAGTAAAGGCACAGAATCGGAATCCATCCGCTTCTGTGCCTTTCGCCTGTTGTATGCCTTCGGGTTTTCCGGCCTTCGCGTCACGGGGCTGATCTGCCAGACGACGCGGCGCCGGGCGTCGCTCTCGCGCTTTTTCTTCTTCGAGAGCTTTTCATAGGGGATGAACTTCTCCATGCGAGCCCCTCCTTTCTTTCCGTGCGCTATCATACGCACATTTCCCCGCGCTGTCAAGAGCGGGCCAGTATCATCAGTTTTATGATTGATCTATGGCGTCCTCAATTTCAGCCATAATTACAGAAGCCTTGATTCCTAAAGCATCAGCAATACGGAAAAACGTCTCCAAAGTCGGCCGCCTTACGCCTCGCTCAATTGCGCTGAGATGTGTTCGTCCGATATCGGCAAGACCGCTGAGAACTTCCTGAGATATTCCTTTGGTTTCCCGGTTTCGTTGTATGACAAAGCCAACAATTTCAGGGTCAAGCATATCGTGCACCTTCTTTCAAATCCAGTGTACGAATATCTTTCCCCGGTTATGAACACATATGTTGCCAAATGAGCACAAATGTGTTATTGTTTATATGGTATTTTATTTCATTAGGCAGATTGAAAATAATTGCAGGAGGGAAAAAGATGTCGAACAGCAAAATGACAGTCTGCAAGCATTGCGGGGCTGAAATAGCAAAGAGCGCCAAGGTATGTCCCCAATGCGGCGGCAAAAACAAAAAGCCTATTTTTCTGCGCTGGTGGTTTATTGCTTTGGTAGTCATTATAATCATTGGTGCAGTGGGCGGCGGAGGCAAATCCGGAAGCAGTGAGGCTAAACAGATAGGCACAGTCAGCCAAACCAGTACAAGCAGTCAAGAGAGCGGTACCAAAGAAAGCGCAAGCAAAGAAGAGAGCAGAACAAAAACAAACGAACCGACTCCAGCACCGAAATCTGTATACAATGTCGGAGATATTTTGCTGGACGGCGACATAAAGATCGTATATATGGCCAGCGGCGATTATCTGTCAGACAATCAGTTTCTGCAGCCAAAAGAAGGGTATAAATACATCTTTTTGGAATTCGCCTTTATCAACAACGGTAAGAGTGACACTTCAATTTCATTTTATAGTTTTGAGGCTTATGCCGACGGATACAATGTAGAAATGTTCTATGGGGCGGATGATGACCTTTCTGCTACGCTTTCATCGGGGCGTTCAACGGTTGGAAAGGTATTTTTTGAGGTTCCGACAGATGCAAAGGAAATCGAGATAGAGTACGAGCCGAATATCTTCCTCGACAGGAAAATCAAGTTTGCCTACGAGGGGAATATGGATTCCGGATTTATTCTGGAACCGAACACGGCAAGAACAAGCGGCGCGCTTAACGTAGGGGACACTTTTGAAAACAGCTCGTTACGCATCATTTATCTTTCCTGTGAAGATTATGTCAGCGACAATATGTTTGTCACGCCCAAGTCTGGTTATCATTACGTTTCTCTTTCCTTCGAGTTCGAGAATCTTGGTAGTTCAGACAGAACGATCAGTTCTTTTTCCTTTAACTGCTATGCCGACGGAAAGACCTGTGACGCAACATATATCCGTGACGATGATCTACAGGCAACTATTTCTTCGGGAAGAAAAGCGAAAGGATCCGTCACTTTTGAAGTTCCTGACGGCGCAGAAGTGATCGAAGTCGAATTTGACAATAATATCTGGACTTCTGACAAAATTACGTTTACGGTAAAGTAAACCTGATCCTAAAATCATATTTCTGATTCCGGTATCGAATCAACAAAGGAGCTGCCTGTCGGCAGCTCCTTTGTCATGTTCATTTCCCGAGCACGCGCATCAGCAGGTGCCGCCCGACGCGCATCGCGCCCTTCGGGCAGAATTCCTGGCAGCAGAAGCAGTGGATGCAGCGGTTGCGCGCGATATGAGGATGTTTGTCCTTCATCGTGATCGCCTTCGCCGGGCAGATCTGCGCGCATTTGCCGCAGCCGACGCAGGACGCCGGATCCAGCTTCGGGAAGGGCGTGAGGATGCGCTTGCCGATCCGGTCTGCGGCCTTTCCCAGCGGCCCGTCCCCGAGAGCGAGGAAAAAGACGCTCGCCTGCGAGGGGACAGTCCGGAAGTCCGGCACCCGGAAGGCGCCGGGATCGCCGAAAAAGCGGAGCCCCGCTTCGCTGTCCGGGACGAGGCCCCGGCGGATCGCGGCCTGCAGCGTCGGTACCTCGTCCGGGCTCAGCCCGATCAGACCCGCCGCGGTCAGGTCGAGCGCGTGGCCGTTCTTGCTCGCCAGCAGGCAGCCGATCGGCCGCGGGCTGCCCTGGGTGGGGCCGTTGCCCTCCATGCCGATCACCGCGTCGCAGAGGCAGAGGACCGGCTTTGTGTACTCGTACAAATCGACCAGCACGTTGGAGAAATCCGCGGTCTTCGGATAGCGGTAGTGGTATTCCGGCTTCTGCGTGCCGGGGATCGAGCCGAAAAAGTTCTTGACCGCGCAGGTGAGGCCCATCATCCCGTGCGTTTTCAGCTTGCACAGGTCGATCACGGCGTCGGCCTTCGAAAGCCAGGCCGTGTAGGAGAACTGCCGCGCGACGGCGCCCTCCGGGAATTCGGCCTCGATCTGAGAATAATCCGCGTTCAGCTCTGCGCCGGCGGCCTCGGCGGCCCGCATGCCGCAGACCTCGTAGACGCGGTTGAGATGCGCGGCGTTGAAAAGCCCGCCGGGGCTGTCGCCGAGCACGACCTCTGCCCCGCGCTCCCGCAGCAGCTTCGTCAGCGCGCAGACCACGGCGGGGTGCACCGTGGCGGCGGTCTCCGGCTTCATCGCGCTCACCAGGTTCAGCTTGACGGCGACGCGCATGCCGGGCTTGACGAAATCCAGTCCGCCGATCGGATCGAGCACGCTGCGCAGCGCGGCCTCGACCTCGGCTTCCTCATAACTCCCGCAGGCGGCGAGAGACACTCTGTTGTCCATGTCCTGTCCTGTCCTTTGCCGGGCGCCGCTCAGAGCTTCAGCTCCATATACCGGCGGTAGGTGACAAAGCCCTCGGCCTCGTAGAAGGCCAGCGCGCCCTGATTGAATTCCCACATGTTCAGCTCGACGCGGTCGAGCCCCTCGCTTTTCGCGTAATCCCGGATCGCGTCGATCATTTCCGAGCCGACGCCCTGCCGGCGGCAGGCCTCGTCCACGCCGAACTCGTCGACGTCGAGATACTCCGCCGCGCGCTTGACCGGATTCTCCGGCCGGATGATCCGGCTGAGCACGGCGAAGCCGCAGATCGCGCCGCCCCGCTCGCAGACGAGGATCTTTTTGAGCGGATCTTCAAAGATCGTCATGATGTAATCCCGGAACTCGGGGGAAAACTCCGCCCGGAAGATCTCGGGCTTTCCCTTCGCGTGCAGCTCGTTGACCTGCCGCCGCAGCTCGTTGACCCGGTCCAGATCTTCAGCCTTCGCAAATCGTATCGGCATAGCTTATCACTCCCTGTCGTCAGGCGTTTTCATCCGCCGCCCCGGGCTCCCGCTCGCGGATCCCCAGCGCTTCAAAGACCGAGTCGACCACTGCGCGGCCCGTGCGCTCAAGAGCCTCGTGCGTGCTCCCGGCCACGTGCATGGCCGCGAGGAAGTTGTCCAGCCCCAGCAGCGGATTGTCCGCGGACGGCGGCTGCTGCTCGAAGACGTCCAGCCCCGCGGCGGCGATCCGCCCCTCGCGCAGCGCCTCATACAGGGCCTCCTCGTCCACCAGGCCGCCGCGGGCGGTGTTGACGAGGATCAGCCGGGGGTTGGCCCCGCGCAGGACCTCGGCATTGATCATGTGATAGCTCTCTTCGGTCAGCAGGCAGTGCACGCTGACACAGTCGCAGAGGCGAAAGAGCTCCGTCAGCTCCGCGACCGGCCTGAAGCCCAGCGCCTCGAGCTCCTCCGGCCGCCGGTGGGGATTATAGCAGTACAGCTCCATGCGGAAGCCCTCTCCCGCGATCTGCGCGAGCTCCCGCGCGATATGGCCGCTGCCGACGAGGCCGAGCTTCTTCCCGCTCAGCTCGACGCCGACCGTCTCCTCCATCCCGAAACGGGGGAGCAGCCCGGCGCGTGTCTTCCGGTCGATCAGATTGACCTTGCGCGACAGGGTCAGCATCATGGCGAGGGCGTATTCCGCCACGGAGCGGGCGTTGCTGCCCGGCGTATTGCGGACGGGTATCCCCGCCTCCCGCGCGGCCTCCAGGTCGATCCGGTCGAGCCCGACCCCGTGCTGCTGGATGATCCGGCAGCGCGTCGCCCTGCGGATCACCTCGCCGGGGCAGTACTGCTGCCGGAGGATGATGGCGTCCAGCTCCTCCGGATGCTCGTAGCTGTCCGTCAGCTCCACATATCGTTTCAGCCGCTCGACCGCCGAGGGGGCGATCGGATCGTTCAGATACACTTTCATGGGCTCTGCCCTCCCGAATGTCAAAAACGCCCCGCGCCTTATGCCGAAAAGGCGTCGATCTCCGCCTGCAGCAGGCGGAAGACCTTCGCGACCAGATAGCCGTCGGCGACGGCGTGGTTGAGCCTCACCGTGACCGGCATCAGCAGGCGGCCGTTTTCCTCCCGGTATCTGCCCCAGTTCACGATCGGCGCGAGATAGAGCCAGCCGTCCGGCAGCTCCAGGTGCAGCGCGTCGTAGGACAGCCAGGGGATATAGGAGGCGTCGAACCAGTTCGGGTGATGCTCGGCGTCGAGCGCGTAGTCCCGCGTCTGTTTGGCCCGCTCCAGGTCGCGCTCCGCCTCCCGGTAAAAGCGCGCGTAGTCCTCATAGTAGGTCGTGTAGACCGGCGTGCAGGTCTCCGTGTCCTCGTGGAAGACGTACTGAGTCGGGTGGATCACGTCGTAGCAGATCAGCTCCTTCGTCTGCCACAGCCAGCCCATCCGGTAATCCGGGCGGGAATTGAGCGTTTTCGTGAGGAGATACAGGAAATTCAGATAGAATTTCGTCCCGGTCCTCCCGGAGAACGCGGCCAGCTCCGTGACGTCGAGCTTCGCCGTCATCGAGACCGAGCATTTGCAGTCCTCCGAAAAATGGCGGAACACGCCCTTCCGGTAATAGCTTTCCTGATCGACGACCTGATACATGCCGCATTCCTCCTGCCCTCGGCGGGCCGCGTCCTTTCTCCGGATTATACCCGAAAAGCGGCGCGTTTTCAAGCGCTTCGGCATAATACTCCCGCACAGAGCTCGAAAAACCCGCCTCCGTCGTCGGACGGAAGCGGGTTTTGCAGATCAGAACGCGGGAAGCCGGCCGGGCCGGGTCATTCTCCCAGCGCGGCGCGGATCAGCTCGACGTCGCGCCGGTCCTTCTCCCGGCCGAGCCGCCGCTTCAGCTCCAGCAGGCCGCGCAGCGAGATGACCGGGAGGCCGTCGACCGAAACGACCCGGTCGTACAGCCAGTTTTCAAAGACCTCGAGGTCGCCGCCGAGCCGGAACCGGCGATTCCCGTCGTCCGTCACCCGGCACGGGAAGCCCTCCGCCTCGAGGCGGTCCGCCAGCTTCGGCGTGCAGCCGAGGTCAAGATCGGCGGTCTCCTCCCGCAGCCCGTACAGCACCATCGCGCCGCCTGCCAGGACCCAGTACTCCCCGGGATCAAAAGGAAACCCGCGCAGCCGCGCGGCGATATTGGCTTTTTTCATCTTCCGCCCTCCGATCCTCTTCGTCGGCCCCGGTCCAGTGCGCCGGGCCTTATCTCTTTTTGTACAGCACGAGCTCGGGATCGGCTCCGCCCTCGCCGTAAGTGCAGATCAGAATGAAGTCCGCGTTGGCGAGCACGCCGAAGCAGCGGTCGTCGCCGCGCTCCGACTCGAGCTGATTGCCGAGATAGGTCGTCCGGTCGTCGAGGAACTTCACACTGGCGCCGCCGGGCAGGGGATAGGCCAGATTGACGTAGCTGCCGACCAGGGCGTTCAGCTTGTCCAGCTTCGGCATGCCCGGGATATCCAGCGCGTTGATCTCTTCGATCAGCTGCCTCTTGAAAGCCTCGAACTGCCCGCCGTCGCCGAGCTCGTCATGCCGCCTCCAGTAATCCAGCCGGGGCAGCGACTGCTTCAGATAGGCGCGCGCCTGCTCCGGGGAAAAGCCCTCGCCGGCCATATGCCCGACGCAGACCTCGATCAGCTCGTCCATGTCGCCGTAGGTATAGGTCCCGTCGGCGTAGCACCATTTGCAGTAGTCCTCGTTGAGCGAGCCGTCGCTGTTGCGGCCGATGATCTCGTCGTCCAGCGGCATCCCGCAGCACTGGCAGATCAGCTGCCGCGGCGCGCCGAGCAGCGTGTTGATCGAGACATGAAAGAGATTCGACAGCAGCTTCAGCGTTTCGGTATTCGGCACGGTCTCGCCGTTTTCCCAGCGCGACACCGCCTGCCGGGTCACGAAGAGCTTCTCGGCCAGCTCGTCCTGCGACAGACCGTTTCTGGTCCGCAGCTCATAAAGCACATCCTTCGTATTCATCAGAACACCTCCCTGCGTCCCATTGTAATACCCTGCCGCCTCCGCGGCAAGCAACCCGCTGTTGCCCCGGCAGACCGGGATCTATCTGACCGCTTTCAGCGCAGCGGTAGCGCCCCAGCGGTCCAACAGCTCAACGGAAGAAAAACCCGCCTCGATCAGCGCTTCCGTCTCATGCCCGACGGTCAGGGGCGTGTCGTAGTGATAAAACGCTTCGTCCGCCAGACCCTGCTCTTTTTTCAGACGAAACAGCTCCGCGCGGCGGAAGCGTTCCTCCTCCGCGGACGACGCGAAATAATCCGTCAGAATGAACCAGCCGCCGGGCTTCAGGGCTTTCCGCAGCTTTTTGTACAGCGGTATTTTCTCCTCTTTTGTGAAGTGATGCAGCGACTCCACCGAGACCGCGGCGTCAAAGGCGTGCTCCCCGAACGGCACGTCAAAATACGACCCGTGGATCAGGCGCAGGGATTTGCCGGGGAATTTCCTGCGCAGCTCGTCGAGCATGCCGGATGCGAGGTCGACGCCCGTCAGCTCCGCCGTGGGAACGAGTTCAAAATAATACCCGAGCTCGAGGCCCGTGCCGCATCCCAGATCGAGAACGCGCGCGCCGGGGGTCCGGGGCAGGCAGCGCGCCGTAAAGGGATAGAAGTCCCGCGCCGACTCGATGCTGCTCAATTGATGCTCTTCGTATCCGTTCAGCCTGGAATCGAAGAATTCTCCCATTTTTTCAAGCATGTTTTTCGCCTCTCCGGACCGGGGACCGGTTCACTCAACGGTAAAGCTCTCCGTTTTCAGATCGCAGTAGTATCTGCCGCTTTCCGCGCTGAATCTCAGCACGCAGTAGTCGGGATCGGTCACGCCGCCCTTGTAGAACATCGTGTCGCCCCTGCGCCAGATCATGTTTTTCGTCTCCTGATCGGTCAGCACTTCCATTTCGCCTTTCAGCATGACGCCCGTGTACCGGATCAGCCCCTTGCGATAGAAGTAGATACAGGCCTTCGGGTCGTTCCGGTACTGTTTTACTCTCATGGAAGAGGTGTTCGTCGAAAAGTAAAAGCGATGGAGGCCTTCGATCCTTCTCGGCTTCAGCATGGCCTTCACATTGGGAAAGCCCTCTTCGTCGACGGAGCAGATGAAGGCGACGCTCCGCTTCCCGATGAATTCCGCGATTTTCCTTTGATCCATCCCTTTCACCCCGCAGATCCCGTTTGTCGAGGCGATTATACCATGCCCCGCCGCAGAAAACAAGAAAACCTCTCCCGCCCGAAGGCAAGAGAGGTTTTTTAATGTGAAAATGTACCGAAAGGCGCCTTGGCCCGGACAGCCAAAGCCGCGCCTTCCGAAGCAAGGGACTTATCTGTGGATATACATTCTTGTCATCTCGGGCTCGCCGTCGCCCTGAACCATACAGAGGAACTCCCAGCCGTATCTTTCATAAAAGCCCGTGTGATCGGTCACCAGATAGACCGGGCTGATCCCCTTTGACCGCAGATCGTCGACCGCCAGATTGAGCAGACGCCCGGCGATGCCTTGGCCGCGGCAGTTCTCCTCCGTATACACTGCGCAAACATTGGGATACAGATCTTTCCTGTCATGAAAGTCGTTCTCGATAACGCCCAGGCCGCCGACGATGCTGCCGCCGTCCAGGCAGAGATACCAGCCGTATTCCGTTTCCCCGTTCAGGTAGCTTTCCATACATTCCAGATAGGCTTCCTCGGGCACGCCCCACCTGCTGTGGAACCATGCCGCGGCGCGGTCCTTCCATTCGGGCTTTTCCCGCAAAGCGATATATTTCAACTCATCCATGATGAATCCTCCCCGATCCGAATCTGTCAGGGAAATTATACCATGCCGTCCGCGATAAAACAACAGGAAAGCTCTCAGGCCGCGGCAAAAGAGCTTTTTGTCGGGCAGGCAGCCCAAAGGGGACGCGCCTGCCGACTCGGTCAGCCCGCGCGCCTTCGATCAGTCCTCCGGCGCTTCAAAGGCAAAGAGGGCCTCGCCCGGGAAACGGTAAGAAGCGTCGCAAACGTAGCCGCGGAGCCACAGGACATCGTCCACGTTGCGCAGGTACAGCCCTTTCGGAAACGCGTCGTCCCGCTCAAGAAACTCGGAAAAAACCACGGCCGCCCGATCCGGCGAAGCGTGCGTTCCGCTGAGGACGGAGTTCCGGCTTTTGGGCTGATCCGTCCAGGCCAGGCGGAGAAACAGCCCCGTGCCCGGCGGACACGGCCTCAGGCCGAGGACCGGAAGCCGCTGAGAAATTTCATCCAGGGTCGCGCCGCCGTCAAAGCCGATCTCCCGCAGCGATACGATCACGACGGTCATCTTTCCCGGCCGGCTGAAAGAAAACTTCGGATGCGCAAAGTACTCTTCCGCATACCGGTTGACACGGATGCCGTGCGCTTCGAGCAGCGCCGGGATCCGGTCGGCAGAGAGAGGCTCAACATCCAGTTCGAATCGCTTCATACGTCCCGCTCCTTTCAACAAAGAAACCCCTTTCGCCCCGGCGGACGTCTGCGCGAGCCGGTCTGTCTCAGCAAAGGCCGAAAGATTTTTCAACAAGCGCCAGGGTTTGCTGTATGCTCCGACTGTCGTCTCTGTGAACCACGGGAAAACCGGAGTGAAGAAGATTGTCGTAGTTTTCCTGCGAATTGATCAGCATCAGGCCTTTCCTGTAGTTTTCCATGGCCTGTTCGGGGTCGGGTTCTTCCATGATCAGGCGATATAAAAACTGTTTTTCCCGGTCCGGGCGCTCAAAGAAGCGTCTAACGGAGACATCCGGATCGGCCAGCATGATCAGCACATGATCAGGACGGGCTATCGTCTTCAGGGTTTCGATTGAGATATTGGTGTCGACAAAGACAGGCTTCCCCTGATTGCGCAGCTCTTCCAGGATCCGCAGCTCCAGTATTTCGCACTCTTTTGATGCGCCGTCGATCCAGGCCTTGTACTGTTCCGGCGTCCTTCTGATGAAATCGTGCCAGTCTTCCAGATCCCGCGTATATGTCACACAGGGGAACTCCTCCCTGCTTAATCCCGGCAGCAGGGCGTCGTGATAGTTCTCCTCACAGAGTATCCCGTCATATTTCTCCGCGAGCAGCTTTACCATCGTGCTTTTTCCCGCATAGGCTGTCCCGGTGATAAAATAGGCATTGTCAAATCTCATGATATCCTCCGCAGCGTGTGGAATAACGACATCATTCCTTTCTGACATAGATCAGAAGGAAATTCAGAATATCATACAGCCCTCTGTCTAAAAACGACTGATCACGCACGCCGTATTCATGCCCGGATTCAAACCATTCCTTCCAGGCAATATCGAAGCATTCCGCTTCCTTCACTTCGATCCGGCACCGGTCTTTGCACTCGTCCTTCAGCAGCTTCTCCCACCAGGCGGCGGTCTTGAAAAGCTCCGCATCTTCGCCTTCCGCCCATGTCTCAAAAAGCTGTTTCAGCTCGCCCTGCGGCTGTTCCTTCAGTCCGGGAACAGCGATCATCACAGAGCCGCCTTTTTTGACATACGGCAAGATTTTCCCGGTGAATATGCCTTCTTTGCAGCCAAAGTAATGATAGGCGTCCACGCTGACGACGGCGTCGAAATACTCCTGCGCAAAGGGCATATCCATGGCGTCCCCATGGATCGGTATGATCTTGTCCTCCAGACCGTTATCCCGTATCCTCAGGTAGTTTTCCGTTGCGGGGATCCAGAGATCAAATGCGTAAACGTGCTCCGCATCCGTTTCGTTTGCAATAAACAGCGACGTCAGAGCGTAACCGCATCCCAGATCCAGCGTTCGGTGAAGGCAAACGTTTTCAGGCCTTCTGCAGATCAATTCATCAAGCAGCCGGAACGAGTTCGGGCCCATCAGATATTCTTTTGTGAAATACTTTTTGTACTTTTCCAGATTGCTCATAAACGCCTCCGCAGATCCCGTATTTTCAAAATGATTATACCATGCCGAGTACGGCAAAACAACAGGAAACCTCTTTTGCCCAGACAGACAAAAGAGGTTTCTTTGTTGTGAAAGAGCGCGTAAAAGTGCACCAGGCCATAGAAAGAACTCCGAAAAGTACACCGGTGCAACACAAAGAAATCTGCGTCCAACATTAAATAAAAATCATAGAAACAACTGGATCATTAAAAATCCTTCAAGTAAAAAACTGGCTTTTCCATTATGGTCAGAGGCAAGATACTCCTCAATCGGACTACCGAAAGTCAACCAATTATCCGAATAATTATCGAGAAGAGTTCGTATGTCTTGTTTATTGTCGATCCTGATTAGAACAGTATAGACTGACTCTATCTTCCAGTATTCCTCACATTGAATAATTGAATACTCTATTCCGCTGATCTCTGCAAGAGAAATCCCTACTTTAGTTATTGCGTCTTCTCTTGATATTCCAGAGATAAAAAACTTCATTTTCATATTTGCACCACTTGTAAATTATCCTTAATCCCAGCTTGTCAAGAGGATTATACCACAGCTAAGCGGGTCGAGCAACAAAGAAACCCCTCTTGCCCAGACAGACAAAAGAGGTTTCTTTGTTGTGAAAGAGCGCGTAAAAGTGCACCAGGCCATAGAAAGAACGCCTAAAAGTACACCAGGCATCTTGTCTTCGGGATGTGTTTCATAATACAGTTAATTGCCTTGCGCATCTTTTTCATTGGCTACCTGAAACTGTGTGAACCCATTGCCATCATTGTTGTATCGCCAAGTGACACCAATATAGAAGACGCTTTCATCAAACTCAACTTTGTAGTCAGCCTTAATGAAATTGTTATCGATATTGCTTCCTGTATATTTATCCCACTGAATGATTTCCAAGGTATATCCTTCTGTAACAGGAAAGTACTCATATATTTGTTCCGCAATCAAGTCAAAATTATCTTTGTCTGTTACACCTGGGTAAAGCATAGAATATGCCCCGTCAAAGTCGCGTGCGGCGATATAATCTATCATTTCTGCAACTCTTCCTTTTAACTGATTAACATCTTCATCACTATCGATAGATATTGGGAGCCCTGCTTTACAGCCAACACAAAAGATGACACATGCAAAAACAATAAGTATTGGAGTAAGAATTCTCAATAAACCTTTCATATTATGCCCCTTGTCATTATTATCCATCTGCTCTGAATGGTTCCAA
This sequence comes from Oscillospiraceae bacterium, assembly GCA_017552325.1. Taxonomy (GTDB): domain Bacteria; phylum Bacillota; class Clostridia; order Oscillospirales; family Oscillospiraceae; genus Limivicinus. The sequence goes on from JAFZQE010000021.1 coordinate 39,022, forward strand.
CCATACTGGCACCTATACTGTGCTCCCTCTTTGAAATGGGTACGACTGTACGTTTATTATACCACGTAACGCTTGTTTTGCAACAATTCCGTGTAGTTTAATCCTTACCCGACTGGATATTTTTATAGTGAATATCCGGTTCAAGTCCTGCCTCTTAAACACTTTTGTTCTTTCTTTGCGGAGCAAAGAAAGAACAAAAGTACACCTGTGTTTTCTGCCGTTTTCGGGGCTTGAACGCAAAAAACCGGGCTCCAAAGCAGCCGATCGACCACTCCGAAGCCCGATTTCACCGTATTCTGCCCTTTTTTGCCCAAAATGCAAGAAGAAACCTCTCTTGCCCCGTAGACAAAAGAGGTTTCTTTGTTGGCGGAGGGTGCAGGATTCGAACCCGCGTGGGCTTTCGCCCTAACGGTTTTCAAGACCGGTCGGCAGAGACCCAACTGCCGGAATTTGACGGAAAACAGTGCCGGATAGTGACAGCGGAAAAAGTAAGCGTTTTCAATGGGTTCCGGCGCTGAAGGACCGCAAAGCCGCGTCAAAAC
>JAFZQE010000022.1 GCA_017552325.1 Oscillospiraceae bacterium
CCCGGCGGACAGCAGCCGCGCCGCCAGAAACAGCAGCAGCGCCAGCAGCGCGAGGGTCACGAGCCCCGCCGCGGCCGTCCGGCGCAGGCGCAGGCGCGTCAGCGCGCGGACCGCCGGCTCCGTCAGCGCGGCGAGCAGCCAGGCCAGCAAAAAGGGCGCCAGCCCCGGCAGTACGAAGCGCAGCAGCAGCCATCCGCCGCCCAGCACGACGCCCGCGCAGGCCAGCAGCTCCAGACAGCGCAGCGCGCGTTTTTCCATGATCCCGCCCCCTTTTCGTATACCGAAAGCTTGCCCCGCGCCTGCGGTCTTTATAAATGTCATGTGAAAAAAAGCGGCGGACCGCGTTGCGGTCCGCCCAGGGGGAATTGTGGGATAAAGATATGAGCCGCGTCCTTCCGCTCGGACTGGAAGGACTGTGAGAAAACGATAGCGCAAAAGCGCCGTTTTGTAAAGAGCGAAGGGGCACTGCTTTTGTCGAATGAATATTTTTTTCAAAAAGCGGCCACAATAGTCCCGAATCCAATGGAGAGGAGTCAGGGACATGATCATGGATCGTATCGCGCTCGTCCTGGCCATTATCGGCGGGATCAACTGGGGCAGCATCGGGCTGTTCCGCTTCGATCTCGTCGCGTGGCTCTTCGGCGGCCAGACCGCCACCGTCAGCCGTGTGATCTACACGCTGGTCGGACTGGCGGCCCTGTGGTGCATTTCGCTGCTGTTCCGCAGCGACGCCATCACCGACGACGAGATCTGAAGCGGGACCGTAAAAAGGGGAGAGCATCGCTCTCCCCTTCAAGCTGTCGACAAAGTGTCGACAGCTTGAAGGGCAAAAACGGGAACTTCCGAAAAAGTTCCCGTTTTTGCTGAGATTGAACGTGAAGAGGGGACTCCCATCCCCTCTTCACAATCACCCCATGCTTGTCGATCCTTGATCCCATGGGTTTGTCTGCAGTCTGAAGGGGAGAGCGATGCTCTCCCCTTTTGTTTTTTTGGTTGCCGCTCAGCACAAAATGATGCGGTCATTCCGAATTCCGGTTTTTAAACACCCAAAGCTTCTGGATCAGGTAACTGGCGATGAAGAGGACGGTGTCCACGCCGATCTTGACCGCGGTGCGCAGCCCGGGGGCTGTCACGCCGAGCGTCCGGTCGAGGAGGGTCACGACGCCGGCCGAGGCCAGCATCATCGGCACGGCGAGCAGGTAGTAGCGCCCCAGCGCCCTGCCGTATTCGCCGCGATGGTCGAACACCAGGCGGTTGTTGACGTTGAAATTGTAAAAGGAGGAAACGGCGCGCGCCGAGACCGTGCAGGCCAGGTCGGTGAAATCCCCGAGCCCGCCGAAGACGAAGCGCTCGAAGAGATAGAACAGGCCGATGTCCAGCGCGAAGGAGCTCAGCGAGGCGAGACCGTATTTGACAATCTGGCCGTATTTCTGCCAAAAAGCTTTCATTTCTTTCCGAACCTGGCCTTTGCCATGATTTTGAAGATGCGCCAGGAGTCCTTGACCGCGTGATAGTGCGAGCTGTAGTCCTCCTGGTCGTAGACCGTGGCGATCGGCTGCTCGACGAAGCGGATGCCCCGTTTTTGCATCATCAGCAGCATGTTGGTCTCATACTCGAAGCGATCGCCCTCCATCTCGCAGAAAAACTCGAGAAAACGGCGCGGGATCGCCCGCAGGCCGGTCTGCGTGTCGGAGATCGTGATGCCGAAGAAGAGCTTGAACATGCGGTTGGTGCTCTTGTTGCCGGCCACGCTGCGCGGCGGCACGCCGGGCGCGTCGAAGTCCCGGCAGCCGAGGACGACCGCGTCCTCCAGCGCGAGCATCTTCTCGCCGCAGGCGATGATGTCGTCCAGCAGGTGCTGGCCGTCGCCGTCGATGGTGACGACGCCCGCCGCCTCCGGCAGCTCGTCGAGCACGCAGCGGAAGGCCGTCTTCAGCGCGCAGCCCTTGCCCTTGTTGACGCCGTGGTGCAGCACGCGGCAGCAGGGGAACTGCGCCGCCTTTTCAAAGTGGACCTGATGCGCCGCGTCGCTGCCGTCGTCGATGATGACGATGTGGGCAAAGCCCGCCTGCACAAGCCCCTCGACGACGCGGTCGAACTTGGCGTCCGGGTCGAGCGAGGGCAGCACGATCGCGAGCCGCTCCAGGCACTGTGTATGATCTGTCATGGTGTTCTCCTCCTCAGAGGCTGTAGATTTCAATGACCTTGAGGCCGTCCGCCGTATCGCTCATGATGACCATGACGCGGTTGACGGATTCGATGTGGCCCCGGTTGCCGACGGTGTCGAGCGTGTAGTCCAGCTCGGCCATGTAGTAGCCGCCGCCGAGGTCCATCAGCAGCAGATCGTCCCGCGCGGTGACGGTGTCGCCGCCGCTGTGGGCCCACTGCTGGCCCTCCATGTTGTCCTTCACGCGCTTGTCGATGTCGCTGCCGGCGAGGATATAGGGTTTGAGCGCCTGGTAGTTGCCGGAGACGTTGCGGCTGGCGTTCGACAGGCAGTCGATATAGCGCTGCAGGAAGCCGTCCAGCAGCGTGCGGATGCGCGCCTCCTGCTCTTCGGAGCAGTTGGCGAGCAGCGCGAATTCGTCCTGCAGCAGCTCGCGGGAGACCTCGCGTCCCTCGCTGTCGAGCAGGACGAAGGGGGCCTCGCCCAGCACGCCCTCGACCCGGTAGCTCACCAGGACGGGCAGACTGAAGCGCTCGTCCCCGTAGAGCCAGGACAGGGTCTCGAAGGGCTGCTCCCCGGTGCGGAAGCTCTCGTCCAGCACGGCGCTGCCGCAGCGCAGGGTCCAGCTGTCGGGTACGGTGATCTCGTCCGAGCCGAGCAGCCAGGAGAAGTCGTAGTCCTCGTTCTCCACCACCCAGGGCGCGAAGCCGAAGGGGGGATCCTCCTCCTTGCCGATGGAGACGGTCCCCAGCGGACGGTCGCCGCTGCGGATCGTGTAGCTCACGTGCATCAGGTCGAGGTCCGCGTTCTTTTTCGAGCAGCGCAGCTCCCCGCTCATGACCTTGTACACGGCCTCAAAGGCCTGCTCTCCGTCCTGGAAGCGCAGGTCGAGCCCGGCGAGGAAGTCGGCGGACAGGGCGCGGACATGCGCCTCGTCCATCGAGTCGAGATAGCGCTGCATCGCCTTGTCCGGGCCGCTCTCCTCATAGGCGGCCAGATAGCCCCAGAGCGGGCGCAGCAGGGCGATCAGCAGCACGATAAAGATCAGCGCATAGAGCAGCATGCCGAGGCCGAAGCGGCTGCGGCGGCTGCGTTTTCTGTCAGCCATCGATGCTCGCCCCCTCCCTCAGCACCAGCCAGGTGGTCGGGATCGTGCGCTCGCCGACGACGAAGGCCTTGTTGTTCAGATACTCGCCGTTGTAGTACATCAGCGAGGAGGAGCCGCCGTCCATGTTGCAGGCGTTGACCGCACCGTAGGCCAGCATGATGTTCACGAGGTCCTGGTAGCGCGCGCCGGCGCTGGTGGCCTGGCGGCCGTCGATCACGAGCAGCAGCACCGCGCCGTCCGGGCGCTGGCCGATGGCCGTTCGCGGGTTGAGCCCGCTGGTCTGGGTGCTGACGTCGACGGCCTCGCCGTTGACGACCAGCGCGGGGCCGAAGCAGACGCCGTACCGGATCCCGGCGGCCTCCATGTCTGCGCGGCTCATTTTGCCGACGTGGAGGATGTGGTCGGCGTCAAAGCCGGCAAAGCCGTTGCCGACGCCGTTGCCCGCGTAATAATACTCGCCCTTGAAGACGACCATCGTGTCGGGGATACTGCCGTCGCCCATCCCGCCCGGGTCGTAGAAGCCGCCGGCGTTGACGCCGGCCACGGCGTCGTAGTGCTGCACCATCTGCTCGACGGTGAAGCCCTGTCGGCCGAACTGGGCGGGCTGGCAGCCCATCACGACGCGGCTCGCGTCGTAGACGATCATCATATAGCCGTTGAAGCCCTTGCCGTTGACGCGGTCGACGACGATGCCGTCGCCGTCCTCGTCAATGAAGCCCCAGGCGTCGGCCTGCGGCCCCTCGGCGCCGGCGGGCTGCTCCGCCGGGATGCTGATCAGCGAGGTGTCGGTCTCGGCGTAGCCGCCGGCGCTCTTGGCCGCCTCCATCGCCGCGATCTCCTCGTCGCTGAAGTACCAGCCGGCGATGAACTTGAGCGCGCTGGTCTCCCGCACGGTCATCGCGAACTCGCTTGCCGCCTTCTGCGAGGGGCCGTGAGCCAGCACGAACATCACCGCGTAGAGCCCGAGGAAGAGCAGCAGCAGCGTTTCCAGCAATATCAGAAGCAGACGGCCGAGAACGCGGCCGAAGCTGCTTTTTGTCTTCTTTTTCTTTGCCATGGAGGTCTCCTTGCGCGTTTTCTGCGTTCGGACGGCGCCCCGCCTGCGCGGGGACACAATCCCAGATTATATATTTTACCACAAGTTTCGCCGCCGGACAAGCAAAAATGCGCGGTTTAAGAATCTTTGGGTTTTACCGTGCCGTTTTGACGAAAAAAACCGGGCTGCGAAAGCAGCCCGGTTTGGGGAAACGGGATCAGATCAGATGCTTCTTTGCGCGCTCGCCGGCGGATTCGGCCTCGGCGGAGACGCTCAGCACGAACTCGACGTTCTCCCTCGCGGAGAAGGCCTCCAGCCATGCGACGAACTCGTCCAGCTTCTCCGGGGACTTGTCCCCGGCCAGCTTGAAGAAGTTGTCGATGAAAATGTGCGTAATATCGTAATTGCCCGCGTGCAGCCCGCTGACAAAGCCTTTCAACAGTTCGTAAGAGCCGATGCCGTAGGCGCCGGCGTCGATCAGACGGGCCCGATAGGGGATGTCATACGTGAGTTTCTTTTCCTTTTCGATGCAGACGACGTCGCCGTGCTCCAGATTGACCGCCTCGCGTACCATGTCGACCAGCCTTTTTGTTTTGCCGGAACCCTTGAGACCCATGATGATCTTGACCATCGGATCACACTCCTTTCCTTGTTGACAACAGCTTACCATTTTTCCGCGCGCGGCGCAAGAGCCAAGCGTAAACATTTCGTTAAGGCGAAGTAAAAAATCGCTCCCGAGTCCCTCCGAAGCGCGGGAAAGAGCGCTTGACAGGCCCTCCGGTTTTCTTTAAAATGTTAACGGAAAAAGCGTCCGCATATCATCAACCGAGGAGGAAACGAGCCCATGAAGCACCGTATGAAACGCTGCCTGGCCTTCCTGCTGTGCCTGGTCATGCTCTGTACGCTTCTGCCCGAGCTGTCGGCGCGGGCGGAGGAGATCGAGCTGATCCCCGTCGGGGAGGAGCCCGGCGAGGAGATCGTCATCGTCGGCGAGGAAGGACCAGCGGAGGAAACGGAAGCCGTCGGCAACGGCGACGGCGTGACGAAATACCGCGCGCTGCTGATCGGCCAGACCTATGAGGGGGTCGAGGATATCAATAAACTCTACGGCGACCGGAGCGTCGAGATGATGGAGCAGCTGCTGGAAAACGTCAAAGGCGCCAACGGCGGCTCCATCGAAGTCATGAGCATGATCGACGCCGATTATTACGGCTTCTACGACGGCATCCAGACCGCCTTCATGGGCGCCGATGAAGACGACGTATCCATTTTCTACTACAACGGGCACGGCGTCGTGACTGAAGAAAAAGACGATTATGCCGGCGCCCTCGTAACGATGGAATACGACTACACAATCGTCCGGATGACTTTAGAGACTCTGGCGGCGTGGCTGAACAAGGTCCCGGGCAAGGTCGTCGTCATTCTCGACTCCTGCGGCGCCGGGGCGTGCATTACGAACAGCGGCGCGAACCCCGCGCGGTTCGGCGAGCTGGCTGTTCAAACCTTTGCCGAACAGGACGGGGCCGTCTCCAACATGGGCGAGATGCTCACGAGCAAGTACTATGTGCTTGCCGCGGCCCCTTATGACGAATCCAGCTGGGCTCTCAGCGGCATCGGCGGCGAAATGACGATCGCCCTGACAGAAGGCGCCGGAGGGCGAATGCCCGCCGACACCAACGGCGACGGAAAAGCCTCCCTGCAGGAGCTGTACAAATACATCGACGATCAGGTCTGGGAAAACCAGACCACCTGCGTGTATCCGACAAACAGCTCCTTCAAGCTGTTCTCCAGAACGGGGAAGCCTTGGGTCACGACGCAGCCGAAACGATATACGTGCATCCTTGCCCTCACGTCCGTCAGCTTCCATGTGGAAGCCGAAGACGCGGACGCATACCAGTGGTATTACCGTACGAGTCCCAGCGGCAGCTGGCACAAATGCACCGCGTCTTCGGCCACGACCACAATGCTGAATTACAACTTCGTATCCCTAGGACATGACGGCTATCAGTACCGCTGCAAGATTTCGAACGACGTCGGCTATGTATATACCAGGACGGCGACGCTGTTCGTTCAGCAGACCCCTGTGATCAAGTCGGATCCGTATGATCTGACGATCAGCACGGGCGGCACGGCGAGATTTACGGTCGAGGCCGTCGACGCGGAGAGCTACCAGTGGTACTGGCGCCCAAACAGCGAGGCAAACTGGCAGAAGTGTACGGTATCCACCGCACAGAAGCCGACGCTGGTTTATACGAACCTCACTGCGTCGAAGGACGGTTATCAGTACTACTGCAAGGTTTCGAACTCCTACGGCGATTCGGACAGTCTGGCTGCGACGCTGACCGTCGTCGAAACGCCCGTGATCACAAAGCAGCCGAAAAAGATGAGGATCGCCGCGGGTGAAACGCTGAGCATCAGCCTGACGGCGGACAACGCGACGGACTACCAGTGGTACTGGCGGAAGAACAGCTCTGCGAGCTGGTCGGAGTGCACGGTGTCCACCGCGCAGAAACCGACCCTGGTGTATATCAACGTCAGCACGGCGAAAAACGGCTACCAGTACTACTGCAGGGTGTCGAATGCCAAGGGCTCCGTAAACTCCGACATTGCGACCGTAACGGTCAGAGACGACATCAAGCCCGTGATCACCGCGCAGCCCCAGAATACGACGATCACCTCCGGCGATACACTGCGCTTTACCGTCGAGGCCAGTTACGCGACGGGCTATCAGTGGTACTGGCGGAAGAACAGCTCGGCGAGCTGGTCGGAATGCACGGTGTCCACGGCACAGAAGACGACGCTGGTGTATATCAATGTCGGCACGGCGAAGAACGGCTACCAGTACCGCTGCAAGGTGAGCAACGGATACGGTTACGTCTACACAAACACGGTCACGCTGACGGTGAAGGCAGGCGCCAAGCCGACGATCACGACGCAGCCGACGGATCCGACGATCATCGCGGGCGACACGCTGCGCATCACGGTGGGGGCGAGCAACGCGACGGGCTATCAGTGGTACTGGCGCAAGGACAGCTCGGCAAGCTGGTCGGAGAGCACGGTGTCCACCGCGCAGAAGCCGACGCTGGTCTATACGAACATCTCTGCGGCAAAGAACGGATACCAGTACCGCTGCAAGGTGAGCAACAGCTACGGTTACGTCTACACCGACACGGTCACGCTGACGGTGAGGGCGGACGCCAGGCCGATGATCACGACGCAGCCGCTGAGCTATGTCGCCAGCTCCGGAGCGACGATCTATTTCAAAGTGAAAGCGATAGACGCGGACAGCTATCAGTGGTATTACCGTACCGGCCCCTCCGGCAGCTGGAACAAGTCCACGCTGACCGGCTGCACGACCGAAAAACTGACCGTCAAAGCGACTTTGCTGCGCCACGGCTACCAGTATCGCTGCAAGGTGACAAACGCTGCGGGCAGCGTTTACTCCGACGCGGCAACGCTGAGCTATTCGCCCAATCACGGAGGAGAAAACATATACTGGAAGCTCAGCAGCTCCGGCCTGCTGACGATCGGCGGAACGGGGGAGATGGACGACCTCCTGGAGGGCCACGTGTATGTCGACCTGGAAGGGAACGATCACAGCGATCGGATCAACCGGATTTCGATCGGCAGCGGAGTGACGCGGATCGGCATGCGGGCATTTCTCTATTTCACCAATCTGGAAAGCGTCACCATGACGGACGGCGTGACCTCGATCGGCAGTTACGCATTCTTTGGCTGCGATCGTCTGAAAAAGCTGACGATCCCGTCGAGCGTGACGACGATTTATCAATATGCGTTCAGCGCCTGCGACGCATTGACGGAAATCGTTGTTGACGAGGGCAATCCGAATTTTACCTCAAAAGACGGCGTTCTGTTCAACAAGAACAAAACGGCGCTGATCTGCTGCCCGGGCGGGAAGACCGGCTCGTACACGATCCCGTCTGGCGTGACACGCCTTTGTGACGGCGCGTTTCAAGGCTGCGAAGGCTTGACGAAAATTACGATCCCGGTCGGTGTGATCGAAATAGGAGACTCCGCGATATATGGCTGCACCGGCCTGACGGGCATGACGATCCCGGACGGCGTGACAAGCATCGGAGAGGATGCCTTCTTCTACTGCACCAACCTGAAGAGTGTGACGATCCCGGTCAGTGTTACAAGAATCGGCGCATGGGCGTTTTTCTTCTGCGACAGCCTGACCGACGTCTATTACAAGGGCAGTCAGACCCAATGGAACAAGATCGAAATCGGGACAGACAACGATCCGCTGCGCTGCGCCGACATCCACTACAACGCCTGAACCGGGCGGAGATCAGAAAAGCCCCGCGGAGCCTGCGCTCCGCGGGGCTTTTGAATAATATCATCCCGGGGGTGAAAAGCGCTTGACAGTCTTTGCCTCTTTCTTTAAAATGGAAAAAGAGCATTCTTCTACCTGTCAAATGAGGAGGAAATGAATACATGAAGCACCGGATGAAACGCTGCCTGGCCTTCCTGCTGTGCCTGGTCATGCTCTGCACGCTCCTGCCCGGGCTGTCGGCGCGGGCCGAGGAGATCGAGCTGATCCCCATCGATGAGGAACCCGGCGAGGAGATCGTCATCGTCGGCGAGGAAGGACCAGCGGAGGAAACGGAAGCCGTCGGCAACGGCGACGGTGTGACGAAATACCGCGCGCTGCTGATCGGCGAGGTCAATTTTTCCTGGGAGACCGCCAACCGCAACAAGGGCGACGTGACGCTCCTGAAGAACATGCTCGGCACCGTCCGGGGCCCGAACGGCGGCAGCTATTCGGTCACCTGCAAATACGACATGAGCAACAGCGGCCTCAAGAGCGCCATCAGCAGCACGTTTTCCGCCGCTGACGACGACGACGTCTCCCTGTTCTTTATCGCCACCCACGGCGTGGTCGACGTTGCGAGCGGCGCCTATGCCGGCGAGCTGCTGCTGATCGGCGACGACAGCTATAATGAATACATGACCCTCGGCGAGCTGGCCACCTGCCTGAAGGCGGTGCCCGGCAAGGTCATCGTGCTGCTCGGCTCCTGCGGCTCCGGCGCAGCGATCTACAGCAGCGGCGGCGAGCACAGCTTTGCCGTCGACAACAGCGGCGAGAGCGACGCGATCTTCAGCGAAGCGGTGATCCGCGCCTTTGCCGAGGCGGATGAGCTTCAGCCCAACACGGGCGAATTCCGCGACTCCAAGTTTTACGTCCTGACCGCCGCCGCGCATCAGGAGAGCAGCTGGGGGCAGGAGAGCGACGATCCTTATAACTATTTCCCCTACTATTTTGCGGCGGGCGCCGGCTCCGGCTTCCCCGCGGACGCCAACGGCAACGGCACGATCACGCTGTCCGAAATGTATGATTACGTGTACGACAACGCGTACGGCCCCTATTACGACGGAAGCGACTACTATTATCAGCACGCGCAGGTGTATCCCACTGGCAGCTCCTATGCGCTGTTTTCCGCTGCGGTAAAGCCCGTGATCACGAAGCAGCCGGTTAACACGACGATCAATGCGGGCGACACGCTGCGCCTCACGGTGGCGGCAAGCAACGCGACAGGCTACCAGTGGTACTGGCGCAAGAACAGCTCGTCGAGCTGGTCGGAAAGCACGGTGTCGACGGCGCAGAAGGCGACGCTGGTCTATACGAACCTCAGCACGGCAAAGAACGGCTATCAGTACCGCTGCAAGGTGTCGAACAGCGCGGGCTACGTCTATACCAATACGGTCACGCTGACGGTGAAGGAAGCGGCTCTGCCGACGATCACGAAGCAGCCGGTGAACACGACGATCAATGCGGGCGACACGCTGCGCCTCACGGTGGCGGCGGACAACGCGACGGGCTACCAGTGGTACTGGCGCAAGAACAGCTCGTCGAGCTGGTCGGAAAGCACGGTGTCGACGGCGCAGAAGGCGACGCTGGTCTATACGAACCTCAGCACGGCTAAAAACGGGTACCAGTACCGCTGCAAGGTATCGAACGGCGCGGGATACGTCTATACCAATACGGTCACGCTGACGGTGAAGGAAGCGGCTCTGCCGACGATCACGACGCAGCCGAAGGACCTGACGATCAGCGCCGGCGGAAACGCGAGCTTCACGGTCAAAGCCACCAACGCGCTGAGCTATCAGTGGCAGTGGCGCAAGAGCAGCAGCGACAGCTGGAAGGACAGCACGGTATCCACGGCCACGACGGCGACGCTGAAGTACAGCAATCTCGGCGCCGACAAGACCGGCCGGCAGTATCGCTGCAAGGTCTCCAATAACAGCGGTTTTGTCTATACAAACATCGTCACGCTGACGGTCAAGAGCGGCGCCAAGCCCACGATCACGACGCAGCCCTCGAGCATGACCAAATATCAGGATTACACGGCGGACTTCATGGTGCTTGCCGAGAACGCGACGGGCTACCAGTGGTACTACCGCACGAGCTCGTCCGGCAGCTGGAACAAGTGCACCGGCGCCGAGGCGACAAGCGCGGTCATGTCCATCGAGGCGAAGAGCTTCCGAAACGGCTACCAGTACCGCTGCAAGGTCTCCAACGCCAACGGCTACGTTTATACCAATGCTGTAACGCTGACCGTGAACCCGGCCACTTATCGCGCGCTGCTGATCGGCGAGGTCAGCTTCTCCTGGGACAACGCGACGCGCAACCGCGGCGACGTCAACAATATGAAGACGCTGCTGAACTCCGTCAAGGGGCCGAAGGGTGGCAGCTACAGCATCACCTGCAAGTACGATCAGACCAACAGCGGTATCAAGAGCGCGATCAGCAAAGCTTTTGCCGGCGCGGACGACAACGACGTGTCGCTGTTCTTCATCGCCACGCACGGCTACATCGACATCAAGACCGGCTCCAGCGCCGGTATGCTCTGCACAGTCGACGCCTATGGCAACGAGGGCACCATCACAATGGCCGAGCTGGCCGAGTGTTTGAAGGCAGTGCCGGGCAAGGTCATCGTTCTGTTCAGCTCCTGCGGCTCCGGCGCGGCCATCGCGAACAACGGCGCCGTTTCCAATGCTGACGATCTGGTCAACCGGGCGTTTATCCAGGCCTTTGCGGACGCAGACGAGACCCTGCCCCCACTTCAGGAAGGAGTTATTTCCAACACCGGCGAGTTCCGCAACTCCAAGTTTTACGTCATGACCGCAGCCGCTCACCTGGAGGAAAGCTGGGGGAGGGAGTACGCGGAACGTACGCCCGACGGGTTCAACTACTTCCCGCTTTATATGAAACAGGGTGCGACCGGCAGCAAGCCCGCGGACAGCAACGGAGACGGGACCATCACCCTCAAAGAGCTGTACAATTACGTGTACCCGCTCTGCTATGATGCGGGACCCTTCTTCAGCGAGTACTACCAGGCCTACGTCTACCAGCACGTGCAGGTCTATCCCACCAACAGCAGCTATGAGCTGTTCAAGTAAGGCATGAAGAAATAAAATCGGCCGGAGGCTTTGCCTCCGGCCGGTTTCTGTTCGGATATGGAAGATGAGAGGATCGGGAAACCGCTTACTCCAGCGGGTGCTCGGCGGTGCCGATGTCGCGGTAGAGCGCCACGAACTCCTCCAGGCAGATGCCGTTTTCCATGATGTAGGTCGCGGCCTCGACGCCGACGTAGCGGAAGTGCCAAGGCTCGTACATGACGCCGGTGACCTCTTCCTTATCCTCCGGATAGCGGACAATGAAGCCGAATTCCTGGCAGTGCTGGCTCATGTACTGATACATGGCGGTGTTGGCCAGGCTGCGGTCCTTGAACTCGTAAACGCGGTCGGTGATGTCGCAGCACAGGCCGGTCTGGTGCTCGCTGGTGCCGGGAGGCAGCACGATCCACTTGCCGTTGGAATCCTTGCCGTCGGGCGGATACTGCGCTTTCTTGCGGTTGTAGAGATAGAGCTGGTCATTGTAGCTGCGGTAGCCGGAGGCCAGGACGACGCTGAGGTTCTGGGCGCGGGTGTCGGCCACCATGGCCTTCATCGCGTCGACGATGCGCTCGTCCAGACCCTGCCCCTCCAGCGTTGCGGGGCCCTGGGGCGCGTACTCGCCGATCGGGTTATACTCGTTGGCGAGGATATACTCCCAGCTGTCGATGTCGATGTCCGGCGGCGCAGGCAGACCGAGCGCGGCTGCGCGGCCCGCGGGGCTGTCGGGATCGAGGGTCGGCTCGGGCGTCGCCTCGGGGGGCGCCTCGGTCGGCTCCGCTTCGGTCTCGGCGGGGGCGGGCTCGGAGGGAGCCTCCGTATCCTTCGGGACGGGCTTGTCCGCGGGCGCGGCGGTCTCGACCGGCGCGGTCGTCTCCGGGTCGAAGTGCTTCGGGGAGGTCTGATAATAATTGAACAGCGTGTAGGCAAAGGCGGCCAGCAGGATGAGGCCGAGCAGCGTCCGGAAAAAGCGTCTGATACTCATGGAGCGCCTCCTGTTTCGTTTCTCCGCCTATCATACCATCCGTTTTTCCCCGGGTCAACTGAAAAATCTTGCGGGGCGCGCGGCTCTTTGATATAATGATCATCGGATGGCGAAATCAATCGAGGATTCGATTGATTTCGCTGCCAAACGACAAGCTTGGCAGCGAATGATTCTCTGAATCATTCGCCCGATGCTCATTGCAATGAATATATGGCAAAACAGCTGCGCTGTTTTGCTGCGCCGCGATGCGGCGCGGCGAAAAGCATGTTTGCTTTTCGCCGTCAATTAATCATTATAATTATAAAAGACAAATACAAAGGAGGGCGCTGACATGAAGCTGACATGGTACGGACATTCCTGTTTTCTGCTTGAAACGGCGGAGGGCTCCGTCGTCTTCGACCCCTACGCCCCGGGCTCGGTGCCCGGCGTGGAGCTGCCGCCGGAGCTGGAGGCGGACGCGGTGCTCTGCAGCCACGGGCACAGGGACCACGGCTATGCCGCGGGCGTGAAGCTCAGCGGGCGGGAGCCGGGCTTCCGCGTGAAAAAGCTGGACTGCTGGCACGACGAGAAGCAGGGCGCGCTGCGCGGGAAAAACACGATTTACGTCGTCGAGGCCGAGGGGCGGCGCATCGCGCATCTGGGCGACCTGGGCCACGAGCTCAGCCCGTCGCAGCTGACGGCGCTTGGCCGCGTGGATCTGCTGCTGGTCCCCGTCGGCGGGCATTACACGATCGACGCGAAAACGGCGGATCGCGTGGCGCGGAAGATCGGCGCGGCGCTGACGGTGCCGATGCACTACCGCGGACCCGGCTTCGGCTACGGCGTGATCGGCCCGGTGGAGGACTTCCTCGCCCTCTGCGACGAGGTCGTGCGCCTTGACAGCAATGTGATGGACCCGGAGCTGATCCGCGGTCCCGTCACCGTGGCGCTCAAATGTCCGGTGAAATGAAAAAGAAAGCGAAACAGGCGGCGGATACCTGCGTATCCGCCGCCTGTTTTCGTTTTATCCGGCCTCAGCCGCGCCGCTCGGCGGCCTCGACCAGATGCGCCAGCAGAACCGCCGGCGTCACCGCGCCGACGCCGCCCGGCACCGGGCTGACCGCCGCCGCGATCTCGGCGGCCTCCTCGGTGCGCACGTCGCCGCAGAGCTTGCCGTCGACGCTGTTGACGCCGACGTCCAGGATCACCTGGCCGGGGCGCGTGTGCTCCGCGCCGATCAGCCCAGCATGCCCGACTGCCGCGATCAGGATGTCCGCCTCGCGGCAGACGGCGGCGAGGTCCGGCGTGCGGCTGTGGCAGAGCGTGACGGTGGCGTCCGCCTGCAGCAGGAGCTGCCCCACCGGGCGGCCGATGACGAGGCTGCGCCCGACGACGGCGGCGCGCCTGCCGGCCGGGTCGATCCCGTAGAACTTCAGCATTTCGAGGCAGGCCTGCGCCGTGCAGGGGGCGAAGGCGTCCTTCCGCCCGGCGAAGAGCGCGCCGAGCGCGCCGCGGCCCATGCCGTCCAAATCTTTTTCGGGCAGCAGCGCGTCGCAGACGGCGGCGCTGTGCATGTGCTTCGGCAGCGGACGCAGCAGCAGGCAGCCGTGGATCGAATCGTCGGCGTTGACCGCCTCGATCTGCGCGATCAGCGCCTCCTGCGTGCAGTCGGCCGGGAGCGCGATGCTCTCCGCCGCGCAGCCGAGCTTCTCGCAGCCGCGCCGGATGCTGCGCTCATAGGCCATGTCGCCCGGATCCTCGCCCAGGCGGATCACCGCCAGGCGCGGCGTCACGCCCTTTTCCGCCAGCGCCGCGATGCGACGCGCCAGATCCTCGCGGATCGCGTCCGCCGCGGGGCGGCCGAGCAAAATCTCTGCCATAGTGAGTCCTCCTTCGCCGGGTATCTGTTGTCCGGCTTTTTTGTTTCCCCCACTTTACCACAGCGCGGATAGAAATGCAATTAATATTGTTTACAAGTTCCTGTTTACAAGAATTCGCGGATTTGCTATACTTGGCATGTTGGAACCGCAAAATCCGTTTTTCCAAATACTTTTACCGCAGATACGAAAGGAGATTACATCATGGGTCTTATTCAGGCAGCGCTGGGTGCGGCAGGCGGCGTTCTGGCCGACCAGTGGAAAGAGTATTTTTATTGTGAAGCCATCCCCGCCGACGTGCTCGTCACCAAGGGCGTGAAGCGCACGGGCGGCCGCTCGTCCAACACCAAGGGCGGCGACAACATCATCTCCAACGGCTCCGTCATTGCCGTGGCCGACGGTCAGTGCATGATCATCGTGGAGCAGGGCAAGGTCGTCGACCTCTGCGCCGAGCCGGGCGAATACACCTACGACAGCAGCAGCGAGCCCTCCCTCTTCACCGGCAAGCTGAGCCAGAGCATCAAGGAAGTCTTCAAGAACATCGGCAAGCGCTTCACCTTCGGCGGCGAGGCCCCGATGGATCAGCGCGTCTACTACTTCAACACCAAGGAGCTGGTCGGCAACAAGTACGGCACGCCCTCCCCGGTGCCCTTCCGCGTGGTCGACAACAACATCGGCCTGGACGTGGACATCTCGATCCGCTGCTTCGGCGAGTACAGCTACCGCGTCACCAACCCCATCCTCTTCTACACCAACATCTGCGGCAACGTCAGCTCCGCCTACCACCGCAGCCAGATCGACGGCCAGCTCAAGACCGAGCTGCTGACCGCCCTGCAGCCCGCCTTCGCCCGCATCTCCGACATGGGCATCCGCTACAGCGCCCTGCCCGGCCACACCCAGGAGATGGCCGACGCCCTCAATGACGTCCTGTCCTCCAAGTGGCGCGATCTGCGCGGCATCGAGATCGTCTCCTTCGGCGTGTCCTCCGTCAAGGCCAGCGAGGAAGACGAGGCCATGATCAAGGAGCTGCAGCGCAACGCCACCTTCCGCAATCCCAACATGGCCGCGGCGCACCTCGTCGGCGCGCAGGCGGCGGCCATGCAGGCGGCGGCCTCCAACGAGAACGCCGGCGCCGCGATGGCCTTCATGGGCATGAACATGGCCAACCAGGCCGGCGGCTTCAACGCCCAGAGCCTGTATCAGATGGGCGCGCAGCAGCCCGCCGCTGCCGCTCCGGCCGCCGATTCCTGGACCTGCCCGAGCTGCGGCAAGCCCGCCACCGGCAAGTTCTGCCCCGAGTGCGGCACGAAGAAGCCCGAGCCCGCTGCGGTCGACTACTGGACCTGCACGAGCTGCGGCGCGAAGAACAAGGGCAAGTTCTGTGCCGAGTGCGGCGCGAAGAAGCCCGCCGGCGTGCCGCAGTACCGCTGCGACAAGTGCGGCTGGACGCCCGCCGACCCGACCAAGCCGCCCAAGTTCTGCCCCGAGTGCGGCGATCCCTTTGACGACGGAGATATCGTCTGATCCCCATTAATCCGTGAGCCGGGCGGAGACCCTCCGCCCGGCATCTTCCAGGAAAGGAGGCCGGCCTATGCCCGTTCAGATCACCAACTACCAGTGCCCGGCCTGTACCGGCCCGCTGCATTTCGTCGGCAAATCCGGCAGACTTGAATGCGAATACTGCGGCAGCAGCTTCAGCGTGAAAGAGATCGAAGCGCTCTACAAGGACAAGGAAGCGGCCGCCGCGGCCGCCGGCGTGCAGGCGCAGAGCGCGGAGGCCGCGCAGGCTGCCGAGGAGTACAGCTTTCAGCAGGGCGCGGATGGCCTGAAGGTCTACAGCTGCCCGAGCTGCGGCGCGGAGCTCTTCTGCGACGAGACCACCGCCGCCACCAGCTGCCCCTACTGCGGCAACCCAACGGTCGTGCCCGGCCAGTTCCACGGCCAGCAGAAGCCGGACTACGTTCTCCCCTTCAAGCTGGACAAGAACGCCGCCGTCGCCGCGCTGAAAAACTTCTACAAGGGCAAAAAGCTCCTGCCCCGCGCCTTTTCCGACCAGAACCACATCGAGGAGATCAAGGGCGTCTACGTCCCCTTCTGGCTCTTCGACGGGCGCGTGAGCGCCGACATCCGCTACGCGGCCACCCGCGTGCGCAGCTACACCAGCGGCAAATACCGCATCACGGAGACCGACCATTTTGACGTCCGCCGCGCCGGTACGCTGGATTTCCGGCGCATCCCGGCCGACGGCTCGACCAAGATGCCCGACGCGATGATGGACTCGATAGAGCCCTTTGACTACGACGAGCTCAAGTCTTTCTCGACGGCCTACTTGCCCGGCTTCCTGGCGGATATCTACGACGTGCCCGCCGAGGACGCCTCCGAGCGCGCCGTGCGCCGCGCCTGCGCCACCTCCGCGGCCAAGATCGGCGGCACCGCCGTCGGCTACTCCACCTGCACGCCCGTCAGTCAGCAGGTCGACATGCCGCGCCCCAGGGCCAAGTACGCGCTCCTGCCGGTGTGGATGCTGTCCACCCGCTGGAACGGGAAAAACTACCTCTTTGCGATGAACGGCCAGACCGGCAAGCTGATCGGCGACCTGCCCGTCTCGATGGGCAAGTTCTGGGCCTGGTTCTTCGGCATCGCGGCCCCGCTGGCCGGCATTCTTGCCGCGATCCTGTTCGGGGCGATGTGAGGAGGGACGGCCATGAAGAAAAGACTTTTCTCTCTTGTTCTGATCCTCCTGCTGCTGGCGGCGCTGCTGCCCGCGGCCTTTGCCGAGCAGAGCGCGGCGGAAGAGACGGAAGCGCCGGTCTTCCCCTACGTGCTCGACCAGGCCGGACTGCTGAGCGACAGCCAGCGCCAGACGCTGGAAGAAAAGGCGGCCGCGCTCAGCGAGCAGCATCAGTGCAGCCTCTACGTCGTCACGGTGGAGGATTATACCCAGTATAATTACAACATCGTAACAGCCACGCAGGGAATCTTCAACTATTATCATCTGGGTTGGGGAGACGGACAAGACGGCGTGATATTGCTGCTGAGCATGAAGGAACGCGACTTCGATCTTGATGGTCATGGCAGTAAAGGCGAGACGATCTGCGGCTACGAGAGCAGATGGCTGATCGAGGACGAGTTCCTCGACAACTTCCGGAACAACGACTGGTATGGCGGATTTAAAGACTATCTTGACGTCTGTGACAAGCAGCTGACCAAGCTTGAAAACGGCGAGGACATTACAGCCGGGGCAGACATCATCACCGGCCCGGACGGGCTGGACTACCACAGCTACAACAATCCTTACGCGAGCACGGAGCGCAGCATCCTGCCGCGCCTGCTGGTCGTGATCTTCGTCCCGCTGGTCGTCGCGCTGATCGTCTGCATGAGCCTCAAGGGGCAGATGAAGACCGCGCGGGAGGCTACAGGCGCCGACGAATACCTGGTGCCGCAGAGCATGAAGCTGAATGTCCAGGAGGACCGCTTCACCCACCGCACCCGGACCCAGACGCTGATCGAGACCGATTCCAATCACCGAAGCGGAGGCGGCGGAGGAGGGGGCAGCAGCTTCCACTCCGGCGGCGGCTTCTCCGGAAGCAGCGGCAAATTCTGATCTGATTATAATAAAACGAGGCCCTGCACTTTTGTGCAGGGCCTCGTTTTCTGTCAGTGTGCGGAAACGACCGAGCTCTCCTCCGTATCCTCAATCAGCGGGTCGCCCCATTCGGAGGGATCGGCGAGGGCCAGCGTCAGCTCGACGGTCTGCGGACGGCTGTCTTCCGCCCAGCCGGGCACCGGGATATAGCCCATCAGCGTGGCGTAGGCGCCGAAGCTGTCCTTCAGCTCGGCGGGGTAAGCGCCGCCGTCGAGGAGCAGCTCACCCTCCGGCAGCACCAGCAGCAGCGGCTCGCCGCAGCGGCTGACGGCCACGTATTCGATGCTCAGGCCGCCGTCCTCGAGCTCCCAGCCGGTGATGTAGACCGCGGCGAGCTCGTTGTCGAGGACGAGCGCGTCCAGCGGGCCGGGGACGAACTCATAGCGCAGCGCCTCCTTCTCGCCGAAGGGCGAGGCGGAGAGCTCGTCGAAGAAGACGGGCTCGCGGTCCGGATCCTCGGCCGAGGAGACCTTCAGCGTGAAGCTCCACTGCACCGGCCTGTCGAAGCCCCAGGCGGCCATCTCGTCCCGCAGGATGCGGAAGCTCGGCTCAAGCGTGCCGCCGACCGCCACGCGGTAGGTCAGCACCTCGTCGATCGCGAGGCCGTTGATGCTCTGGTAGAGGAAGCGGAAGCTCATGATCTCGGCGGAGCGGTTTTCCAGCCGCAGATGGACGACCCAGTTGTCATCCCGGTCCACGCCGAGCGCGGTGACGGCGAGGGAGAAGTCCTCCGTGTCGGCCAGTTCCTCCTCGTAGTCGTAGGGGAAGCTCTCGGACGGGTGCGCCGCGGTCGGCGCGGGGCTCGTGGTCGGCATCGCTGACGCGGCGGGCGTCCCGGTCTCCGCCGCGGCGGGCGTTTCGGCCGCCGGCGGCACTTCTTCCGCGCCGCAGCCCGCGAGCAGCAGCAAAAGGCACAGCGCGAGCGCAAGGATCCTTCGTTTCATGGCAGCTCCTGTTCAGCTTCGGTAAGATAAAGACAGCATAACACAAAAAGCGCCGCTTTGCAATCAGTCCGGCGCGGCCAGGAACAGCCGGTGGCAGAGCTGCATGCCCTCCTCCAGACGGTCGGGCGGCAGCTGCACGCGCACATAGCCCTCGCCGAGCGAACCGCCCAGCACGGGCAGGCCCTCCTCGGCCAGCGCCATCACCAGGCGCGAGAGGGCGGCGGCCCCGGCGGCCCGGCCGACGAGCGTCATCGTGTCCTCCGCGGCGCTGCGCGTCAGCCCCGCCCAGGGCGGGCGCTCGCCATCCGGCAGACGGCGCACCAGCGAGCCGCCCTCCCCGGTGAAGGAGGAGCGCAGCGTGATCTCCACGCCCTGCTCCATCGCCAGGCGCACCGAGCGGTCGTGCAGGACCTGCGAGCCCGCCTCGGCCAGGCGCAGCATATCCTGATAGTCGATCGCGTCCAGCCGCCGCGCCCCTGGCAGCAGGCGGGGGTCGGCGGTGTAGATGCCGTCCACGTCGGTGTAGATCTCGCAGCACTCGGCGCGCAGGGCGGCGGCGATGGCCACGGCGCTGGTGTCGGAGCCGCCCCGGCCGAGCGTGATCAGGTCGCCCTCGGCGTCGAGACCCTGGAAACCGCAGACGACGGCGACGCTCCCGCCCTCCAGCGTCTCCAGCAGGCGGCGGGGGAACATCAGCGCGATGCGCCCGTCCCCGTGCGCGCCGGCGGCGAAGATCCCGGCCTGCGCGCCGGAGAGGGAACAGGCCGCCTCGCCCAGGCTGTCGAGCGTGATCGCGAGCAGGGCGGCCGACTGCTGCTCGCCGGTGCCGAGCAGGGCGTCCAGCTCGCGCGGAGGCGGTGCGGGCGCGAGCTCGTGCGCCAGCGACAAGAGGTCGTCGGTGGCCTTTCCCATGGCGGACACGACGGCGACGACCGCGTGCCCCTGACGGCGGGCTTTGCTTATGAGAGCGGCGGCGCGGCGCAGGCGCTCCGGCCCCGCCAGCGAGCTGCCGCCGAATTTCTGAACGATCAGCATCCTTCATCCTCCTTGAATCGTCGGATGCCTCATCCTATGACGGTGCTTAGTGCGCAGTGCTTAGTGCCCGAAGAATGAAAAATGAAAAGAGAGGGGAGATCCGTTTTTCACTTTTTCATTTTTCCTTGATTCCCCGCTTGCATTTTTCGGAAGGCGGGTCTATAATGACGCGGCTTGAAAGTTGGATGCAGGAGGCGTTCCGCTGTCTCGACTCCCCCGCAGAGCGCGGGCCGGCATCCGCTGAACGACCCGTTTCTGGAGGCTCGACCTTGAGTTTTGTAAAGAAAGAAACCAAAGAAGTTGCGCAGACCGTCCGCACCTTCCTCAAATGGATGCTCATCGCCCTGCTCACCGGTGCTGCCGGCGGCTTGGTGGGCTCCGTTTTCCATCTGAGCGTTGGGAAGGCGACAGCCGTCCGCACCGCGCATCCCTGGCTGCTCTATCTGCTGCCGGCGGCCGGCCTGCTGATCGGCTTGGTCTACCATTTTCTGCATACAGAGAACAAAAACACCAACACCGTCATTGACTCCATCCAGTTGGGCGAGAGGGTCCCCCTTGCGCTGGTACCTACCATTTTTCTCGCCACGGTCATCACGCATCTCTTCGGCGGCAGCGCCGGACGCGAGGGCGCCGCGCTGCAGATCGGCGGCAGCCTGGGCAACACGGTGGGAAGGCTCTGCCGGCTGGATGACAAGGACATGCGCATCGCTACGCTCTCGGGCATGAGCGCCGTCTTCTCTGCGCTGTTCGGCACACCGCTGACCGCCACAGTCTTCGCGCTGGAGGTCATCTCCGTGGGCGTGATCTATTACTCCGCCTTCCTGCCCTGTCTTGTGGCCTCGCTGATCGCGCTTCAGATCTCTGCACTTTTCGGCATCGCGCCGGAGCATTTCCTGATCCCGGAGCTCAGCCTGCAGGCCGGGATGGCGCTGCGCATCTCCGGACTGGCCATCCTCTGCACGCTCCTGAGCATCATCTTCTGCCTGACCATGCACGGCACGGAGCATTTTCTGAAAAAGAAAATACCCAATGATTTTGCGCGCGTTCTCTTCGGAGGCGCGACCATCGTCGCTCTGACCCTTCTGCTCCGTACCGGTGAATTCAACGGTGCCGGCATGGAGAGCATCAAACGCGCTGTGGAGGAGGGCGTCGCCCGGCCGGACGCTTTTTTCTGGAAGCTGCTGTTCACGGCTCTGACGCTCGGTACGGGCTACAAGGGCGGCGAGGTGGTTCCCTGCTTCTTCGTCGGGGCGACTTTCGGCTGTGTGGTCGGCGCGCTGCTTGGCATACCGGCGGGCTTCGCCGCGGCGGTCGGGCTGGTCTGTCTGTTCTGCGGCGCGGTCAACTGTCCCCTCGCATCCATCCTTCTGTCGGTGGAGCTCTTCGGCTCGGGCTCGATCATCTATTTTGCCCTCTCCTGCGGCATCGCCTACATGCTCTCGGGCTATTTCGGCCTTTACTCCAGCCAGAAGATCATGTATTCCAAGCTTAAAGCGGAGTTTATCAACATCCACGCGAAATAGAGGGCCATCTCCCGGCTTTCCGAAAGAAATGAAAAACACCGCACTGTCATCCTGTTGAGAAGACAGAGCAGTGTTTTTAGCCGCAGAGCCGGGAGGTGCTCAACCGCCGCGCCCGCAAGCTGGCCGAGGCCGCCGCGAAGAAGAGTGCGTAGTGCATAGTGCTTAGTGCTTAGAGGTGAAAAAACTAAGCACTAAGAACTAAGCACTAAAACGGTTGACAGATTGACTTTTGTTCTATATAATAGGCACTCGGCGGTTTGCGCCGCCGGGTGCTTTTTTGTCAACTACTTCGGGGTTTCGGCTCCGATGTTGAGTATTATTACTGAAAGGAGTGCACACAATGCTTCGTACCTACCAGCCCAAGAAGCTCCAGCGCAAGAAGGAGCACGGCTTCCGCAAGAGAATGAAGACGGCGAACGGCCGCAAGGTCCTGTCCCGCCGCAGAGCGAAGGGCAGAATCAAGCTCAGCTACTGATCCCGTCGATGAGCAGGTCAGACACAGATTTTTTCAGGGCGGCGTGATCCGCCCTATCGGTGTTTGTGCAGATTTCGGCAGAAGAAGCCTTTTTGTCTCAGCATAAACGAGGTGCTGTCCCGTGAACGTCCGGCGCACATTGAAAAAGAACAGTGAATTCCGGCGCCTCTACGCCAAAGGAAAAAGCGCGGCCACGCCCTATCTGGTGCTCTACGTCCGGCCCAACCGGCGCGGGGAGAACCGCCTGGGCTACACCGTGTCCGTCAAGCTCGGGCACGCCGTGACGCGCAACCGTGTCCGCCGGCGCCTGCGGGAGATCGTCCGTCTGAACGAGCCCGCCCTGAAGCAGGGCTGGGACATGGTCGTCGTCGCGCGCACGCGCTGCGTCGGCGCGCCCTACCGGAAGATCGAGGCCTCGTTCCTCGAGGCCTGCGGAAAGCTCGGCCTCATCAGGGAGGATGCGGAATGAAAAAAGCGTTGATCTGGATGATCCGCTTTTACCAGCGGCATATCTCCGCCGGCCGCCCGCCCTGCTGCCGTTTCATGCCCACCTGCTCGGCCTACGCGCTGACCGCCGTCGAACGCTACGGAGCCCTCCGCGGCGGATGGATGGCCCTCCGGCGCATCTGCTGCTGCCATCCCTTCTATCACGGGAGGCGCGGCATCTACGATCCCGTTCCCGAACCGCAAAACACAACTGTTAGGAGCAAATTATGAGTATTTGGGAATACCTGTCCTGGCCCTTCGCCAAGCTGATGGCCTGGTATTACAGCCTGACCGGCAACTATGGCCTGACGCTGGTCCTCTTTTCCCTGACCATCAACCTCGTGCTCGCGCCCTTCATGGCCAAAAGCAAGAAGAGCACGATGCGCACCACCCGCCTGCAGCCCCGCATCCAGGAGCTGCAGAAGCGCCATCAAGGCAACCAGCAGCAGCTCAACGCCGAGATGCAGAAGCTCTACCGCGAAGAGGGCATCAACCCCGCCTCCGGCTGCCTCTGGTCCCTGCTGCCGATGTTCCTGCTGCTGCCGATCTACCGCATCGTCATCATGCCCATCAGCCGCATGATGTACGCAAGCAATCCCCGCGCCGGCGAGGCCGTCGTGGAGGCCATGAAAGAATTCTTCACCCGGCAGGGCGTGGAGTTTGCCAGCTCCGGCCGCTCCTCCTTCTATGTCCAGATCGAGCTGACCAACCTGTTCCACCAGAGCAGGGACGCGGTGCTGAACGCGCTTGGCTCGGCCGTCGACTCGGCCGGCAACGCGCTTGACCTGGGCCCGCTGAAAAGCATCGACATGGATCTGAGCTGCCTCGGCATTGACCTGGGCGCGACGCCCCAGGTCAGCACGCTGTGGACCTTCCCCTGGACCTGGGCCGCGATCGGCCTCTTCCTGATCCCGATCGTCTCCGCGCTGTTCAGCTGGCTGAGCATGACGCTCACCACCAAGCTGAACCCGCAGCCGGCCGGCAACGACCAGTCCAAAGGCATGATGAAGGGCATGAACCTGATGATGCCGCTGATGAGCCTCTGGTTCTGCTTTATCATGCCCGCCGCCATGGGCGTGTACTGGATCGCCAACAGCCTGTTCGGCATGGTCCGCGAGATCATTCTGACCAAGATCTTCAAGAAGAAGCTCGACGAGGAGGACGCAATCCGCGAGGCCAGCCGCAGCGAGCGCGAGCGTGAGCTGGAGGCCAAGCGCCTCGAGACCGAGCGCCTGCGCGCCGAGGGCCGGACGGAGATGAACGTCAACACCAGCAAGAAAAAGATCCAGGCCAACGAAAAGCAGAAGAGCGACGAGCGCAAGGCCGCCCTCGACCGGGCAGACCGCGCCGCGCGCCGCGAGCGCCTCGGCATCCAGGAGGCCGAAAAGCCCGCCTCCCAGGTCGGCAACCGCCGCTATGCCAGGGGCCGCGCCTACGTCGAAGACCGCTACACCAACCCGGAGGAGGCCGAAGAGGCCACCGCCAAAGCCGCCCTCGCCTCCGAGGACGCTCCCGCCATCGACGAGAGCGTGGAGGAGCCGGGCGAAGTCTGAACCGACACAGGAGACAAGGATATATGACGAAAACATTGGAAAAACGCGGCAAGACCGTCGATGAAGCGCTGAACGCCGCCCTGGCCGAGCTGAGCCTCGACCGGGATTCGGTGAGCTTCCAGGTCCTGGAGCTGCCCCGGTCCGGCTTCTTCGGCATCGGCGCCTCTCCCGCGGTGATCCGGGTGGAATACGAAGTGCCCGACCCGGAGCCGGAAGCCCCGGCGCCCGCCCCGGAAAAGCCCGAGCGTCCCGCCCGCGAGCCGAGGGAGGAAAAGCCCGAGAAACGCGAGAAGCCCGAGCGGACCGAAAAACGCGAAAAGCCCGAAAAGGCCGAAAAGCGTGAGAAGCCCGAGAAGGCCGAAAAGCCCGCGCCCGTCGAGGCGCAGCCGCAGGAGCCCGCGCCCGCCCCGGCGGACGAGAACCCCGAGTATGCGGCGATCCGCAGCTTTCTGAGCGGCCTTCTCGAGCGCATGAACGTCAAGGCCGGCATCGAGATCAGCCCCCGCGACAACGGCGGCGTGAACGTCAATCTCGTCGGCAGCGGCATCGGCGCCGTCATCGGCCGCCGCGGCGAGACCCTGGACGCGATCCAGCATCTGACCAACTATGTGGTCAACCGCGGCAGCGACAAGCACATGCACATCAGCGTGGACGCCGAGAGCTACCGCAGCAAGCGCGAGGAGAGCCTGACGAAGCTGGCCGAGAAGATGGCGGAAAAGGCCATCAAGTACAAGCGCAGCATGGCTCTGGAGCCGATGAACTCCTACGAGCGCCATGTCATCCACACCGCGCTGCAGAATGTCGAGGGCGTGACCACCTCCTCCACCGGCGTCGAGCCCAACCGCCGCGTCGTGGTGAGCTATGTCCGGCCCGAGCAGCCCAGCAACAAGCCGCAGAGCCGCGAGTGGGCCTGAACCCGCCCGAATCAATACGTTATGTGACAAAATCACATCGGAGGTATGAACATGTATTTTGAAAAAGTGAGAGACGCCCTGGCCGCACAGTTTGAGATCGAACCCGACAAGATCAGCCTTGACACCAACCTCATCGACGATCTCGGCGCCGATTCCCTGGACGTGGTGGAGCTGATCATGAACATCGAGGACGAGTTCGGCATCAGCATCTCCGACGAGGAGGCCGCGAACCTCTTCACCGTGCAGCGGATCGTGGACTTCCTGGAGAAGCTGCAGTAATCCGGCCGCAGACGGAAAAAACAGCGCGCACCGACCGGTGCGCGCTATTTTTTTGTCCTTTTTGTATTGTACAGGGGAAAAAACTGTGATATGATGGATCCAACCTAATAAAACTGGAGGTATCTCTATGGTTTCCGATAGAAAGATCTGGCTCGCACAGTCCGACAAAAATCTGTTCCTGCTGCCGCAGATGGCCAACCGCCACGGCCTGATCGCCGGCGCGACCGGCACCGGCAAGACCGTCACGATGAAGGTGATGGCCGAGTCCTTCTCCGACATGGGCGTGCCCGTGTTCCTGGCCGACATCAAGGGCGACCTCTCCGGCATGTGCCGTCCGGGCCGCGATACCGAGGATATGCAGCGCCGCATCGAGCGCTTCGGCCTGGAGGGCTTCCAGTACAAGTCCTATCCGACCCGCTTCTGGGACATCTTCGGCGACGTCGGCTCCCCGGTCCGCGTAACGATCTCCGACATGGGGCCGACCCTGCTGGGCCGCCTGCTCAACCTCACCGAGATCCAGACCGGCGTGCTGAACATCGTGTTCAAGGTCGCGGACGAGCACGGTCTGCTGCTGCTCGACCTGAAGGACCTGCGCGCGATGCTGCAGTTCGTCGGCGACAACCGCGGCGAGTTCACCACGATGTACGGCAACGTCTCCGCCGCCAGCATCGGCGCCATCCAGCGCGCGCTGCTCGCCTTCGAGGGCGAGGGCGGTGAGATCTTCTTCGGCGAGCCCGACCTCGACATCCGCGACTGGATGCGCACCGACTTCGACGGCCGCGGCTACATCAACATCCTCACCAGCACCCGCCTGATCCAGAGCCCCACGGTCTACTCCACCTTCCTGCTCTGGATGCTGACCGAGCTCTACGAGAAGCTGCCCGAGGTCGGCGATCTCGAGAAGCCCCGCATGATCTTCTTCTTCGACGAAGCGCACCTTCTCTTTAACGGCGCTCCCAAGGCCCTGGTGCAGAAGATCGTCCAGGTCGTCAAGCTGATCCGCTCCAAGGGCGTCGGCGTTTACTTCATCAGCCAGAGCCCGAGCGACATCCCCAACGACGTGCTGGCCCAGCTGTCCAACAAGGTGCAGCACGCCCTGCGCGCCTACACCCCGGCCGAGCAGAAGGCCATCCGCGCCGCTGCCGCCGCCTTCCGTCCCAATCCCGAATTTGACAGCGAGACCGCGCTGAAGGAGCTCGGCGTCGGCGAGGCTCTGGTCAGCTTCCTCGACGAGAAGGGCATCCCGACGATGGTCGAGCGTGCGAAGATCCTGCCGCCGCAGAGCCTGATGGGCGCCGCGGACGAGGAGGACGTCAGGCGCCTGATCGCCTCGGACGAGTTCGACGTCAAGTACCGCACGCCGGTCGACCGCGAGTCCGCCTATGAGATCCTGATCCGCGCCAACGAGGAGCTGGAGCTGCGCCGCCGCGAGGAGGCCGAGGCCGCCGCCGCCGAGAAGCAGCGCCAGAAGGAGGAGGCCGAGGCCGAGCGTCAGCGCCTGCGCGAGGAGGCTGCCGCGGCCAAGCAGGCAGAGCGCGAGGCTGCCGCCGCCGCCAAGCAGGCAGAGCGCGAGGCTGCCGCCGCCGCGAAGGCCGAGGAGAAGGCCGCCGCTGCCGCCGCCAAGGAGGCTGAGCAGAAGAAAAAGGCCACCACCGACGTTTTCAAGCGCGCCGCGTCCAACGCCGCGTCCTCCGTGGCCGGCTCCGTGACCACCAACATCGTCAACAGCCTGACCGGCGGCAAGACTGTGTCCACCGGCACGATGGCCAAGCGGGCCGCCACCAACGCGCTGAGCACCGTCATGCGCAGCGGCGCGAAGGGCATCATCCGCGGCCTCTTCGGCAACAAGAAATAATATTTCAACGAAAACCCGCTTCGCTGGGCTTTTCGTTGAGGGGATTGCGCTCTGCTGCATGCACTCGCACGTCAAACGAAACTCGCTCCATTCCGCTTCCGCCAGGGACGGCGAAAGCTGCATATACGCTCCTTCCGTTT
This sequence comes from Oscillospiraceae bacterium, assembly GCA_017552325.1. GTDB lineage: Bacteria > Bacillota > Clostridia > Oscillospirales > Oscillospiraceae > Limivicinus. The sequence goes on from JAFZQE010000022.1 coordinate 27,422, forward strand.
TCCTTACCCATTTCAAAGCGCAAGGCTTTGAAATGGAGAGGACGAGCAGCGAAGTGAGCGAGCTTTCGAGCCGGCGAGGAAGCGAGACGATACGGAGCTTGTGAGGACGACGCACACTGGCAGAGCGAGAAGGGTATTTTGCGAGGTACACGCCCCCGCAAAATACGGATATAATTATATTTTTCGCCTTGCGAGGCGAAAAACTCTGCGAGGCCGAAATAGGACAGCAGGGGGCGCAGTGCGCCCCCCTGCTTTTTTAGGAGGACCTGCCATGCTCAAACCGAAGCATCTCTCGCGCGGCGATACGGTCGCCGTGGTGTCGCTCTCCAGCGGCTCGCTCGGAGAGCCGAATCTCATCCACAAATACTACCTCGCCAAGGAGCGCCTCGAGCGGGACTACGGCCTGCAGCTGCGCGCGATGCCGAACGCGCTGCGCGGCCGGGACTATGTGTACCGCCACCCGGAAGCCCGGGCGCAGGACCTGATGGACGCCTTCCGCGACCCTTCGATCCGCGCCGTGATCTGCGCGATCGGCGGGGACGACACGGTGCGCCTGCTGCCCTACATCGACTTTTCCGTGCTGCATGACAACCCCAAGATCTTTACCGGCTTTTCTGACACGACGACGAACCACTTCATGATGCACAAGGCCGGGCTCGTGTCCTACTACGGCCTGTCGCTGATGTGCGACGTGGCCGAGTACGTGTCGATCAACGAGTACACGCGCGAAATGATGGAAAATACCATTTTCGATCCGCAGCCGCGCCTGGACATCCCCTGCAGCAGCTTCTGCGCCTTTGAAAAGGAGAAGGTGAAATGGGCGGAGGAGAACATGAACATCCCGCGCCCGCGCCGCAAAAACACCGGCTACGAGATCCTGCAGGGCAGCGGAAAGGTCGAGGGCGAGCTGCTCGGCGGCTGCGTCGACGTCTTTGTCGAGCTCTTCGGTACCGAGCTCTGGCCGAAGCCGGAGGACTGGAGCGGAAAACTCCTGCTGCTTGAGACCAGCGAGGAGGACATGCCCGACGAGCAGCTCTGCTGGTATCTGCGCGGCATGCAGGCCCAGGGGATCCTTTCGCGCATCCGCGGCATCGTCTTCGGCAAGCCCGCCGCGGAGAGCAAGTTCGAAAGCTACAAGGAGATCCTGCGGCAGGTCGTCGGCTTCGAGGCCGGTCTGCCGGAGCTGCCGATCCTCTATAACGTCAACGTCGGCCACAGCTACCCGATCGGGCTGTTTCCGCTCGGTCTGCGCTATGAGCTCGACTGCGACAACAGGCGCCTGACTCTGCTCGAGCCGGCGACGATATAGTGCTTAGTGCATAGTGCGTAGTGCTTAGACAATAAAGAACAGGGGCCGGGAGATCGTCTCCCGGCCCCTGTTCTATGTTCGATAAAAAGCCGAAATATTACGTTTTGTAATCGCCGGCCAGCATGGCGTAGATGTAAGTGTCCTTCCAGACCGGGGCGCCGGAGGCGTCGCGATGGAACCAGACGTTCTGCTTCAGATGCGCTTCACGCCGCAGACCGAGCTTTTCCAGCAGCCGCCACGAGCGCTCGTTGCGCGGGTCGCACTCGGCGCAGACCCGGTGCGCGCCCTCCCGGAAGACGGCCCCGACGATCGCGGAGACCGCCTCAACGGCGTAGCCCTGCCTCCGGAAGTCCCCGTTGACGATGTAGCCGATCTCCCTCGCCTCGAAGGGGCGCATGCCGCAGTAGACGTTGCCGATCACTTTTCCGCTCTCCGTCAGCTCGATCGCGGCATAGTCCTCTGAGCCGAGGCGGCAGAGAAAATGCTCCCGGCCGTTTTCGTACGTGATCCCCGGATAGCCCTCGAACTCGTCGTCCCGCAGCTGATACAGGAACTCGAACAGATCGTCGCAGTCCGATTCCCGGAAGGGCCGCAGCAGCAGCCGCGCGGTTCTGATCTCTTTCATGCCAGGCTTCTCCTCAGACCCGCCGGATCGGGTGGCGGATCACGGTTTTCAGCTTCTCCGGCGCGGTTTTTCTGGCGTCGGAGAGGTAGATCTCATGATGCTGCCGCCGCTCGGAGATATCCAGTACGAAGCCCTGTTCGGCCATGAAGCGGTGCATCCGCTCCACCGTCGCGGGCTCGTCGTCGTAGGGGCCGAGGTGCAGGCACTGCACGCACAGGCCCTCGTCGACCGTCAGAAACTCGACCGAGGAGAAGTCGCTTTTCTTTTTCCGCGCCGCCTCTGCGACGGCCCAGTCGAAGTCCGCCTTCGTCACGAAGTCCGGCAGGCGGATGACGGAGATCCACTGAAAGTCCTCTTTGCGCGCGTAATCGATCCCCTCGACGCCCTCCTGCCGCCAGAATCCCTCCAGCGGCGGGACGACGTAGTCGAAATAGCCCTCGATCCGGTGATCGCCCAGCTTGCTCATCTTGATCGTGAAGGCGACGCCGTAGAGCAGGCCGATCGCCTGCCGGTAGTCGCCGCCCTCTTCGTTCGGGTTTCCCTGCCCGCGGACGGCGATGTAATTCATCGGCGGGACGGTCACGATGGACGGCGTGTTCTTCGGCAAATAAAACTCTTTGTATTCTTTCTTGAAATCAAAAGCCATGGCAGCCTCCCATTGGTCTCTGAGTTTTTCGGACTCAGGCCTCGGGCTTCGGGCGAAGGCTGAAGGCGCTGATCAGCGCGGTCAGCGGGATGGCGAGGATCATGCCGATGCTGCTGGACAGGCCGCCGATCAGCTCGATGGCCAGATACGCGGAGGTCAGCAGCTGATAGCGGGACAGGCCCAGGGAACTGAGATAGAGGATCAGCGTGAAGCCGCTGCCGAGAAAGGCGAGGATCAGCGTGTTCGTCATCGTGCCGACCATGTCGCGCCCGATGTTCATGCCCGAGCGGAACAGCGCCCGGAAGCCGTAGCCGGGATTGGCGGCGTGGACCTCCTCCAGCGCGGAGGAGATGCTCATCGCCACGTCCATCACCGCGCCGAGCGCGCTGATCGTCAGGCCGCCGACCAGCAGATGGCGCAGGCCGACCGGCACGCCGCTCTGCCGCAGCTGCAGCAGCGGCTCCACGTCGCTCATGCGCAGGCCGCTGATGCGCGCCAGGCTCTGCGCCGCGAGGCCGAAGAGCAGCGCCAGCGCAACGCCCGCCACCGTGCCCAGCATCGCGCAGACTGTTTTCCGGTGCAGGCCGCCGAGGATCGTGAAGGACACCGCGGCGATGTACACGCAGCAGAGGAAAACCGTCGGCAGCGTCGGCGCGCCGCGCAGCAGCAGCGGGATCAGCACCCAAAACAGGCAGAGCACCGTGACCGCAAGCCCGATGAGGGACTTCAGCCCGGTCTTTCCGCCGACCAGCACCGCCGTCAGCAGAAAGACGACGACAAGCGCCGCCAGCGCCGGGATGCGGTTGTATTCATAGACGGTCGCGCGTACGTCGCCGCCGGCGTAGGTGTTGACGATCAGCGACGCCCCGTCCCCGACCTGCAGGGGAACGCCGTAGAGCGGACCGACGACGTTGGTGACCTTCAGCGTCTTGCCGGCGTACTGGCCGCTCTGCACCTCGACCAGCAAAAGCTGCTCGCCGCGCCAGGCGCCGTCCGAAGCCTCGTCCTGCACGGTGCTGTCGGTCAGCACCGCGGTGACGACGCCCTTTTCGTATTCGGCATAGTCCGCGGGGCGCTCGCCCTCTTCCGCGTCCGTGCGCAGCAGGAGCAGCGCGGCGGCGAAGAGCAGCGCCGCGGCCGCCAGCAGCAGGAGCCCCCATTTTTCCCGGGAGAGCCAGGCGGCCAGAGCCTCTTTTCCATCCTTTTTCATGCGCTTCGATCTCCGTTTTCAAGCTTTGCCAACAGCATATCAAGTCCGCTTTTTCCTGTCAAGAGAGAGCTCACTTTTTGCCCTGAAAAGTTACAAAAAAGAAACGCAAAAACGACAATAAAGAGTCAGAAAAACCCGCTTAATATCTTAATTTTTTGGCATTTTTCATTTTTGGTCGCTTTCCATAAAAACGAGGCAAAAAATTCTATAATGTTCCACTAATTTTTTGTCGTTTCCTACTGGCAAAACGGAAAATATCTGTTATAATATAGTACGTATACTTATGTAAACGGGTTGACATAAATCTATGACGGCCCGCTTCAAGGAGGTACCCCATGAAGAAGAGAACGAGAAAGATCCTGTCGCTCGTGCTGCTGCTGGGCATGCTGCTGTCACTGCTGCCCGCGTCGGCCCTCGCGGCGGGAGCGACCAGCGTCTGGGAGCCGGTGGAGTTCGCGGATATCACGAGCAGTGATACCGTGGCGGTCACCATGTCGAAGGACGGCACCACCTGGGCCCTGCCTTCGGCGAACACCAGCACCGCGCCTGCGGCCACGGTCTCGACCGTGAGCGACAATCTGCTCACGATCCCGGCGGCCGACAGCGCTTACGGCTGGACAGTCACCGCAGTCGACGGAGCGTACCAGTTCACCAATGCGGCCGGCGGAAAGCTCTACATCACCGCCGCCAACAACGGCGTACGCATCGGCACGCCGGAGAACGCCAACGGCGCGCTCTTTTCGCTGACGAGCGGCTATCTGACGGCGAAGGATTCGAAGGACGCGACACGCTATCTGGGCGTGTACATGACGAATCCCGACTGGCGCTGCTATACGAGCATCAACAGCAACATCACCGGCCAGACGCTGGGCTTCTGGAAGCTCACCGAGGGCGGCGAGGTGCCCGAGCCCACCGAGGAGCCGGAGCCGCTGGCCTATCTGCAGCGGATGACCGAGATCCCGGCGGCCGGCGCGCGGCTGGTGATCTACCATCCCGAGAGCGGCATGGCGCTCAACGACACCGTCAGCGGCAGCAAGCTGGCCGGTACGGCCGGCAGGCTGTACGACGGCAAGCTGGGCCTGACGGAGGATATGTCCGTGCTGACGCTCGGCACGAGCGGCGACGCGTACACCTTCGCGCTGAACGGGCTGGTTCTGACCTCTCCGGAGGCCGGCAACGGCCTGAGCTTCGCCGCGGCCGGCGACTACGGCTGCTGGACGCTGGAGAAGACCGGCGACTGCTGGAACGTCATCAACACGAAGGCGGTCGTCAACAACAACCAGCAGGCGCTGGAGTACTACAACGGCTTCACCACCTGGGGCATACGGGACACCGAACCCTACAAGTTCGCGTTCTATGCCGAGAAGCCGCTGACGCCGACGGCTGACGTCGCGGCCGGCGAGGTCGAGGCCGACACGGCCGTCACCTTCTCCTGCGCGACGCCGGGCACGGTGATCCTCACCAGCACCGACGGTTCGGCCTGGACCGAGGGCAGCAGCTTTACCGTCACCGAGGACGTGACCGTGCAGGTCAAGGCCTCGCTGGGCGGCATCGAGAGCGACACGGCGAGCTTCGCTTACACCGTCAAGGCGGCCGAGCCCGAACCCGAGACCAGCACGATCAAGGAAGCGCTGGACGGCGCGGACAACGCGGAGTTCACGGTCAAGGGCGTCGTCACCTTGGTCGACGGCAAGAACATCTACATCCAGGATTCGACCGGCGGCATCTGCCTGTACTTCAAAACGGCCCCGACGGACATCGCCCTGGGCGATACGATCATCGGCACCGGTACGCGCGCGGTCTACCGCGGCCTGCCCGAGCTGAGCGGCGCGACTTATGAGAAATCCAGCGGCATGACGCTGGAGGCGAAGGAGACGACGATCGGCGCGCTGACGACGGCCGACATCTGCACCTACGTCAAACTGACGGGCCTCGAAGTGACCGAGGTCTATGACAACAGCGGCGCCTATGCCAACCCGAACATCACCGTTTCGGACGGCACGAAGGCGACCACGATCCAGATTTACAAGGCCGTCGTCGGCAAGACCGACGGCGAATGGGACGTCAAGGTCGGAGACGTGATCGACGTGACAGCGGCGGTCGGCGTCAACAACACGACCCTGCAGCTTCGCAACACCCTGGCCAGCGAGATCGCGGTGCAGGGCGAGGAGCCCGTGACCGTGGCCGCCCCGACGGCTGACGTTGCGAGCGGCGAGGTCGAGAAGGACACGCTCGTGACCTTCTCCTGCGAGACCGAAGGCGCCGTCATTTCCTACAGCACCGACGGCGAGACCTGGGTCGAGGGCAATACCTACACCGTCACCGAGGACGTGACCATCCAGGTCAAGGCGACGCTGAACGGCGTGGACAGCGAGATCGTGAGCTTCAGCTACACGGTCAAGGCCGAGGAGCCGGCGCTCAGCACGATCGCCGAGGCCCTGGCCGGCACGACCGGCACGGAGTTCACCGTCAAGGGCGTCGTGACCCTGGTCGACGGCAAGAACATCTATATCCAGGACGCGACCGGCGGCATTGACCTCTACTTCGGCACCGCGCCGACGGACATCTCCCTGGGCGACACGATCATCGGCACCGGCACGCGCGCGGAATACCGCGGTCTGCCCGAGCTGAGCGGCGCGGCTTATGAGAAATCCAGCGGCCTGGAGCTGGCGGCTGCGGAGAAGACGATCGGCGATCTGAAGACGGCCGACGTCTGCTGCTACGTCAAGCTGACGGATCTCGAAGTGACCGAGGTCTATGACAACAACGGTACTTACAACAACCCGAACATCACCGTCAAGGACGCCGACGGCAAGACGATCCAGATCTACAAGGCTGTGATCGGCAAGACCGAGGGCATCTGGGACGTCAAGGTCGGCGACATGATCGACGTGCAGGCGGCGGTCGGCATCAACAATACGACCCTGCAGCTGCGCAACACCCTGGCCAGCGAGATCACCGTGCAGGAAGAGGAGTATCCCGTGGCCGCGCCCACGGCGGACGTCGAGAGCGGCCCCGTGGACAAGGGAACGGTCGTGACCTTCTCCTGCGAGACCGAGGGCGCCGTGATCTGGACCAGCACCGACGACGGCGCGACTTGGGTCGAGGGCAGCACCTACACCGTCACCGCGGACGTGACCATCCAGGTCAAGGCTCTGCTGAACGGCGAATCCAGCAAGATCGTGACCTTCAGCTATACCGTGAGGATCGAAGGCCTGAGCACGATCAAGGAAGCGCTGGACGGCGAGAGCGGCGCGGAGTTCACGGTCAAGGGCGTCGTCACCATGGTCGACGGCAGGAACATCTACATCCAGGATTCGACCGGCGGCATCTGCCTGTTCTTCGGCACCGCGCCGACGGACATCGAACTGGGCGACACCGTGATCGGCACCGGCACGCGCGCGGTCTACCGCGGCCTGCCTGAGCTGAGCGGCGCGACCTATGAGAAATCCAGCGGCCTGACGCTCGAGCCGGCGGACAAGACGATCGGCGAGCTCCTCATGGCCGACATCTGCTGCTACGTCAAGCTGACGAACCTCGAAGTGACCGAGGTCTATGACAACAGCGGCGCCTACAGCAACCCGAACATCACCGTCAAGGACGCCGACGGCAAGACGATCCAGATCTACAAGGCCGTGATCGGCAAGACCGACGGCGAATGGGACGTCAAGGTCGGCGACAAGCTCGACGTCACGGCTGCGGTCGGCGTGAACAACTCGACCCTGCAGCTGCGCAACACCCTGGCCAGCGAGATCACCGTGACCGTTTCGGTCGACCCGGGCGAGAGCGACCTGATCACCGATCTGAGCCAGCTGACCGACGGCGTGACCGTCGCGATCTACAGCCAGACCCACAAGACCGCCATCAGCAGCAAGCCCAACGGCGACTGGTACCTGAAGGCCAACAGCTGCACCGTGGAAAACAACGAGGTCAAGAACTTCACCAGCGATATGGTGTGGACGGTGAAGGTCAACGCCGACGGCAGCTACAGCTTCTATTCCTATGACGATGAGAACAACGCCATCTCCGTGTGGCCCAGCGGCACCTATGCCGAGCTGACCGTCAATACGAACTACAACAGCGACACGGTGCACGATTGGGAGCTCTCGCCCTTCAAGGCGGCGGATCACACCTGGTACGTCAAGAGCACCACGCTGACGATCATGAAAAAGGACAGCGAGGGTGTCGAGGTCGAGCTCCCGGTCTACATCGAGGCTTATGTCCGCAACGGCGGGGAGGTCTTCTCCGGCTTTGCGCCGTTTGAAAGCCAGCTTAAGAGCACGGACTACGCCCTGCAGTTCTATCTGGTCGATCCCAATGACGCGGTCGAACCCTTTGACGACGGCGAATGGGACGGCATCCTGCAGAAGGACGGCCAGTACGTGATCTACAGTCCCGCGGCCGAGGCCTCCATGGGCCTGGCCAAGGAAGCCACCTACTCCCTGAACGCGGTGCCCACCACGATCGAGGAAGGCAAGGCCAAGGCAGGCAACGGCGCCTATGTCTTCACCGTCGACACGATGGGCCGCTATTACAGCTTCGAGGTCAACGGCAAGTACCTGGCCTCCAACAACGACGAGGAGCTCTTCTTCATCGAGAAGGGCGAGAACGGCAAGCTGCCCGACACCGCCAAGTGGTACCTGGCCGCGAACGGCGAAGGCTATACTATCTATAATAAGGAAGCCAACTACAAGGGCTCTCCCGTCTGCATCGAGTTCTTCTCCAGCGTCTTCTCCGGCTGGACCTTCAAGTCGGCCGACGCCGCGATCTTCGAGTTCCGCTTCTACGAGGTCGCCGAGGGCACCAAGATCCACGAGGGCATCGTGCAGGATCCCACCGTCATCTTCGACTGCGAGGATTCCCGCCACTTCGAGCAGGATTACGCCTGCAGCTTCTCGCTGGACGACCTGGCCGACGAGATCACGGAGCTGACGATCACTTACGCTGCCGGCAGCAAGAGCGGCACCGTGACCGACTATGAGGCCACCGAGGACAAGAAGAGCTGCAGCTTCGTCCTGCCCTTCGAGGATCTCGACAGCGAGGATATGCCCGCGAGCTTCACGATCACCGTTTCGGTGAAGAACAGCTACGGGATCGAATACACCGGCGAGAAGGTCGTCGAGAACATCGACAAGCCCTTCTTCGAGAGCCTGACGCCCGCGCCGAACTCCCAGACCGGCGAAGACAAGAGGCCCGTCATCTCCGCGAAGATCGGCAACGTGGGCGATAATCCCGTCTTCACGATGACGGTCAACGACGAGACGGTCGAGGCCGTGTACGCCGACGGCGTGCTGAGCTGGACGCCTGCCGAGGACCTGGCCGACGGCCGCGTGACCGTGTCGATCACGGTGGAGCGCGCAGACGGCGTCAAGGCGGACAAGAGCTGGAGCTTCACCGTGGGCAACGCGGAATATCAGCTCTACTTCGGCCAGCTGCACTCCCACACCACCTACTCCGACGGCTCCGGCTCGCTGGACACCGCGCTGGAGTACGTGGCCTCCCTCCCGAAGAGCGCGAACATCCAGTTCGTCGCCTTCACCGACCACTCCAACTACTTCGACACCACCAGCGCCGCCAACCCGGCCGACGCGCTCAACGACAGGAGCCAGATGACCGCGGCCAGCAAGGCGCTCTGGGAGGAGTACAAGGGCAAGGTCGCAGCCTTCAACGCAGCGCATTCCAACCTCATCGCCATTGCGGGCTTTGAGATGACCTGGTCCGGCGGACCCGGCCACATCAACACCTTCGACAGCGACGGTCTGGTCTCCCGCAACAACGCCAATCTGAACAACAAGACCGGCGACGCGGGCATGAAGCTCTACTACACGACGATCAACAAGGGCGACAGCCTGAACCAGTTCAACCACCCGGGCAGCACCTTCGGCAACTTCACCGACTTCTCCTACTGGGACGAGGCGACCGACGCCCACATGTTCCTGGTCGAGGTCGGCAACGGCGAGGGCCCGATCGGCGAGAACGGCTACTACCCGAGCTACGAGCAGTACGTCATGGCGCTGGACAAGGGATGGCACCTGGCGCCCACCAATAACCAGGACAACCACAAGGGCCGCTGGGGCAACGCCAACGACGCCCGCGACGTTATCCTGACCAACGACTTCTCCGAGCAGGGCATCTACGACGCGATCCGCGCGCTGCGCGTCTACGCGACCGAGGACAAGAACCTCCAGATCTTCTACACGATCAACGACATGCCGATGGGCACGATCTTCTCCGATGAGAACGCGCCCGAAAAGCTGAACGTCGTGGTCACCCTCTTCGATCCCGACGCCAGCGATTCGGTCAGCAAGGTCGAAGTCGTCGTCAACGGCGGCGTGACCGCCTATACCTGGAACAGCTCCACCGAGATCGCCACCGGTCAGCTGACGGCAGAGCTGGATCCCGAGTACAGCTACTACTTCATCCGTGTGACGCAGAAGGACGGCGACCTGGCGGTCACCGCGCCGATCTGGGTCGGCCAGGCGCTGAAGCTCGGCATCACCGACATCAAGGCCGAGACCGAGCCGGTCTACAAGGGCGAGGAAGCCACGCTGGTGACCACCCTCTTCAACAACGAGGACAAGACCGCCACGGTCAAGTCCCTGGTCTACACGATCAACGACAGCGAAGTGATCGGCACCGACGATGCCGGTTACGCGATCGCTCCCAACGGCACGGCGGCCGTGAACTTCGCCCATACCTTTGACAAGGCGAAGCTCACCACCGTCACCGTGACGGCCGTGGTCGTCTATGACGGCAAGGAGTACACCTACACCGCCAATGTCGAGCTCGACGTCATCGACAAGGAGAACGAGGACGCCGTCACTCCGATCGCCGACGTCCGCGCGGCCTCCGTCGAGGATGATACCGGCTACCGCTTCATCATCGAGGGCGTCGTGACCTCCAACGCCTCCGGCTATGACAAGGACACCGCGTTCTTCGACTGCATCTATGTGCAGGACGAGACGGGCGGCATCTGCTGCTTCCCCGTGTCCGGCGAGTTCAAGATCGGCGACAAGGTCCGCATCGTCGGCCATACCGACTTCTACCAGGCCGAGCCCGAGCTGCAGGTCCAGACTATCGAGATCATCGGCGAAGGCTCCGTCGAGCCCACCGAGATCACGGCGGGCGAGCTGAACGACCGCTCCGCGGAGGGCAAGCTCGTCACCGTCAAGGGCACGGTCGAGAGCTTTGAGCTGGCCAACGGGCTGATCCAGACCATCATGGTCAAGGACGCCAACGGCGAGCTGGCCCGCGTCTTCATCGACGGCTACATCACCACGAGCGCCGAGGTCGAGAACTGCGAGGTCGGCGCGGAGATCGAGGCCACGGGCCTTGCCTCCTACGACAATACCTTCAACGCCCCCGACGGACCCTTCCCGCGCATCCGTATCCGCGACCGTGCGGACGTGATCTGCACGGCTCCCGAGCCCGAGAAGCCTGCGACGCCGACAGCGGACAAGGAGCCCGGCGCGGTCGATAAGGACACGGTCGTGACCTTCTCCTGCGAGACCGAGGGCGCTGTGATCTGGTACAGCACCGACGGCGGCGAGAACTGGACCGAGGGCAATACCTACACGATCACCGAGGACGTGACCATCCAGGTCAAGGCCGTGCTGGACGGCGTGGAGAGCGAGATCGCCACCTTCGAGTACAGCGTGATCGTCCAGGCTCCGACGATCGTCCCGATCGAGGATGCCCTGAAGGGCGAGGAGAACGCAAAGTTCACGGTCAAGGGCGTCGTCACTATGGTCGACGGCAAGAACATCTACATCCAGGACGAGACCGGCGGCATCTGCCTGTTCTTCGGCACCGCGCCGACGGACATCGAACTGGGCGACACCGTGATCGGCTCCGGCGAGCGTACGACCTACCGCGGCCTGCCCGAGCTTAAGAATGCGGAGTATGAAAAGTCCTCCGGCCTGACTCTGACGGCGGCGGAGAAGACGATCGCCGAGCTGACGACGGCCGACGTCTGCTGCTACGTCAAGCTCACGGATCTCGAAGTGACCGAGGTCTATGACAACAACGGCGGCTATAAAAACCCGAACATCACCGTCAAGGACGCCGACGGCAAGACGATCCAGATCTACAAGACCGTGCTTGACAAGATCGACGGCGCGTGGCGCGTCCAGGTCGGCGACACGATCGACGTGACGCTGGCGGTCGGCATCAACAACACGACGCTGCAGCTGCGCAACACGCTCGACAGCGAGATCACGAAAAAGAATACGGCGCCTGTGCAGCCTGCCACCCCGACGGCGGACGCGGAGAGCGGCGAGGTCGAAGCGGGTACCGTCGTGACCTTCTCCTGCGAGACCGAAGGCGCTGTGATCTGGTACAGCATCGACGGCGGCGAGAACTGGATCGAGGGCAACAGCTACACCGTCAACGAGAACGTGACCATTCAGGTCAAGGCCGTGCTGGACGGCGTGGAGAGCGAGATCGCCGAGTTCAGCTACACGGTCATTACGACAAATATCGAGGTAGCCACCCCGACGGCGGACAAGGAGAGCGGCGAGGTCGAAAAGGGCACCGTCGTGACCTTCTCCTGCGAGACCGAGGGTGCTGTGATCTCCTACAACGCCCAGCTCTCCAGAGCCTGGGTCGAGGGCGACAGCTACACCGTCAACGAGGACGTGACGCTGCAGGTCAAGGCCACGCTGAACGGCGTGGACAGCGAGATCGCCGAGTTCAGCTACACCGTGAAGGCCGAGCCGATCACGGTCGCGACCCCGACGGCCGATCCCGATTCCGGCGAGGTCGAAAAGGGCACCGTCGTGACCTTCAGCTGCGAGACCGAAGGCGCTGTGATCTGCTACAGCACCGACGGCGGTGTGAACTGGACCGAGGGCAGCACCCTCACCATTGAAGAGAACGTGACCGTTCTGGTCAAGGCCGTGCTGGGCGACGTCGAAAGCGCCGCGGCAGAGTTTGAGTACACTGTAAAGGCCGAGCCGATCACGGTCGCGACTCCGACGGCCGAGCCCGATTCCGGCGAGGTCGAGAAGGACACTGTTGTGAAATTCTCCTGCGAGACCGAGGGCGCTGTGATCTACTACTGCGTCGACGGCGAGACCTGGACCGAGGGCGAGACCTTCACGGTCACCGAGGACGTGGTCATCAAGGTCAAGGCCGTGCTGGGCGAGGTGGAGAGCGAGATCGCCGAGTTCAGCTACACCGTGAAGGCCGAGCCGATCACGGTCGCGAAACCGACGGCCGAGCCCGATTCCGGCGAGGTCGAGAAGGACACCGTTGTGAAATTCTCCTGCGAGACCGAGGGCGCTGTGATCTACTACTGCGTCGACGGCGAGACCTGGACCAAGGGTGATACTTACACCGTCACCGAAGACGTGACCATCAAGGTCAAGGCCGTGCTGGGCGAGGTCGAGAGCGAGATCGCCGAGTTCAGCTACACCGTGAAAGTCGAGCCCGAAAAGCCCGCCACCCCGACAGCCGATCCTGATTCCGGTACAGTCGACAAAGACACAGTTGTGAAATTCTCCTGCGAGACCGAAGGCGCCGTGATCTACTACTGCATTGACGGCGAGAACTGGATCGAGGGAGACACGTACACGATCACAGAAGACATAATCATCGAGGTTATGGCTGTTCTGGACGAGGAGGAGAGCGAGATCGCCGTATTCACCTACACGGTGAAGAGCGAAATTGCAAACTACACCATCACCGTGGAAGCGAATCCCGCCGAAGGCGGTACGGTCACCGGCGGCGGCAGCTATGCCGAAGGCGAATCCGTTACCGTTGAAGCCAGTGCCAATGAGGGCTATGTGTTCCTCAACTGGACGAAGGACGATGCGGAAGTCAGCAAAGAAGTCAAATACACCTTCACCGCGGCAGAGGATTACACGCTGACGGCAAACTTCGAGCTGCAGACCTTTACGATCACCTTTGTGGACGAGGACGGTACCGTTCTCCAGAGCAAAGAGTATTCTTACGGAGCGCTTCCGGCTTACGAGGGCGAGGAGCCGACGAAGGAAGATGACGAAGAGTACACCTACACCTTTGCCGGCTGGGATCCCGAGATCACGGAAGTGACCGGGGACGCGACTTATACGGCGACTTATACCGCCGAACCGATCGTTTCTCCCACCGAAACGCCCCCGCCCACCACTCCTCCCGTGGTGGAGCAGTACAGAGTCGTGTTCACCGACGACGTGGTGGTGCCCGAAGCGCTGAAGGACAAGTATTCCAGCGTGGAACAGATGGAAGACGCGATGCTGCGGACGGTGCTGCGCCGCCTCGGCGTGAGCGAAGCCAAGGGCAACCGCTTCTACGAGATGCGCGTGGAGCGCTATGACGGCAGCGAGTGGCTGCCGATCACGGCGGACGAGTTCCCGTCCCAGGGCGTGAAGGCCAGCATCGGCCTGCCCGACGGCTCTTCTGCGACGGACGACTTCTACGTGCTGCACCTCTTCGGTGAGAACGTCAACGGCCATAAGGCCGGCGAGGGCGAGATGCCTTCCGTGAAGGTCGACGGCGAGAACCTCGTCTTCACCGTGCACGGGACCTCCCCGCTGCTGATCGTCTGGAACAGCACCGAGGAGCCCGAGCCCACCGAGGAGCCCGAACCCACCGAGACGCCCGAGCCCACCGAGGAACCGCCCGAGGGCCTGTACGTCATCCTGGACGCCAACGGCGGCACCGTTTCCGTGACCCGCCTGCGCCTGGGCGATGACGGCAGCGTGCCGGCTCTGCCCGCACCGCAGGAGCGCGAGGGCTACATCTTCGGCGGCTGGTTCGACGCCAAGGAAGGCGGCAGCGAGGTCGTCGAGGGCGACATCCTGACCGAGACCACGACGCTCTACGCCCACTGGTATGAGCTGCGGGCCACTGTCAGCGAGAACGCGGTCGTTCCCACGGCGCTGAAGGAGCGCTACGCCAGCGTCGACGCGATGAAGAGCGCGATGCTCAAGACCGTGGAACGCCGCCTCGGCACCACGACGGTCAAGGGCAACAAGCTCTACGAGATCAAGGTCGAGTACTTCGACGGCACCGAATGGCTGCCGATCACGGCCGACCTCTTCCCGGTCAAGGGCGTCAAGGTTAGCCTCGCGATGCCGAGCGGCTCCGCGACCACGGACAGCTTCTACGCGCTGCACCTCTTCGGCGAGGACTGCAACGGCCATAAGGCCGGCGAGGGCGAGATGCCCACGGTGACCAGATCCGGCAGTACGCTGAGCTTCACCGTGCACGGGACCTCCCCGCTGCTGCTGGTCTGGACCGGCAAGGGCGGCGGCGGAGGCGGCGGCGGTCCGACGACCGGCGACGATTCCAACCCGGCCCTGTGGGCTGCGCTGATGGGCGCTTCCATCCTCGGCATGGCGCTGATCGGCACCGGCTGGAGGAAGAGAAGGAACAGAGCCTGAGCCGCAGCAAACCAACATAATCCAAAGCGCCCGCGAGAAATCGCGGGCGCTTTTCCTGCGTCAAAGAGAAAAGAAAGAAGCGGGGGCTCGAAAGAGCTCCCGCTTCAGACTGCAGATAAACCGTATGGTCAGGGATAAACAAGCATGGGGTGATTGTGAAGAGGGGATGGGAGTCCCCTCTTCACGTCCAATCCCGCAAAAACGGGAACTTTTCAAAAGAGCCCGTTATTGTCGCTTCAAGCTGTCGACAGCTTGAAGCGGGATCTCGAAAGAGCTCCCGCTTCTGTTTTTGGTGGGTTTTATGCCGGAAGATGCTCCGGCGTACTCGGATACGCCGGGCGGAACGCGTCAGTCTAGCTCTCCAACCGGCTGCCACTCGAACAGCATGTCCACCCCGTACTCGGACTTGTCGTCGTGCCAGGTGAAGGTCCCGTCGTCGTGGAAGGTGATCGTGCCGCTGCCGTCCTCGTACTCGGCTTCTTCGCTCTTGAGCTCGCCGTTTTCGTCATAGACGACGATCTGCTTGGCCGCGCCGGTGTACTCGATCGTCAGCGTGTCCGTGTCGAGGCGGCCGACGATGGTCCAGCGAGCCAGCTCCCAGGCGCTGCTGCCCCATTCGATCGTGATCAGGGCGTCCTCGTTCCCGAAGCACTGCACCAGGGCGTGCGCCCGGTCGCACTGATACTCGCCGATGAAGTTCATCACCGGGTTCTGCCAATCCGGATCCTCCTCAAATACGGCGACATACGCCGCGTCCGCGTCCACCAGCACGGTAATCTGCGGCTCGGTTGAGAAGTCCTCGCCGTCCTTCGTCCACTTCACGAACAGGTTGCCGCCCTGCGGCCGGGCGACGAAGGTGTAGGTCGCGGGCTCGGCCAGACCGAGATACGCCGACTGGATGATCCCGTCCGGGTCGATCTCGGGGACTTCCTCGCCCTCGGCGTAGTCGATGTAGCCCCAGCCCTCCGTGTTGATGGTGACGGTAAAGGCGGCCTCCGGCAGATCCATCGGAACGAAGTGATAGCTTCCGACGCCCTCGATATCGAGCAGCAGGCCGTCCTCGCCCTCCTCGGTGATGGTGACGACCAGCGGGTCGGCGCTCTCGTCCCAGGCGTTCAGGTCGCCGTGCAGGCTGTCGCCCTCCTGCGGGACGACGCAGCCGGCCATGAGGTCTCCGACCATCATGCCGACATACCAGCCGGGCTCGTCAATATCTTCCATCCAAATGACGGAGAGCAGATCGCCCTCCTCGTTCTGAAAATAGCCCTCGCGGGTCCAGGTCTTGCTTTCTGGCTCGGCGGGAGCCTGCGTTTCCTCCGCGGGCGCTTCCGGTTCCGCGGGCGCCTCCGGCTGCGCGCCGCAGGCGGCCAGCGCGAAGATCATGCAGAGCGCCAGCAGCAGACTGAGCATCTTTTTCATGTTGATTTCTCCTTTTGTCCTCGAGTATTGCCGGAACCGCCGCGGGCGGGGATCCGCTCCCGGCGCGGCCCGGCGCCTGTATTGTATCACCCGGCGCGCGCGGAGGCAAGACCGCATCCCGGATTTTTCGCGTACGCAGGGCGGCTTGTCTTGCATTCCTCCCGGCGCGCATGGTATACTGAACCATAAAAATTCAGAAAGCGGGAGATCCCATGATCCAGGAAATCAGAGTTACCAGCGTGGAGGAGCTGATCCCCCTGCTGTCCGACCAGCCCTACCGCCCCGACCTGGGGCGCAACCGCAGCCTCTACGTTTACCGCGGCATGGCCAACGCGGACCTGCCGATGGTCACCAGCCTCCGGCGCAACTGCAAGGATCTGCAGCGCGCGCTGGAGCCGGCGATTTTGAAGAATTTTGCCAAATACGCCGTCATGGAGGACCCGACGATCGCGCAGTCCGTCTGGCGGCAGATGTTCCTCGGCCAGCACCACGGCCTGCCGACCCGGCTGCTGGACTGGACGCAGTCGGCCCTGGTGGCGCTGCACTTCGCCGTCAGCGAGGACAATCTCGAGCACATGGACGAGCACGACTGCATGGTCTGGCGCACGGACATCAAGGAGCTGCACGCCCTGTTGCCGCCGAAGTACCAGGAGGTCATGTCCCGCAGCAAGGCGGAGGTCTTCTCGGTGGACATGCTGGGGCAGGCCGCGTCGAACATCGCCGCCTACGATCACGACATGGGCGACCGCTCAATGGTCGTGCTCGAGCCGCCCAGCATCGACTCGCGCATCGTCAACCAGTATTCCTTCTTCTGCGTCGTCCCGATGGACATGGAGGACATCGAGGGTTTCCTGGACAGGTACACGAAGAACACCGTCAAATACGTCATCGACCGCAGCCTGCGCTGGCGCGTGCGCGACATGCTCGACCAGCTGAACATGAGCGAGCGCCTGATCTATCCGGGCCTGGACGGCCTCTCGCGCTGGATCGCGAGGCATTATTTTGTAAAAGCCAAGCCGCAGGATCCGCCTGCGGCGTCTCCCGGATCTTTTTCGCCCTGACTTCGTCGGTTTTCCTTGAAATACACAAAGTATTCCTGCAGAAAACCGCCATCGTCAGAACAAAAAATCTCTCGTGATCCGCTCTTGACGGACCCTGCGCCTCCGCCTTCGATGTAAAGGCCAAGCCGCAGGAGCCTTCTCCGGAAAAGTGAAAAAAGCGGAAAAAATCTCTTGACAATCCGGAAAAAGCCGATATAATAATATGGCCTGTCCGCAGAGACAGAATTATCCTTGCTCCCGGCAGCGACCGGGGGCCAATTGACCAGAAGGAGGTGCAACCATGGCAAAAGCAAGCGAAAAGTACGAAGTGATGTACATCATCAACCCCAACCTGAGCGAGGAAGAGACTTCCGCGATCGTTGAGAAGTTCAAGGCACTTGTGGAAGCAAATGGTACGCTCGAGGAACTGGAGGAGATGGGTAAGCGCAAGCTCGCTTACGAGATCAACTACATTTCCGAAGGCGTCTATGTGCTGATGAAGTTCACGAGCGGCCCCGATTTCCCCGCCGAGCTGGACCGTATCCTCGGTATCACCGACGGCATCCTGCGTCGTCTGATCACCCTGCGCGCGGAATAAGGAGAGACTGAGATGCTCAACCACATTGTTATCATGGGCCGTCTGACCCGGGATCCCGAGCTCAGATACACCCAGAGCCAGACGCCGGTGGCTTCGTTCACCGTGGCCGTTGACCGCGATTTCGGCGGCCGCGACGGCGGCGAGCGGCAGACCGATTTCATCGACTGCTCCGCCTGGCGTTCCACGGCCGAGTTTGTCAACCGCTTCTTCCGCAAGGGCAGCATGATCGTTGTCTCCGGCCGCCTGCAGTCCCGCAAGTGGCAGGACCGCGAGGGCAACAACCGTGTCAACTGGGAGATCAACGTCGACAACGTTTACTTCGGCGAGAGCCGCCGCGACAGCAGCGACGGCAACTATGAGGCGCCCCGCGCCAACGCCTACGACTCGGGTCGGAGCGGCGGAAACGACGGCGGCCGGAGCAGCTACGAGGCTCCCCGCACGGTCAGTCCCGCGCCCTCTCCCTTCACCGAGCTCGACGGCGATGACGGCGAGCTGCCGTTCTGATACTATAAAAGGAGGATACAGCTTTGGCTTTCGATAAGAACAATCCCAAGAACCGCAAACGCCGCAAGGTTTGCCAGTTCTGCGTGGACAAGGCCACGTTCATCGACTACAAGGACACCGCGAAGCTGCGCCGCTTCCTGTCCGAGCGCGGCAAGATCCTGCCCCGCCGCACGACCGGCGTGTGCGCCATGCACCAGCGTGAGCTGACCGAGGCGATCAAGCGTTCCCGCCAGATCGCGCTCCTGCCCTACGTGCTCGATTGATTGCGAAACAGAAACTCCCGTACCGCCCGGTACGGGAGTTTTTTTGTCGCCTCTGCATCTCTTGGCTCCCCTAACAGGGGAAGATTCCCCCGGCGGGGGAAATGTCCGCGAAGCGGACAAAAGGGGGGGGCGGACGCTGTCGGCGAAGCTGACTGGGGGATTCATTGTAACGAAGGTTTTTGAATCCCTCCACCGCGCAAACGCGGTCCCCCTCCCTTTAGACAAGGGAGGCTTGTTCGGGCGGGGCAAGCCCCGCCCCTACATTCCAAACTCTGAATTCCGCATTCACCTGACGCTGAGCTCGCCGTTTTCCGCGTCGACGGTCAGAGTCGTCCCGGCGGCGAGGTCGCCGGAGAGGATGCGCCGTGCCAGCAGGGTTTCGACGCTGCTCTGCAGGGTGCGCCGCAGCGGGCGCGCACCGTAGAGCGGGTCGTAGCCGCGCTCGATGATGAGCGCCTTCGCCGCGTCGGTGAGCGCCAGCTTCAGCGAGCGCTCGGCCAGCCGCTTCTGCAGGCCGGTCAGCATGATGTCGATGATGCCGGAGAGGTTCTCCTTCGTCAGCGGGCGGAAGAGGATCGTTTCGTCCAGGCGGTTCAGGAATTCCGGACGGAAGGCGCGGTGCAGCTCGCGCTGCACGGCCTCGCGTGCCGATTCGCTGATCTCGCCCCGGTCGTCGATGCCGTCGAGCAGGTACTGGCTGCCGAGGTTCGAGGTCAGGATGATGATCGTGTTCTTGAAGTCGACGGTGCGGC
>JAFZQE010000023.1 GCA_017552325.1 Oscillospiraceae bacterium
GTACTGGTCCCACTTCTCGCGGTTGCGCCAGTCCTCGTCGGTGATCTTCCACTGCTTCTCCGGCGTGTTCTGCCGGTCGGTGAAGCGGGCGAGCTGGGTGTCCTGGTCGATGTGGATCCAGAACTTGATGACCACGGCGCCCCAGTCGGTGAGCTGGCGCTCGAACTCGTTGATCTCGTTGTAGGCGCGCTTCCAGTCGTCCTCGCTGCAGTAGCCCTCCAGCCGCTCGACCATGACGCGGCCGTACCAGGTGCGGTCGAAGATGCAGATGTGGCCGCTGCGGGGCAGGCGCGTCCAGAAGCGCCAGAGGTACTGCCGGGCCAGCTCGTGCGGCTCGGGCGAGGCGATCGGCATCACGTCGAAGCCGCGCGGGTCGAGCGGGCGGGCGATGCGGCGGATGTTGCCGCCCTTGCCGGCCGCGTCCCAGCCCTCGTAGCAGAGGATGACCGGGATCTTCTTGCGGTAGATGACGTTGTGCAGTTCGCCCAGGCGCTTCTGCAGCTTCTTGAGCTCGGCCTTGTAGTCCTTGTCCGTCATGGCCGGGGAGAGGTCGACCGAAGCGAGCTTCGGCATCTTCAGCAGCGGGAAGTCCTCCTCGAAGGGCTTGCCGACGTAGCGGCCCTTTTCCAGGGCCTCGTCCACCTGCTCGGTCAGCAGGCGCAGCGCGTCGCGCGCGGCCAGGCTCTTCTTGCTGCCGTCGAGCACGTGCCAGGGGATGAGCTTGCCGGTCTTCTCCATGAAGGCCTCGTAGTTCTCGCGGAAGAGCTTGTACTCGCGCTGCTGCCAGAGGTCTTCCTCCGTCACGCGCCACTCGGTCTCAAAGTTCTCGCGCAGGGCGCGCATCCGCTTGCGCTGCTCGTCGTCCTCGATGTCGACGAAGAGCTTGAGCAGCAGATAGCCGCCGTCGCGCAGCTGGCGCTCGAACTCGTTGACGGCGCGCACGCGCTTTTTGTACTCGTCCCGGGTGATCTCGCGGTGCATGTACTTGCGCACGCAGTCCTCCATCCAGCCGGAGTCGTAGAACATGATCTTGCCGTTTTCGGGGATCGCCTTGGCATAGGGATAGAGGAAGGGGTAGCGCGCCTCGGCCTCCGGGGTGATGACCGGGGAGGTGACGTTGTAGAAGCGGGGATCGAGCTCGTTGATCAGCTCGTTGATCAGCGAACCCTTGCCGGCGGCGGCCCAGCCCTCCACCAGCACGATGATCGGCAGGCCCTTGGCGCGGATCTCCTGCTGCAGGCCCATCAGATGCTCGCGCATCGCCTTGATTTCCGCCTTGATCAGGGCGGAGTCGTCTTTTTTGCCTTCTTTTTTCTCTTTGCTCATGCCCATCGTCCTCTCTTTATGATGTTGTATGATTATCCTGTAATTGCCGAAATTGCCACTTTTCATCCAATTATATTTTACGCCGCCCGCATTCCGAAGTCAACAGGCACTTGCACTTTCGCGCCTCCCTTTCCCTCCGGAGACGGCGTCGGCGCGGTCCCCCGGGGACGCAAACCCAAAAACTGGCAGGGAGCGGCCGAGAGAGCGTTTTGGATCGAAAAAAATTTAACAATTTTAAAAAAATTTGAAATAAAGGTCTTGCCATTTTCACCAAAAGGAATTAGAATATAGCATGCTGTTCATGCTTTGTTAATATATCCTGTCGGCAGGGCCTCTGCCCCGCCCGGGCAGAAGACGTGAGCACCGTTTCCGAATCCTTGATTCCGCTGGAGATTTTTCCTATGTTTTTTCGTCCTTTGATTGAGGGCGCCGCAGAGGACCGCGCTGCGCTCACGGCCGAATACAGGGCCTCAAAAAAGGTCGGTAAGATCCATCTCGGCAGCACGCAGCTCTTCTACCGCTCCGGGCTCAGGATATACTATATCCCTTTCCGCCTGATCCGCCGCTGCTTCCGGCGCGTGCATCTGGTGTCGATCCCCATGGACGGCAAAAAGAGGGAGATCCCGGTGGAGTATCTCGTGGTCTGCGACGACAGGGGCGAGCTGTTTGAGGCGCAGATCCCCGGGAAAGAGGCGGCCCGGACCCTGATGGACGAACTGAAGCGTCTGATCCCGGACGCCGCGTTCGGGAAGCCGCCCGCCGCGCTCTCTTCCGCGGAGGAGGCGTAGGCCGCGGGGCCGCGGAAATACCGCATCGAAATGCTTGTGCAGGAAGGGCTGAAGGATGGAGCGCAGGGACTTACTGGAAAAGGCAATACAAGGCTACGCGCCCTATTATGACATCGAGCGGGTGGAGAACGATCCGGGCTCGCTCGTTGCCACTGCAGCCTATCACGAGCACGGCTCGGGCTATCTTCTGTCGAAGAAGGCCGTGCTGTATACGGCCGACAAGCATGAATATGTCTGGTTCTTTTCTCTGCCCCGCCTGACGCAGGCGCTCTATCAGAGCTGCCTGGACCGGGTACTGGCGGAGGGCATGCCGAAGATAGACCCGAAGCCGGGCCACATGTCGACGAATCTGGTGGCCGTTTTCCTCTGCGACGAGGCGGAGGAGGGGGCCCTTACCGCGGCGGCGAAGTGCCGCATCCGAAAAAGTTTTCAATTTTCGCTCAGGGGATGGATGGAGGTGCAGACCGTTATTGCAGAGTTGGGGAGATCTGCCGTGACGGGAAACACATTCGCCAGAGACACAGCGAATTTTTTGAAAAGCCTGCTTCATCCTCAGATGGAGCGGAAAAACTTATTTTTCAAAATCAAATGAAGGAGTGAAATTGTAATGAATGGTTTGTTGCTGCTCATCATTTCCCTCGTGCTGCTCGGTCTCGGCTATGTTTTCTACGGCCGTTACCTCTGCAAACAGTGGGGCGTCGGTGAGGGTGACCCCACGCCTGCTCATACCATGGAAGACGGCGTGGACTACGTTCCCGCCAAAGCCCCTGTCCTGATGGGACACCACTTCTCCTCGATCGCCGGCGCCGGCCCCATCACCGGCCCCATCCAGGCTGCCGTTTTCGGTTGGCTCCCCTGCCTGCTCTGGATCGTCATCGGCGGTATCTTCTTCGGCGGCGTGCATGACTTCGGTTCTCTGTTCGCTTCCGTCCGCCACGGCGGCCGCTCCATCGGTGAGATCATCAACGAGAATATGTCCAAGCGCGCCAA
The DNA here is from genome assembly GCA_017552325.1 of Oscillospiraceae bacterium. Lineage (GTDB taxonomy): Bacteria > Bacillota > Clostridia > Oscillospirales > Oscillospiraceae > Limivicinus. Next base: position 3,105 of record JAFZQE010000023.1, read on the forward strand.
GCGCCTGTTCATCATTTTCGCTTACCTGACCCTCATCCTGGTCATCGCTGCCTTTGCCTCCATCGTCGCCGGCACCTTCGGTGTCAACGCCGATTCCGCCCCCGAGGCTGCCGAGGCCAACTCCCGCGTTGCCATGGTCTCCATCCTCTTCATCGTGATTGCTATCTTCTACGGCCTGCTCCTCAACCGTACCAAGATCTCGATGGGCATTTCCACGATCATCGGCATCGTCGCGATCGTCGGCATCATCGCCCTCGGCATGGTCTGGCATCCCATCGCGCTGTCCGGCAAGACCTGGATGTGGCTCATCGGCGTGTACATCGTCATCGCCTCTGTCGCTCCTGTGTGGATCCTGCTGCAGCCGCGTGACTTCCTGTCCTCCTTCCTGCTCTACGCGATGCTCGCCCTGGCTCTGGTCGGCGTTATCCTGGCCCGCCCCGATATGGGCACCATGGACACCATCAACGTCAAGGTCCCCGGCAAGCCCATCTTCCCCGTGCTGTTCACGACCATCGCCTGCGGCGCCATCTCCGGCTTCCACTCCCTGGTCTCCTCCGGCACCACCTCCAAGCAGCTGGATAAGGAAGCTCATGCCAAGCCCATCGCCTACGGCGGCATGCTGCTCGAGTGCGTTCTGGCTGTCCTGACGCTCTGCGCCGTTGCCTACGCCAAGAAGTACGATCTGCAGGGCGCCACCAACATCTTCGGCGGCGGCATTGCCCACATGATCGACGACTCCATCCCCGGCACCTTCAACGTGCTCAACACCCTGCTGATCCTGACCTACTCCGCCTTCTGCCTGACCTCTCTGGACACCGCCACCCGTCTGGCCCGCTTCATGTTCCAGGAGTTCTGGCTCGACGCTGAGAAGGGCGAGACCGTGCAGAACGTGGGCGGCTTCAAGAAGGTCCTCACCAATCCGTATGTTGCAACCATCATCACGGTCGTCCTGGGCATCGTCCTCGGCCTGACCGGTTATGCCAAGATCTGGGCTCTGTTCGGATCCGCCAACCAGCTGCTGGCTGCCCTGGCTCTGATGGCCATCGCTGCCTGGCTCGGCAACATCGGCAAGAACAACAAGATGATCTTCTTCCCGATGATCTTCATGCTGATCGTCACCATCGCCTCCCTGGTCATCAACACCATCGGCCAGTTCAAGGCCATCACCGCCGGCGGCGCCGACTGGGGCCCCTATGCTCAGGCCATCATCGGCATCCTGCTGATCGTCCTGGCTGTCTTCCTCGCCATCGAGGGTGTTCAGACCTTCGTCAAGCAGAGCAAGAAGGTCAATGCCTGATCCTCTGCCTGCGTAAGAGAAACAACAGTTCATACGAACGCTTCACCGCCCTCCGGGGCGGTGAAGTTTTTTTGCGACACAGCAGCGCCGCCCGGGCGACCGGGCGGCGTTCAGGCTGTCGGCAGCTTGAGCGGCAGGCGGAAGCTTTTGAAAACGCTCCCGCTTTTGAATGACCGGACGTGAAGAGGGGCCTCCCGTCCTCTCTTCACAATCACCCGATGCCTGTCGAGCCTTGACCCACAGATTCGTCAGCGGTCTGAGCGCCGACCGCAGCGGGAAATGCGGCGGCACAGAAAGCGTCGGGAAAAATCATCCGGGCCTCTTCCCGCGGGAAGAGGCCCGGATGTGCGTCAGGCATATTCGCTTTTACTCGTAGTCGTCCTCGTCGTCCTCATCGTCGTCGCCGCTGCGGGCCCGGACGACCAGCGCGGTGATGCCGCCGATGATCGCGGCCACGGCCAGCGCGCCGCCGACCAGGGTCAGCATGCGCAGCGAGTTGTCGGCGCGCTCCTCGGGAGAGGAGGCGCTGCGGGCGGGATCCTGCGTGGCCTCGGGCGTGCTCCCGGGCTCATCCTCCGGAATGTCTACCACCGGGACCAGCGGCGCGGGCGTGACGGGCACGGCGGTGGCCTCCGGCTCGGGCAGCTCCTCCCCGGGAGGGGGAGCATAGGTCACGGCGACGGGGTTCGACAGGACCGCGTCGCTGCTGCGGCCGTTGTAGACGCTGGTGACGGAGACATAGTAATAGGTGGTGCCGGTGATCTCGGCAGGCGTGTAGCTCGCGTCCGTGGCGCCTTCGATCGCCTTGCCGCCCTCGTTGGAATTGGCGGTGTTGGAGTACCACTGATACTGCGTCTTGCCCTCCAGACCGGCGGCGCCGACCGTCAGCGTTCCGGTCTCGCCGGAGGCGAGGGACAGGGGCTGCGGCTGCGCGGAGATGGAGGGGGCCTTGACAGTCACGCCGTTGACGCGGATCAGCGCGCCCCAGGAGTATTCGATGCCGCCGGGGCCCTTGAACATGGCCTCGACGCGCCAGCCGTCCATCGAGGCGGGGATGTTGAAGATCTCCAGGCGCTCGGTGCCGAGGCCGGTGACCGAACAGCCGAAATAGGTCGGCGCGTCGGCGGCCTGGACGGTGTTTGTGGTGTCGTTGCTGACGATGCGCCAGACGATCTCGGTGTAGTTTTCGGCGCGCGCGACAAAGACGGCCGAGCCGCCCTCGTCGACGGTCTCGCCGGTGGGCTGCTTGGTGATCACGGGCTTGGGCACGGTCGACTCCCCGCCCTCGGTGGCGAAGGCAGGAACGCCGAGCGCGGCGACCAGGGCCAGCGCCAGCAGCATGCTGAACAGTTTTTTCATCTTTTTCATCCTTTCCCGGAAAACGCAGACGATCATATACGCTGCCATTATAACCGCTCTCTTAAGATTTTTCCATCCCCATTTCCCGGTTTTAAGACTTTTTCAGATTTCTTTCGCGCTATGCGGCGAAAACGCCCGGATTAATTTCAAAAATAATCCAACACTTTTCCGAAGACTGTGATATAATGACCGGGTGCCCGAAAGGAGGCGCTTCCATGAGGCCGAAAAAAACCTCGCGGATCTACCGGATCATCCGCTTCCTCATCGATCTGTTCTTCCCCCGCATGCAGATCTTCGGTCTGGAAAAGCTGCCGGATGAACCCTGCATCGTCGTCGGCAATCACAGCCAGATGAACGGCCCATTGGTGAGCGAGCTGCGCCTGGATTTCCCGCATGAGACCTGGTGCGCCGGAGAGCTGATGCGCTGGAACGAGGCCGCGGACTATGCCTATACCGACTTCTGGTCTTTCAAGCCGCGCTGGACCCGTCCCTTCTTCCGACTGCTGAGCAGGCTGATCACGCCCCTGTGCGTCTGCCTGTTCAATAACGCCCACACGATCCCCGTTTACCACGACGTGCGTCTGCGCCAGACCTTCCGGCAGAGCGTCGATGCCCTGGCCGACGGCGAGAGCCTTGTGATCTTCCCGGAGAAGAACGCGCCGGGGAACCATATCCTCTACGCTTTCCAGGACAAATTCGTCGACACGGCGCGCTTTTACCACAACAAGACCGGGAAGAGCCTGTCCTTCGTCCCGCTGTACATCGCCCCGCGGCTGCGCGGCGCCTGGTTCGGCAGCCCCGTCCGCTTCGACCCGGAGGCGCCGGCCGCGCGGGAGCGCGAGCGGATCTGCGATCTGCTGCGCGCGGAGATCACGGCCATCGCCGAGGCGCTGCCGGAGCACACCGTCGTGCCCTACCGGAACATCCCGAAGCGGGACTATCCGAAAAGCCGGAACGCAGGCAAAGGAGAACAGCGATGAAAAGACCTCTTTACGATTACAGCGGACTCTCGCTCCGCCGTCTGAACGAGCCGCGCTTCTCGCATCTGAAGCTGATCCTGGGCTGGGTCTTCTATTTCGGGATGTATTTCATCACCGAGAACCTGATCCCGGCCGAGGCCTGCCACCCGATCCACTGCGCGCTCGACGACCTGATCCCCTTCAACGAGTACTTCGCCGTGTTCTACGTGGGCTGGTATTTCTACGTCTTCGGCGTGCTGCTCTATTACCTCCTGCACGACGCGGACTGCTTCCGCGGTCTGTCGAAGTATATCCTCACGACGCAGGTCGTGGCGATGATCTGCTACATCGTCTATCCCAGCCGCCAGGATCTGCGGCCGGAGACCTTCGTCAACGAGAACGTCTTCACGCAGCTCATGGCCTTCATCTACAGCTTCGACACGAGCACCGGGGTCTGCCCCTCGCTGCACGTGGCCTATTCGCTGGGCGTGGTGTCCACGGCCTGGAAGGACAGGCTGCTGCCGAAGGGCTGGAAGCTCGGGCTGAGCCTTTTCGCGCTCTGCGTATGCGCCGCGGTCTGCTTCGTCAAGCAGCACTCCGCGCTGGACGTGTTCTGGGCGCTGCCCGTGTGCCTGCTGGCCGAGCTCGTCGCCTACGGCAGGAGCTGGTGGCTGCCGCGGCTGAGGCGGAAAGAGGAATAAAAAACCGGCGGATCCATGATCCGCCGGTTTTTTTGTTTTGTTCAGGCCGCAGGGGGCTGCTGTTCCTCCTGCTCCGGCGCCTCCTGCCGGAACCTGCGGATCTCCCGCAGATTCCTGACGCCGTAAAGCGTGCCGGACAGGACGATCACCGCCGCGCAGAGCAGGATCAGCGCGAGGCTGACGCCCGCCGGGATGTCCAGCCAGAGCACGTGCGTGATCAGCATCCCGTACAGCAGCACCGTCGCGAGTTTCCCGTGCCAGTCGGCGCTCTTGACGTCGCCCGAGCTGTCGATGGCCGCGAGGCCCGTGCCGACGCAGACCATCTCCTTGACGACCATCAGCCCGAAGGGCAGCAGCATCATCGGGTAGCTGCCGGTCAGACACACCAGCATCGCCGCCTGGGTCAGCTTGTCGGCCAGCGGGTCGAGCACCTTGCCCAGATCGCTGACCATGTCGAAGCGCCGGGCGATAAAGCCGTCCGCCACGTCGGTCAGGCCGCTGACGAGCAGCAGAATCATCGTCGCGATGCGATCGTCCCGGACCAGGAACTGCCAGACGAAGCAGGGGATCAGCGCCAGACGCAGGCAGGAGAGCAGATTTGGTATCGTGAGGATCTTACCCTCTAAGATCTTTTTCATGTCGCCTTCCTCCGCGGAATCATCCGCATATCGGGCGTCAGTATAACACAAAGCGGCGGAAAAGGGAAGAGCCCCCGCCTTTTCTTGACAGATTGTTCAAAAATCCGGCCGAATATCAGGGATCAGCGGTAAAGAGGGACAGGATCTCCTCTGTCCGGTCCTCGCCGGTGCAGGTGATGTAGATCGTGAAGAAGCGCCCGTCTTTCTCCGCGGCCATCATCGTCTGCGTCAGGATCGCGTACGGTGAGGTGGCGCGGAAGGAGAAGCACTCATAATCCCGGCCGCAGAGCGTGACGACACTGCGATTTTCCGAATCGACTTCTATGCCGAGGCCCCGGTACATTTCAGGCAGAGACACGGCGTTGTGATCCATATAGGCGGCGGGGCTGTCGGCAGACTGGCCGTCGGAGAACGGAACGGGAACGGCCTCGATCATCAGCTGAACGGTGACAGCGTCGGAGCCTGCCCAGAGATCAACGTAGGGGATGTGACTTGCCAGAACTTCGTCGAGGTCCTTTTCGGCATAGCTGCTGCCGTAACCGAGCTGCGTTCCGATCTCCGCGCGGTCGAGCACGGTCCAGTCCGCGGGGATCACGAAGGACAGGCCCATCCAGTCGCTGTGATAGACCTGCGCGTCCGGGGTGGCTTCCGGCACGGTTTCGACCATGGGCTCATGGCCGGCGCGGGCCTCTTCCGGGATCTCGATGGCGTCGATCTCGTTATAGGCGGACAGCTCGAAGCGGATCGCCGTGCCGCTGACGCTGGCGCTCATTTCGGAGTCGTCGCCCAGGAAGCGGTCGATCAGCGAGTTGTACAGGTCGGTGCCGTCGGCCTCATACCAGGCGATGTGGCCGCTTTCGGTCTCAAAGGCAATGGTGACCGGCAGCGGATCCAAATCCCGGAACAGTTCCTCCGGAGAGACGCCGCCGAAGAGCGTATCCAGGCTGTCCGACAGACCGGCGGACTGCAGGCTGTCCAGCGCGTGATCCACGGGCAGCTTGCCGCGGTAAAGGATCAGCTCACGGCCGTCCCGCGTCTCCTTGCCGCACGGCTCAAATGAATCGGCGTTGTCAAAGAAGTGACCGAAGGCGGAGGCCCCGGCAAGATCCTCCTCGGCCTTTTCCGCGGTCAGCACGGTCCAGCTCTGCCCGCCGTCATAACTGATGTAGTTCCTGAGGCCCTCATCCGACCCCTCCGTGTAGACCTGTATCTGCAGGTCCTCCCGCTCGTCTCCGAGATCCAGGGACAGATCCATAGAGGTTTTAGCCATGAGGGAATCCCGAATCTGCTCGCTCACGCCGGTCAGGGAGATCAGCGCGTCAAGGTCTCCCAGTTTGTCGGAAATGCTGAGCGTTATCTGCAAGGACAGCTCCAGCCGATAACTCGCCGCCTCTTCAAGCAGCTGCTGCCCGAGGGTCATGCGGTCGAGGAAGCTCGGCTCGGGCGTGGGCTTGGGCGTGGGCTCGGGTGTAGGTTCGGCGGTCGGCGCGGCAGTCGGCTCGCTCCCGCCCGCGGACTTGCTGCAGGCGGCGAGGGAAAAAATCATGGCCAGCGCCAGAATCAGTGCGAAAATCTTTTTCATCTTGTCCGATCTCCTTCTATTTCTGTATTTCCGTCCGTATCTGTATTCTCTCTATCAGGCCCGGCCGCCGACCTGCAGGCCGTCGTACTCGGCCTTGCTGACGACGCGGAAGGTCTGGAAGCCGCTGCCGCCCGAGTTGCTGACATGCACAACAAAAAGGTAATAGACCAGACCGTCAAATTCGACCTGATACTGTCCCTGCATGGTGGAGGCAGCGCCGTTTCCGATGCCCTTGGAGGTCGTGACGTTCATGACGCTGAGCGAATAATCCTCCGTGATCGGGAAATAGTCGCAGATCTGCAGGAACAGGTCGTGATAGGCGCTGCGCTCTACAACGCCGGGATAGAGCAGAGCGTAAGCTCCGTCTTCATCTCCGGCAATACTGCAGGCCAGCATTTCTTCGACCTTCTCGGTCAGCGGCGCAGACAGCGAATCCAGAGCCGCGCAGGCAGCGAGGGAAAAAATCATCGCCAGCGCCATGATCAGAGCAAGGATGCTTTTCTCGGCGTTCTTCATGACATGTCCTCCTTTTCGGGAACTCCCCGTACAGATAACGTTTCAGACCGCGCTCAGGTTGCGGCCTTGCAGAAAAAATTATAAAGAAAATGACCGGGCGCCAAATGGCGCCCGGTCTGTTGCGAAAAATCCGGTTTACGCGAGGTTCAGCTTTTTGCTCAGCGTCAGCGAGGTGATAAGATAGAGGATGACGCCATGGATCAGCTCGAGCAGCATCGTGCTGCCGATCCCGGCGTTGATCGCCCGGACGATGCCCGGCGCAGTCTGCATCAGCTCCTCCAGATTGGCGATGACGACGTTCATCGTGTCGGTGCCGGTCAGACCGGCAAAGACCGTGGTGCCGAGGAACTGGAAGGCGAAGGAGAGGCCCACGAAGGCCAGCACGCTCCAGAGGCCCTTGTGGTTGTCGGACATCTGGCCGAGACCCATCGCCGCGTAGAACTGCAGGCAGGTCGTCAGAGAGGTGACCACGACGGCGGCGACGAACTCCAGGCCGAGCAGGATCAGACTCCCGTTCGTCACACCCAGCGTGCGCAGGAATTCGAGACCCTCGCCCATGCTGTGGAAGATGCCCGCAAGGTCTTCGCCGTTCATCCGGGCGAGGTTGGCGCCGGTCAGCATCATCAGCAGGAAGATCAGCAGCGCGGTGGCGATGAACCAGACGGTGGAAACGATCAGCTTCGACCAGATCAGCGCGTGCGTGTTCGTCGGGAGGGTGAACATCAGATAGCCCTCGTCCCCGAGCAGGTTGCGGTAGAAGCGGCTGATCATCATCACCAGCGCCATGACCCAGGCGACGATCATGCCGATGAAGAAGGCGATGATGAAGAGGACCAGCAGGATGCGCAGCGGCGTGCCGCCGAAACCGCTGTCCAGGATGCGGAAGGAGAGGTTGGCCAGCAGGCCCAGCAGCGCCAGCACGCCCAGCGCAGGCAGCATCCGGCGCGCGGTGGCGCGGAATTCATGCTTGATCAGTTGACCTAACATTTGAACACCTCCCGGAAGTAAGCGTCCACGCTCTTGCCCTGCGCTTCACGGATCTCATCCACGGAGCTGTGGACAACGATGCGGCCGCTGTTGATGAAGATCACCTCGTCCAGTACGTTCTCCACGTCCGCGATCAAGTGCGTGGAGATGACGACGGAGGCCGAGGGGTTGTAGTTGCGGATGATGGTGTCGAGAATGAAGTCGCGGGTGGCCGGATCGACGCCGCCGATCGGCTCGTCGAGCAGGTAGAGCCCGGCTTCGCGGCTCATGACGAGGATCAGCTGGGCCTTTTCCTTCGTGCCCTTGGACATCTGCCCGAAGCGGATCGTCTCCTCGATCCCGAGGCGCCCCAGCATCTCCGTCGCCTTGTCGCGCCGGAAGTCGGGGTAGAAGTCCTCGAAGAAGTCTAGCATCTGCCGCGCGCTCATCCAGTCCGGCAGGAAATTGCGGTCCGGCAGATAGGAAATGATGGCCTTGCTGGCGGGGCCCGGCTTTTCCCCGGCGATCAGCAGCTCGCCGGCGCTCGGGGTCAGCAGACCGTTGGCCAGCTTGATCAGGGTGGTTTTGCCGCTGCCGTTCGGACCCAGCAAACCGACCACGCGCCCGGGCTCGATGCTCAGATCGACGGCGTCCAGGGCGCATACGCGGCCGAAGTTCTTCGTCAGGCCGCGGCATTCGAGAATCGCGCTCATGATTCTTCCTCCTTTTCCTCCCGAAGCAGGCTCAGAATGTCCTGCTTCTGATAGCCCAGCAGCTTCATCGCTGCCAGAAAGTCACGGATCAGCCCTTCGCCGAGGGCTTCCTTACATCGGGCGATCACCGCCGCGTCCTCGGTGACGAAGCGGCCGCTGGTGCGCTGGGTGTAGATCAGGCCCGCGCGCTCCAGCTCCGTCAGCGCGCGCTGCACCGTGTTCGGGTTGACGCCCAGCTCCGCGGCGAGGTCGCGCACCGAGGGCAGCCGTGCGCCGGGCGGCAGGGTGCCGGAGGCGATGTCCCGCTGCCACAGCTCGATCAGCTGCGTGTAGATCGGCAGATCGCTCCGAAAGGTTTGGCTCATGTCCGGCCCACCTCCTTGTGTTACTGTATTAAGCGATTAGAACAATAACACAGTTGTGCGCGTTTGTCAAGCGGTTTTTTAATAATATTTTTGCATGTGCGGGCAGAGGCCTGCTCTTGTGAGGATGGGATAAGGATGGTATAATATAAAAAAGCTCGGATCAAGGAGGACTCGACATGGAACACTTTGCGGAAACCATGAAAAAGACGGTTCCCTCGCTGCTGATGGTGAGCGTCGGCGCGGTCATTGCGGCCTTTGCCGTGGCGGTATTCCTCGTCCCGGCCGACATCCTCGACGGCGGCATCGTCGGCGTGAGCATCATCATCAGCGCGCTGAGCGGCCTGCCGCTGAGCGTGCTGACCTTCGTGCTGAACGTGCCCTTTCTGCTGCTGGGGCTCAAGTCACTGGGCAAACGCTTCCTGGCGACCGGCGTTTTTTCAATGGCGCTGTTTTCGGTGATGCTGCATATCTTCGAGTCGATGGAGATCGGCCTGGAGCTCGACCCGATCCTGCACTGTGTCTTCGGCGGCGTGCTGCTCGGCTTCGGCGTTGGCCTGGTGCTGCGCGGCGGCGGCTGCCTGGACGGGACAGAGATCGTCGCGCTGCTGCTGAGCAAGAAGACGCGGCTGTCCGTCGGGCAGATCGTCTTCGGCTTTAACATCCTGATCTACGGCACGGCTGGCTTCGTTTTTCAGTGGAACAGCGCGCTGTTTTCTCTGATGGCCTATTTCCTCTCCTTCAAGGTGATCGACATGGTGGAGCAGGGCCTGGAGCAGGCCAAGAGCGTCATGATCATCACCGACGACGGACAGGCCATGGCCGACGCGATCTATCAGCGCATGGGCCGCACCTGCACGATGATGGAGGGCGCGGGCCGCATTTCCGGCGCGAAGAGCGTGCTGTACTGCGTCGTCACGCGCGTGGAGCTGTCCACGATGCGCCGCATCATCGGCGAGGCCGACGGCTCGGCCTTCGTCACGATCAGCGACATTTCCGAGATCGTCGGCAACCACATCAAGCGTCATCCGCCCGTTCCGCCGAAAAAGGAGGCGCTCTCCGGGGCGGAAAAAGCCGAATATCCGGAGCTGAAAAAAGAAGAGGGGCCGGAGGCAAAATAACGGAAAAATGCTTGACATCGGCCCGGGGGTATGATATTATCTCAAGGCTGAACAGCCCGCGCGGGTGTAGTTCAATGGTAGAACACCAGCCTTCCAAGCTGGATACGTGGGTTCGATTCCCATCACCCGCTCCAGCTTGCGCCGCGCCCCGCTGAGCCTTGGTCAGCCCCTTATGCGCCAATAGCTCAGCAGGATAGAGCAGCTGCCTTCTAAGCAGCAGGTCGGGGGTTCGAATCCCTCTTGGCGTGCCAGCGTCAGATCAGGCCCGCAGGGACTGATTTGACGAAAAAACAATACCAGTTCTTGAAAGCAGACAGCAAGGATGCTTGCGAGGACGATTTGGTGGGATTAGCTCAGTTGGCAGAGCACCGGATTGTGGTTCCGGGTGTCGTGGGTTCGAGCCCCATATCCCACCCCACAGAGCAAAAAGGCCGGCTGCGCCGGCCTTTTTGCAAACTCGATCCTGGGATGTAGTGTAATGGTAACACACCGGACTTTGACTCCGATATAGTGGGTTCGAGTCCCGCCATCCCAGCCATCCGCAGCCATGCGGCCGCATGGCTGCGGATAAAAAAGAACGCGCCTCCCCATCGGGAGGACGATGCGCCCCAGTAGCTCAGGAGGTAGAGCACCTGCCTTTTAAGCAGGGTGTCCGGGGTTCGAGTCCCCGCTGGAGCACCAAAGAA
>JAFZQE010000024.1 GCA_017552325.1 Oscillospiraceae bacterium
GAGCTGCGCGCGCAGGGCCTGTCCGTGTTCGAGGTCCTCAAGGATAACGACGCCTATCACGCGCTGGCAAAGACCGGCGGCCTGATCGTCACCGGCCCGACCGGCACGAACGTGAACGACGTGGCCGTCGCGCTGCTGCGTGCGGAGTAGAAGGATAGAATGACAGTCCATAGTCCGGATCCGCACGCGTGTTGTGCCGGGCGGCGACCTCTCTGCGGAGGATCTCTTCCGTGGCGGCTGCGCTGCAGTCATTATCGGGACCGGCGTCTGGCGTCCCGCCCGCCGGGGAAAGGCCCTTCGAGCCGGACGAGGACGCTCCGGATACCCGCATCTTTATGGTCAAGGGAATCAAATAACGGATGAAAATACAATCACAGCCCTCCGAGCCGATCCCTCGGAGGGCTGTGGCCTTTCTGCGGCCGGCGGAAAACAGGACCGGATCCGGGCTTTTGGGCAAGGCGCTGTCTCCCGGCGGCGGATGGCTGCGCGTGCGCTACGTGCTCTGCTCCGCGCAGGAGCGGGCTTTCACGCGGGACGGGAGCGGAAAAGCATGCGGAAATTGGTAAAAAGCGACAAAAGAACCGAGATACGCTATGCGATTTTGTTAAAACGGCATCTTGCATTTTCATGCGTTATCGTGCATAATGCAATTACCGCCGTCGACGCACACCTGTCCGTAAAATGCGGACACAACGTCGGCAAACGATAGGAGGACAAAAAATGAAAAAACTGATCGCTGTTATTCTTGCTCTCGTCATGGTGCTTGCCCTGGCTGCCTGCGGCGCCTCCGGCTCCTCCGGCAAAGCCGAAAACACTGTGACCATCGGCGTTTTCGAGCCCGCTTCCGGCGACAACGGCGCCGGCGGCAAGCAGGAGACCCTCGGCGTCCAGTACGCCAACTCCGTGCAGCCCACCGTCGAGATCGGCGGAAAGACCTACAATGTCGTCGTCAAATACGTCGACAACGAGTCTTCCAACGACAAGGCGCCCTCCGCCGCGGCCGAACTGGTCAACGCGGGCTGCTCGATCGTGCTCGGCTCCTACGGCTCCGGCGTCTCCATCGCCGGCGGCCCGACCTTTGAGGAGGCCGGCATCCCCGCCGTCGGCATCACCTGCACCAACCCGCAGGTCACCGAGGGCAACCGCTACTACTTCCGCATCTGCTTCCTGGATCCCTTCCAGGGCACCGTTCTGGCCAACTACGCCTTCAATGAGCTGGGCGTGAAGAAGGCCTACTGCCTCAACAAGCTCGGCGACGACTACTCCGGCGGCCTCGTCAACTACTTCATCGAGGCCTTCGAGGGCCTCGGCGGCGAGTGTGTCCACGAGGAGTTCCCCGACGGCAACTCCGACTTCACTTCCTATGTCGCCAATGCCAAGGCGGCCGACTGCGGCGTGTTCTTCAGCCCCGTCTCCACCGAGGCCGCGCAGCTGATCATCGACCAGGTCGTCGCGCAGGGCGCGAGCTTCCCGCTCCTGGCCGGCGATACCTGGGACTCCAACGTCATCCTGCAGGCCGCCAAGGGCAAGGACGTCAAGATCACCGTCACCACCTTCTACCCTGAAGGCGCCAACGCCGACTTCGACAACAACATCAAGAAGTGGATCAACGGCAACGCCACGAACCTCGCCAACAACGGCGGCGACGACACGGTCGCTGCGGTGACCGCCATGGGCTACGACGCGTACTTCTTCGCGCTGGCCGCCCTGCAGAAGGCCGGCTCCACCGAGCCCGCCAAGGTCATGGATGCGATCTGGAACACCGAGATCGAAGGCGTGACCGGCCCCATCGCGCTCGAGCAGACCAACGGCGACGCCATCCGCAACACCGCCTTCGTCAAGCAGGCGGACACCGCCTCCGGCACCTGGATCGCGCTCGATCCCGTCACGATCGGCTGATCGAAACCTGCCTGTACCCAAAGCGGCGGGGGCGACTCCGCCGCTTTTCGGTACGGGCTTTTCGGAAACGGAGCAGTACTCACGGATCGATACGCGGGTACTGCTCTGTTCCCGTTGAATTCTCCACGAAGGAGGCTTTTCGATGCAGTTTTTGCAAAACAGCCTGCCATACCTCCTCGCCGGGATCTCGGTGGGCGGCCAGTATGCGCTGATCGCCATCGGCTACACGATGGTGTACGGCATCCTGCGCCTCATCAACTTCGCCCACGGCGACGTGTTCATGGCGGCCGGCATGTTCATGGTCTTCCTCTCGGCCTCGCTGCCGCTCGGGCTCGCGATCCCGCTGGTGCTGATCATCACGGTCGTGCTGGGCTTCCTGATCGAGCGCATCGCGTACAAGCCGCTGCGCTCCGCCCCGCGCATGTCCGTCATGATCTCGGCCATCGGCGTCAGCTACCTGCTCCAGAACTGCGCGCTGTACTTCACCGGCGGTCTGGCGAAGGTCTATCCGCAGCTGCCCTGGCTGAGCGACACGGTCAGCGTCTTCGGCGCGGTGACCAAGCGCGTCACGCTTATCACGCCGGTCTTGACCATCGTGCTGGTCGCTGCGCTCTCCCTCTTCATCAAGCACACCAAGATCGGCATGGCGATGCGCGCCGTGTCCAAGGACTTCGAGACCGCGCGGCTCATGGGCATCAAGGTCAACACGGTCATCTCCGTGACCTTTGTGATCGGCTCGCTGCTCGCCGCGGTCGGCAGCCTCCTGTATTTCACCAACTACGCCTCCGTCACGCCGACCTCCGGCGGCATGCCCGGCCTCAAATGCTTTGTCGCCGCGGTCTTCGGCGGTATCGGCTCGATCCCGGGCGCGGTGATCGGCGCCTTCATCATCGGCATCGCCGAGAACATCATCAAGGGTCTCGGCTGGACGACCTTCTCCGACGCCTTCACCTTCGCGCTGCTGATCGTGATCCTGCTTGTGAAACCCACCGGCCTCTTCGGCGAAAAGGCCACGGACAAGGTGTGAGGGCATGGCTATGGAACTGAGAAAGAATACGAAAAAAGACGGCCTTCTTACCGCCGCCGCTCTGATCCTGCTGTTTGCCGTGCTGCTGACGATGGAGCTGACGATGAAGAGCACCTCCATCCTGTTCACGGTATTGAAAAAGGGCGTTATCTACGCGCTCGTCGCGGTCTCGATGAACCTGCTCAACGGCTTCACGGGCCTCTTTTCTCTCGGGCAGGCGGGCTTTATGCTCATCGGCGCCTATACCTACGCGATCCTCACGATGCCCGTCGCCGTGAAGCTCTCGGATTCGGTCTACAAGTATTACGACTGCGCGATCGGCTTCGAGCTCGGCATCCTCCCCTCGCTGATCCTGGCCGGCCTGATCGCTGCCTTTTTCGCGGCGCTGATCGGCCTGCCCGTCCTGCGCCTGAAGAGCGACTACCTCGCGATCGCCACGCTCGGCTTCGCGGAGATCCTGCGCGCCTTTTTCCAGTGGGACGCCATGGGCCCCGTCACCAACGGCGCCAACGTCATGCGCCAGTACAAGGACCTGACCAAGCTCCGCATCCCCTTTACGGACATCCGCTTCCCGCCGACGCTCTTCTGCTTCCTGGTCTCGGGCGTCTGCATAGCGATCATCGTCCTGCTCATCAACTCCTCCTACGGACGCGCCTTCAAGGCGATCCGGGACGATGAGATCGCAGCCGAGGCCATGGGCATCAACCTCTTCAAGCACAAGGAGATGAGCTTTGTCATCAGCTCCTTCTTCGCGGGGATCTCCGGCGCGCTGCTCGCCATGTTCCAGTACACGGTGCAGGCCGCGCAGTTCAAGTCGGCCATGACCTATGAGATCCTGCTCATCGTGGTCATCGGCGGCATCGGCTCCGTCACCGGCTCGTGCATCGCGTCCTTCCTCTTCATCGCCTGCAACGAGTGGTGGCTGCGCTTCCTGGACGAATCCTCCAACAACATCCTCGGCCTCAACATCCTGCGCTCCGGCTTCCGCAAGGTCGTCTTTTCGATCGTGATCATGATCATAGTGCTCTTCTTCTCCAAGGGCATCATGGGCGAGCGGGAGTTCTCCTGGGCGCGCCTGCGCGCTTTCTTCCGGGACCCCTTCGGCCTGCGGTCCCGGCGCGCGAGAAAAGCCGCAACCGGCGGGGAGGTGAACGGCAATGGCTGAGAACGTACTTCGTTTGGAGGATGTGACGATGCAGTTCGGCGGCGTCGTCGCCGTCAACAACCTCTCGCTGGAGGTCGACCGCGGGGAGATCGTCGCCCTGATCGGGCCGAACGGCGCCGGCAAGACCACCGCCTTCAACTGCATCACCGGCGTCTACGAGCCGACCAACGGCCAGGTCTTCTTCGAGGACAGGCTGATCGTCGCCAATCACCCGCGCGGCAAGATGAAGAAGAACTACCAGGGGATGAACTCGGAGAAGTATCTGCGCACGAAGACCATCGACCCGACGCCCGACCAGATCACGCGGCTCGGCATCGCGCGCACCTTCCAGAACATCCGCCTCTGGAAGAGCATGACCGTGTTCGATAACGTCCTGACGGCCAAACACATGCGTGCCAAACACAACGTCTTCACCGCGACCTTCCGGCTCAGCGCCGCGGAGGA
>JAFZQE010000025.1 GCA_017552325.1 Oscillospiraceae bacterium
GCCACGGAGCTTTCCGGCTCATAGCTGAGCGAGGCGTCGTTGAGCTTGAGCTTCTCCAGCGCGTCGCGCAGATCGGGGTACTTCGAGCCGTCCTCGGTGTAGATGCCGCAGAAGACCATCGGCCGCGCCGGGCGGTAGCCGGGCAGGGCGACGGCGGTCGGGCGCGCGGCCTCGGTGACGGTGTCGCCCACCTGGGTGTCCGCGACGTTCTTGATGCTCGCGGTGAAATAGCCGACGTCGCCGGCCCTGAGCTCCTCGCAGGGATCGAGGCCGATCGGCCGCATGTGGCCGACCTCGACGACCTTGTACTTCGCGCCGGTGGACATCAGCAGGATCTCGCTGTCGCGGCGGATCGCGCCGTCGATCAGGCGCAGGAAGACGATGACGCCGCGGTAGTTGTCGTACTGGCTGTCGAAGATCAGCGCCTTGAGCGGCGCGGCCGGGTCGCCCGCCGGGGCGGGGACCTTCGCGACGATGTCCTCGAGCACGGCGTCGATGTTGATGCCGGCCTTTGCGCTGATCTCGGGCGCGTCCTGCGCCGGGATGCCGATGATCTCCTCGATCTCGTCCTTGACGCGCTGCGGCTCGGCCGCGGGCAGGTCGATCTTGTTGACGACGGGCAGGATCTCGAGGTCGGCGTCGAGCGCGAGGTAGGTGTTCGAGAGGGTCTGCGCCTCGACGCCCTGGGAGGCGTCGACGACGAGCACCGCGCCCTCGCAGGCCGCCAGCGAGCGGCTGACCTCGTAGTTGAAGTCGACGTGGCCCGGGGTGTCGATCAGGTTGAGCGTGTAGTCCCGGCCGTCGGCGGCGCGGTAGGTCAGGCCCACAGCGCGGGCCTTGATCGTGATGCCGCGCTCTTTTTCCAGATCCATGTTGTCGAGGATCTGATCCTCCATGACGCGCTGCTCGACCGCGCCGCATTTTTCGATGAGGCGGTCGGAGAGGGTGGACTTGCCGTGGTCGATGTGGGCGATGATGGAAAAATTACGGATCGCAGACTGGTCGATCATCGTTCATTCCCCCTGTGCAAATTCGGTCAGAGCCAGCTCCGCGCGGTCGGTGACGCCGCGGATCTGCTCGAGGAAGGTCAGCGCCGCCTTGAGGGTGCTGGCCGGGGCGTCCTGGTTGTCGCTGCGGCAGAGCAGGTAGTCGGCCGTGACGCCGTAGTAGTCGCAGGCGCGGCAGACGAACGACAGGCCGGGCTCGCGCGCGCCGTTTTCGTAGTGGCTCAGCAGCGCCTGGCTGATGCCGAGGTCGGCGGCGGCCGTGCGCTGGCTCAGATTCCGCTGGCGGCGCAGGGCCGACAGGGTCTGGGAAAAGCTTCTGTCCATGGGATCACTCCTCGCGTTGATAACAGAGCGTATTATAACGGAAAGGAAAAGAAAAGGCAAGGGGTTTTCAGCGTCGGAGGGGAGATGGAGCAGATACTTGAACAAAAGTTCAGATTTTTAGTATAAAAATTTGAAATAGTGGCAGATTAACCATTCAAATGTTTCGTATTTTGGCAAAAATCCCAACTTGTGCGGCCGCGCGTCCGCATGATAAAATGTAAAAAATGGAAGTGGGGCAGACGAACGGAAAGAAAAACGGGAGATGCTATGGAGCGCAATAAGATTATCGATGATCTGAACGGACAGATCGAGGACCTGACCAGACTTCATACGGTGCATGGTCTGCACAACACAGAAGGATTCCGGAGACACAAAGAAGCTGTTCAAAGAATCATCAGAGAGCACGGCGTCGATGTCCGACTCGAGCTAAAGCCGGAGGTACGGCTTTTGTACCGGCGGTATTTCGACTGAAGGCAGAAGATAATAACAAAACGCGCCCGCCCGGATCCCCGGGCGGGCGCGCGGCTTTGTGTCTGAAAGTTCACCGTCTCGCCTGCTTTTGGCGAAGCGTCAGCGAATCCGCGATCATCGCGATGAATTCCGAATTGGTTGGCTTGCCCTTGATATTGCTCACGGTATAGCCGAAGTACTTCTGCAGCACCTCGATGTCGCCGCGGTCCCAGGCGACCTCGATCGCGTGGCGGATCGCGCGCTCGACGCGGGAGGGCGTGGTGGAAAACTTGCGCGCGACCTCGGGGTAGAGCACCTTCGTGACGGCGTTGATCATCTCCATGTCGTTGATCGTCAGGATGATCGCCTCGCGCAGGTACTGATAGCCCTTGATGTGCGCCGGCACGCCGATCTCGTGGATGATGTCCGTCACCGTGGCCTCGAGATCCAGCGACTCGCGGCGGGCCGCGTCGCGCGGGGATTCGAAGCCGAGCGTCGGCACGCTGCGCTGCGGCCGGGCCAGCGCGCGGATGCGCTCGAGCAGGGTGGGCACGTCGCAGGGCTTGGGCATGAAGTAGGCCGCGCCCAGCTCCGAGCACTCCGCCACGATCCGCCCGCCGACAAAGCTCGACAGCACGATGCAGGGCATCTTCAGCCCCGCCTCCGGCAGGCGGCGCAGCAGCTCCAGCCCGTCCATCTTCAGCAGCACCAGATCGGTCAGCAGGACGTCGGGCTTGCGCTCCGCCGCCAGGGCGAGCGCGTCCGCCCCGTTGTCCACGGCGGCGACGAGCTCCATGTCGCCCTCGCGGGCGATCAGATCGCTCATCAGATTGCGGAAATCCGCGTTGGCATCGGCTAAGAGAATACGAATCTTGGTTTCCATAATTTTTCCTCCCTATGTGCGGCGCTTGGCCCGCGGTGAATGATTTTACAGGAAATGTCCCCTTGTCGAAGCAAATTTACCATAAATGACACTCGGAAACAAAAGAAAGTCGTCGAATCCCGCGGACTTCTTGTTTACATAATATTCTATACTTCCCGCGCGCTCAACAGGCTTCGACAAAAGTCGCCGAGGAATTTTTCAAAATCGACGCGCATTTTGTCGAATATCCAAAAATTGACATAAATCGACAAAAGGGGCCCGCTGTCCGAAGACAGCGGGTCTTGTCATTTTCGGTCAGTAAAGCTGCTGGAAGCTCTCGTAGTGGTCGCCGGTGTAGTAGATCAGGCCGTCGTTCGAGAAAACGATGCGCTCCGCGCCGCGCGACTTGGCGCCGAGGGTGTTGACGTCGCACTCGGTCCAGGTGCGGCCCTTCGCCGAGGGCAGCAGGCCCTCGCGGTTGCCGAAGCGGTCTCCCCCGATGCACTTGCCGGGACAGTAGGGCTCGAGCGAGCCGCCGCTCCAGCCGGCGGCCTGCGCCTCGGACTTGGTGATGAAGTTGGAGGGCAGGTGGCCGTAAAGGTGGATGTACAGGGCGAGATCGTCCTTCGTGGTGTAGACCCCGTCCTCGTCAAGCGTCGCCTCCGCGGGCTCCGGCTCGGGCGTGTCGGCGGGCAGGACGCCGACGCGCGCCTCCTCGCCGGGCGCATCCGTCTCTTCGAGGAGCTCGGCGATCTCCGAAGCGGTCTTCAGCGCCTCGTCCGCCGTGCATGCGGCGAGCAGCGAAAACAGCATCAGCAGGGCCAGCAGCATGCCCGTCAGTTTGATCAGTCGTTTCATAAGCGTGCGATCCTTTGCCTTGATGATCCGATCATACCACGTTTTGCGCCGCTGCGCAATCACAAACAAAACATGTCATGGAACTTTCGCGAAAACGCCGCTATGATGCAGCCGAGAGGGAAAGGGGGATGCGGAGAGAGCATGGCTGCAAAAAGGCGGAAACTGGACATACAGAGACAGGCGGAGGACCTGCTCGCTTCGCCGCTGAGCGGGGAGGAAGAGCTCCGGCTGGAGCTGGAGGCGCGCGGCGTGGAGCCCAACGGGGCCGGCGCGCTGCTGTACGCCCAGTGGAAGGAGGCCCTCGGGGGCGATCTGAAGGCCGCCTCCTTCCTGCGCGACCTGGCGCGGCAGGAGGAGCCGAAGAAGACGGCGCGGAAAAAGCAGGCCGCGCCGGAGCTGCGGGCGCTGAGCGACGAGGAGCTCCTGGCGCTGCTGGCGGAACACGGCCGTGGCGGCGCGCAGTGAGATCCTCGCGGAGCTGGCGGCGCGGGAGCTGGCCCGGCGGCATTTTGCCGACTATCTGGCCTATGTGCAGGGGCCGGGCTGGAAGCGCACGCGGCTGAGCGAGTTTCTCGCCGCGCGGGCGCAGGACTTTCTGGAGCGGGGGGGCGGGGGCGTCCTCGTGATCGAGACGCCTCCGCAGCACGGCAAGAGCTGCACCGTCACCGAGAGCCTGCCCGCCTGGTATCTGGGGCGGTACCCGGAGCGCCGGGTGATCCTCGCCGGCTACGACAGCGATTTTGCCGAGCGCTTCTGCCGCCGCAACCGCGAGAAGCTCCGCGCCTTCGGGCCGACTCTCTTCGGCGTTTCGGTCGGCGCGATCGACCGCGCGCAGGAGCTGGAGCTCGACAACGGCCGGGGGCGGCTCATCAGCCGCGGCATCATGGCCGGCATTACCGGCAACCCCGCGGAGCTGATCGTCATCGACGACCCGGTGAAGAACCGGCAGGAGGCCGATTCGCCGGTCTTCCGCGACCGGCTCTGGGAGGAGTGGCAGAACTCGCTGAAAACGCGGCTCGCGGCCGGGGGAAAGGTGATCCTGATCATGACGCCCTGGCACGAGGACGACCTCGCCGCGCGCATCCTGAAGACCGAGCCCGGCGCGGAGCTGCTGCGTCTGCCGCTGGAGGCGGAGGAGAACGACCCGATGGGCCGCCGCCCCGGCGAGGCGCTCTGCCCGGAGCTCGGCAAGGACGAAAACTGGCTGCGGCAGTTCAAGGCGGGCTATCTGGCCGATCCGCGCGGCGGAAGACGCGCCTGGACCGCGCTGTTCCAGTGCTCGCCCCGGCGCGAGGACGGAAACCTCATCCCCCGCTCCTGGTGGCGGCGTTACGACCCGGCGGAGATCCCGCGCTTCGCCGCGGAGCTGATCAGCGTGGACGCGGCCTTCAAGGGCGGCGAGAACAACGACTTCGTCAGCGTGCAAGTCTGGGGCAAGCTGGGGGAGAACTACTACCTGCGCTACTGCCTCAACCGCCACCTGGACTTTCCCGGCACGCTCGCGGCAATCCGCGCCGCCGCGCGCCTCTATCCCGCCGCCCGCGCGGTGCTGATCGAGGACAAGGCCAACGGCTCCGCCGTCATTCAGACGCTGCAGCGCGAGCTGTTCTGCATCCCGGTCACCCCGCTGGGCGGCAAGCTCGCCCGGGTCAACGCCGTTGCGCCGGCCATCGAATCGGGGCACGTGTTCCTGCCCGTGCCGGAAAAGGCGGCCTGGGCCGAGGACTTCATCGAGCAGTTCGCGGCCTTTCCCTCCGGCGCGCACGACGATATGGTGGACGCGGCGACCCAGGCGCTCAACCGCCTGATCTTCGTCGGAGGCGCGCTGCCGCCGCCGCGGGACGAGCGGCGCGAGCGCCGGGAAAGACGCGAGGAGCGCGCCTTCAACGACCCGGGCGTGCTGTTCGACCCTTATGGGGGCGTTTAGAATGGAACGACAGGAGGATAACATGACGGAATTTGTATGCGCGATGATCGGCCTGCTGCTGGGCGCGGCGCTGTATGCGCTGGGCTTTTTCGCCGCCCGCGCCCGGGAGCGGATCGAGGCGCCGAAAACGGCCGAGGCGGACGAGGAGGCTCGCCTGCGGCAGATCGAGGCCGATCAGCGGGCCTTCCGCATCCTGATGGATTATAACGCGGACGTGGCCTACGGCAAGGAGCGCCTGACGCGGGAGGACGGCGCATGAAGCGCGGCTCCGACCGGAACAAAGCCTGGGCCTATTACGAGCTGGGCCGGGCCTACAACAACGCGCTGACGCCCAATCAGTATCAGCTCGTCAACACGAACGTCGAGTTTTTCGCGGGCAACCAGTGGCTGCACATCCCCGAGACCGAGGCCATGAGCCGCCTCGCCCGCCCGACCTTCAACATCATCAAGCGCATCGCCTCGCTTTTCGTGGCCTCGCTGACGAGCTCGGCGGTGACGGTGAGCTTCGAGCCGCTGAGCTACTACGACGGCGAAAACCTGGCCGACCCGGAGACCAGCGCCGCCGTCTATGCCACGGCGGAGGTCCGCAACCTCTTCGAGAAGTTCAGGATGGACTACCGCGTGCGCGAGGCCCTGCTGGACGGCGCGCAGACCGGCGACTACTGCGCGCATTTCTACTGGGATCCGGACGCGCTGCCCTACGGCGGCGCCTTCGGCGGCTGCCGGGGCGAGATTCGGATGGAGCTCGTCGACGGCATCAACGTGATGTTCGGCAATCCGAACGTCGCGGACGTGGAGAGCCAGCCCTATATCCTGATCGTCGGCCGCGATACGGTGGAGAACCTGAAGGCCGAGGCGGCGAAATACCGGAAGAA
Organism: Oscillospiraceae bacterium; assembly: GCA_017552325.1. Lineage (GTDB taxonomy): Bacteria > Bacillota > Clostridia > Oscillospirales > Oscillospiraceae > Limivicinus. The sequence goes on from JAFZQE010000025.1 coordinate 6,304, forward strand.
GGGCGAACGGGGCGAGATCCTGCCCGACGCGGACTTCGGCGATCAGACCGGCGTCGGCGGGCGGACGGAGCTTTCCCCCGAGGACGACAAGACCGGCAAGGCGCTTTTTGTTCTGCTCTACACCAAGGTCACGGAGGAGGAGACGGTCCCCGGCGACGAGACGCTCTGCGACGAAAACGGCGAGCCGATCCCCGAGCGCGACGAGATGGGCCGCGTGCGTCTCGGCCCGGCGGGCGAGCCGCTGTGGAAGCGCACGCCGAAAAAGCGCCGCGTGACGCGCATCCGCGTGACCAAGGCGACGAAGGACACGGTCATTTACGAGGATCTGGACACCGGCCTGAGCCGCTATCCGATCGCCTGGGGCAACTGGGAAAAGCAGAAGAACCAGTACCACGGCCGCGCGCTCGTGACCGGCATCGTGCCGAACCAGATCTTCATCAACTCGATGATGGCGCTGGTCTTCCGGCACCTGCAGCTGCAGAGCTTCCCGAAGACCGTCTACAACGCCGACCTGATCGCCGGCTGGGACAACGAGATCGGCTCGGCTGTCGGCGTGCGCTGCCTGCCGCCCGGGATGAGCCTGCGCGACGTGGCCGTCAGCATCCAGCCGGCCGACATGTCCGGGCAGATCATGCTGGCCATCGACAAGGCCCTCGCCTACACGAAGGAGTGCCTCGGCGCGACCGACGCCCAGATGGGCAACGTCCGCCCGGACAACACCTCCGCGCTGATGGTGCTGCAGTCGAGCTCCGAGGTGCCGCTGGAGAACGTGCGGGCCGGGCTGCACGAGTGGCTCGAGCAGATCGGCGCGATATTGCTGGACATGATGGGCAGCTGCTACGGCCGCCGCCCGCTGGTGCGCGAGCGCAGCATGGCCGAGCCCGAGACCGACGAGGCCGGCAGACCGATGATCGACCCGGCGACCGGGCAGATGAAGATGCGCACGGTCACGCGCCGGGTGACGGAGGACTTCGACTTTTCGCAGTTCAAGAATCTCTGGCTCAACATCGCAGCCGACGTCGGCGCGACGACCTACTACAGCGAGATCGCGATGGTGCAGACCCTGGACAATCTGCGCCGCGACGGCGTGCTGGAGCTGGTCGACTACCTTGAGCGCATCCCTGACAAGCTGATCCCGCGCCGCCAGGAGCTGATCGAGAGCATCCGCGAGCGCGAGCAGGCGAGCGAGCCGGCCGCTCCCGCCGATGGCGCGCCCGCGATGGGCGGCTCGCTCGACGAGGACAAGCTCTTCGGCGGCCTGACCGGCACGGTGCAGGCCCGCTACGAGGCGCTGCCGAAGGTGGCGCAGCGCGCCGTGATGAAAGCGCGGCGAAGATAGTGCTTAGTGCTTAGAAAACAATAAAAATCTATCATTTCTTTCTCACCATGAAAGGAGAAGTAGAATGAGCGATAATATCGAACAGGCGGCATCCGCCGCCCCGGAGGAGGACATCCTGCTGCCCGAGGGCTGGACCGAGGACGAGGATCTTTTCTCCGAAGACACGGCGGACGATGAAGAGGGCGAAGAATCCCTCCTGCCGCGCGCGGAAGCGCCGGAGACGGCCCCCACCACGGGCGAATCGCCGGCGGCGGACGCCAAACTGCGCTTTACGGCCCGCGTCGACCACGAGGACCGGCAGGTGGAGCTCGACGCGAGCGAACTGCCCGCCCTCTGGCAGAAGGCGCAGGCCACCGAGCGCGCCCAGCGCCGCCTCCGCGAGCTCAGCGAGCTGAAGCAGGCGGAGGGCGGGCGCGACCTCGGCGCGGAGACCGAGGAGCTGCTGCGCGTGTTCCCCGAGATGCGGGGCCGCAGCATCCCAAATGAAGTTGTGCTGGATGCGCTGCGGGGCAAGCGTCCGCTGACGGCGGCCTTCGCCGCCTGGACGGAAAAGCAGCACCGGAAGGAGCTCCTCTCTCTGCAGCGGGAAAACAGCCGCCGCGAGGCCGGACAGAGCGCCGCGCGCCGCGCGCCGGTGCGGGGCGTGAGCGGAGGCGGAGGCGCGGATACCAGACCCGCCGATCCCTTCCTCTCCGGCTTCAACAGCGGATGGTGAACCGAAAAATTCATTACACTGTCATTCTGAGGAGCAAAGCGACGAAGAATCTTTCCTTTCAACAGGGGAAGAATGACAGATCCTTCGCTTCACTCAGGATAACAAACGAAAAGGAGAGATTCGATCCATGGCAGGCGGAATGAACCTGGCAAGCAGATACCTCAAGCAGGTGGACGAGCGTTTCGCTCAGGAGTCTCAGGCCATGCTGGCGCTGAGCAAGGATTATAAGTTCAAGGGCGGCAAGACCTTCATGGTCTACAGCCTCCCGGTCGTTCAGATGAACGACTATACGCGCAGCGGCGACCAGCGCTACGGCGTGCCCGCCGATCTGAGCCGCAGCGTGCAGAATCTGGAGGTCAGCCGCGACCGCAGCTTCACCTTCATCATCGACAAGGGCGACAAGCTCCAGTCGGAGATGGTCTCCGACGCGGGCCGCGCCCTGGCCCGGCAGATCCGCGAGGTCGTCGTGCCGGAATTCGACACCTACGTGTTCAAGACCCTGGCCGACAGCGCCGTCGCCGCCGGAAACTTCTCCGACGATCCGCTGGACAAGACCAACGCCTATGCCGCCTTCCTCGCCGGCATGGAGAAGCTGGGCGACAACAGCGTGCCCTGCAAGGGCCGCGTGGCCTTCTGCAGCTATCGCTTCGCCAATCTTCTCAAGCAGGACGCCGCCTTCGTCAAGTACGGCGACGCCTCGCAGGACATGCTCGCGCGCGGCGTGATCGGCGAGGTCGACGGCTGCCGCATCGTCAAGGTGCCCTCCAACCATCTGCCCGCCGGCACGGCCTTCATCATCACCCACGCCGTGGCCGCCGCCGCGCCGCAGCAGCTGGAGGAGTACAAGATCCACGACAATCCTCCCGGCATTTCCGGCTATCTGGTCGAGGGCCGCTTCATCTACGACTGCTTCGTGCTCAACGAGAAGATCAACGCCGTCTACGTGCACGGCGGGCAGGCCGGGATGAAGAGCCTGAGCCTGATGACCTCCGCGAGCGCCTCCGGCAAGACCCTGCTCTTCGTCAACGGCGCGAAGGAGGGCGTCAAGCGCGTGTACGCGATAGCCGCCACGGCTGACGCGCTGCCCGCCGCGATCTACGGCACCGCCGTCACCCTCAGCGCCTGGACGGAGCTGACGGCCGACAGCACGGAGCTGACGCCCGCCTCGGGCATGAAGTTCCTGCGCGTGGCGGAGCTGGACGCCGCCAACAAGCCCATCGCCGTCGGTACCACAGTCCTCAATATCGGATAAACAGTCCCGCGGGAGGGCGGGCGGGATTCACTGGAGGTGACACGATGACCTACGGACAGGTCAAACGGGCCGCGCTGCGGCTCATCAACGCCGGGACGATCGGCGGCGTCGAGATCCCGCCGAGCTACAACGGGCAGGCGGATCTTCTGAAGGCGATCCCGACGCTGGCCGACGACGCGGTCATGCAGATCGCGACCACGGTGCGGAAGATCCCGGCGGCCGTGTGCCTGGATGCGCTGGATCACAGCGAGCAGGGCGGCTGGACGGCCTATGCCCTGCCCGCCGACTGCTGGCGGGTGAAAAGCGGCGGCCTGCTGCGCCCGGACGAGCGCGGCCGCTGCGGCGGCTGCCGCCTGCTGGGCCGGCAGCTGCTGCTGCCGGCCGGGGAGCACGGGCTCTGGCTCGAATACTGGCGCTATCCGGTCTCGCTGGGCAGCGATCCGGACGACGACGCGCCGCTGGACAACAGCCCGGACACGCACACGGCGATCCCCTATTTCATCGCCGGGCAGCTGGTGCTCTACGACGACGCCTACCGCTACGCCGCGCTGCACAACGAATGGGAGAGCAGGCTCAGCCGCCTTTCCGAGGCGGCCTTCGCCGAGGAGGGCTGCGTGCGCGACGCCTACGCCGGCTTTGACTGCGGCGAGCTGTGGTGAGGGCGCGCGATGGCATACGGAAGGCAGATCGCGCTGCCCTCGCCGAAAAGCGAGCGCAGCCTGAGTTATGAGCGGCTCTCCGGCGGGCTGAATCTCTGGGAGCTGGACTACCGCCTGCGGCGCAGCGAGAGCCCGGAGATGATGAACCTGATCTGGCGCGACGGCACGCTCAACTGCCGCGACGGCCAGCTCTGGCTGAACGGAACGGCCCGCGGCAAAGGTCTGGCGATGGCGGACAGACCCTTCCACGGCTGTCTGGTCTTTCACGCGGGCAGCAAGCTGTACGCTTACGACCTGCAGGAGAAGACCGTGAGCGTGCTGAAGACCGGCCTGACGCAGCAGGCGGGCAGCTTTTTCATTCACAACGAGTCGCTCTTTTACAAGAACCGGGGCGGCTACGTCGCGGTCTCGGCGCAGGAGGGAGGCGGCCTCGCCGCGGCGGCGGTGCCGGCCTATACGCCCGTCACCGTCATCAACGCCGACCCCGGCAGCGGCGCGGGCGACCTCTATCAGCCGGAAAACCGCCTCTCGCCGAACAAGACCGTCTGGTACAACGCGCAGAGCGGCGTGACGGTCTATCATCTGCCGGTCGGGAACGTCGACGGTGTGGAGGAGGTCACGGTGGACGGCGTGAGCCTCGCTGCCTCGGCCTACACGCTCGACGCCTCGGCGGGGACGCTGACCTTCGCCTCCGCGCCGCCGGTGACGGACCCGCCGACCAACAACACGGTGCACATAACCTACGCCAAGGCAAATGCCGAGGCCTACAACAGCGTGATGAGCTGCTCCTGCGCCGCCGTCTGCGGCGGCGGGACGGGCTCGCTGTGCGTGGTGCTCGGCGGCAGCGAGAGCCAGCCCAACGCCTATTTCTGGAACGGCAGCCACGCGGTCATGGACCCGGGCTACTTCCCGATGCTCCAGTATCAGCTCGCCGGCGACAGCAGCGAGGCGATCACCGGCTTCGGCAAGCAGCAGAGCTACCTGATCGTGTTCAAGACCGATTCCCTCGGCCGCACGGCCGTCTCGGAGACGACGCTGGACGGGCGCAGCCTCCTCGAGATGCCCTATGTGCCGATCAACAGCGAGCTCGGCTGCGACCTGCCGCAGACGATCCGGCTGGTGGAGAACAACCTCGTCTGGGCGCACAGCCGCCACGGCGCGCTGCGCCTCTACGACAGCAGCGCGGCCTATGAGAACAACGTGCGCTGCATCTCGCGCAAGATCAACGGCGGCGACGACATGCGCAAAGGCCTGCTCTGGGACCTGAAGCAGGGAACCGCCTGCGCCTGCGACGACGGACACCGTTATCTGGTCGCCGCGAACGGCCACGCCTGGGTCTGGGACTACGAGCTGTCCGAGCCCGGGGACCCCTCCTGGTTCTACTGGACGGACATCGACGCCCGCGCTTTTTCTCTGGACGGGGAGAAGCTCTGCCATCTGGACGGCAGCGGCCGCCTGAGCGTCTTCGCGCGCGTCTATGCCGACTACGGGGAGGGCATCGAGAAGGTCTACCGCTTCGCCACGGAGCACTTCGGCAGCTACGACCGGCTGAAGAACGTCAACTCCGTGATCCTCGCCGTTCGCTCGGACACCAACGCGAGCGCCTCGCTGCGCTACATCACCGACTGCGGCCAGCGCGAGGATCCGACCGAGCTGCGGGCCTGGAGCTGGCTGCTCTCGCCGCGCAACCTGAGCTTCCGCGCCCTCAACGGGCGGCGCTTCGCGATGATCTTCCGGCGGCGCTGCGCCTGCCGGGGCGTGAAGCACTTCACGATGCGCCTGAGCAACAGCGCGCGCGGGCAGGACCTGTCGGTGGTCTCGGCGCAGGTGTTTTACAACGAACAAGGGAGGCAGAGATAATGGCTCTGAGCACATTTCAGTACAGCAAAAGCTGGAGGGATCCCGAGGATTTCCCGACCTTTGAGGAAAACGAGGAGCAGGTGCGCGACGACATGCAGATCCTCTTCGACGAGGCGCGCGACGCCCTCAACCGCCTCGTCGGAGAACTGAGCGCGGCAAACATCCCCTTCAGCGCCACGGAAGGCGTCAACGCATCCGATATCCAGAACGCGATCGAGCTGGTGCAGGCGCAGCTGAGCGAGACGGCGCTGGGACAGCTGCCGGACGGCTCCGTGACGGCGGAGAAGCTGGCGGCCCTGGCCGTGACGACGGCGAAGCTGGCCGATCTGGCGGTGACGACGGCCAAGCTCGCCGACGCCGCGGTGACGGCGGCGAAGATCGCCTCCGGCGCGGTCAGCTCCGCCAAGCTGGCCTCCGGCGCGGTGACCTCCGCCAAGCTTGCCGACGGGGCGGTCACGGCGGACAAGCTCGCCTCCGGCGTGCTCGACGACAAGGCGGACCTGGTCAGCGGCAAGGTCAAGCCCTCGCAGCTCAGCCGCAAAAAGATCTTTGTCAGCAGCTCGCGCAGCCTCGCGCTGAGCGACGAAGGCAAGGCGCTCTACTGCACAAACAGCGGCGCGATCACGCTGACGATCCCGGCCAACGCCGACGCCGCCTTCCCGACGGGGACCGAGATCACGGTCTTCCGCCGCGGCGGAGGCAAGATCAGCTTCGAGGCCGCGCCGGAGGTGACGCTCCTCTGCGCCGGCGCGACCGCGCTCGGCAGCCGCTTCTGCAGCGTGCGTCTGAAGAAGTGGGACGCGAACATCTGGAGCCTCGAGGGCGAGGGACTTGCGCCTGCGGGCTATCTCAACAACTTCTCCGAGGGCTTTGCGCCTGCCGGCGCGATCCGTCTGAGCCAGGGCGTGCACGTGTTTGACAGCGTGTCGCAGCTCCCGTCTCCGGGCGTCGCGGGGCGGATCTTCCTCGTCAAGACCGAGTAAGGAGGCTGCGCGATGGCGATCATCTATGTGCCCGGCGCCGCGGGCTGGGACGACAACGGCATGTTCGGCGCGGCGGCGCAGCTGCGCATGAAGCTGGAGAGCAGCTATGACCCGTCGCTCAACCGCAGCGCGCTCACGCTCACGCTGCAGTGCCGCGCGCCCACGCTCGGCGGGCGCTTTTATCTGCTGGACAACGCCCTGCTGCGCATCAACGGCGGCACCTTTTTCAGCGGCGGCGGAAGCGGCCTGTCCTCGCTCAACGTCTATGCGGATCTGTCGGCCGACGAAAACTGGCACGATCTCTGCGACGGGACGAGCGGCGAGGCGCTGCGGTGGACGCTGAGCCTCGACCACGACGCGCAGGGCCGGGCCGAGGCGGAGCTGGACGTGACGGCCCGCCTCTACCGCGACCAGAGCTACTATCTGAGCTTTTTCGGCCTGAACGGCACGGCGCTCTTCGAGGAGACGCGGCAGTTCACGCTGACGCTCAGCGCCGGCACGGGCTGCTCGATCCTCGTGCGGCGCGGCGGCGTTTCGCTCGCGTCGGGCGCCGCGCTGAACTGGGGCGACGTGCTGAGCATCGTCTTTCTCGCGAGCGAGGGCTATGTGCTGACCACGCACACGGTCAACGGGGAGAACTTCATCGGCGGCTCCTACACGGTTACGGGCGACGTCGCCGTCGCGGCGTCGGCCGCCAGCGGCCATTACCCGCTGACGATCAGCGCCGGGCAGGGCACGTTCGTGAGGGTCTGGCGAAACGGCATGGAGGTCCACACCGGCGCGGCGCTCTATGACGGCGACCGGCTGACCGTCGACTTTCAGACTCTGCCGGGCTATCTGCTGCTGACGCACACGCTCAACGGCGTGCCCCACGCCGAGAACGTGATCCATATCGTGTCCGGGCCCGTGAGCATCGCCGCGACGGCCCGGCGCGTGGGCCTGCTGCGGCTCGACACCGGCAGCGCGATCGTGCCCTGCCGCATCCTGCTGGACACCGGCAGCGCCTTCGTTCCGGCGCGGCTCTTCCTCGACCGGGGCGGCGGCTATACGGAGGTGTGAGCATGACGGAAAGCGAACTGAGGCTGCGCATCGTCCGACGGGCGGAGTCGCTGCTGGGTCTGAACGAGGCCGACGGCGGCTACCTGCGCGTTTTGGAGGCCTACAACAGCCTCTCGCCGCTGCCGCGCGGCTATCGCATGCGCGACGGCGACCCCTGGTGCGCGGCCTTCGTTTCCGCCGTCGGGCAGATGGAGGGGCTGAGCGCCGTGCTGCTGCCGGAATGCGCCTGCGAGGCGATGATCGCCCTCTACCGCGCCCGCGGCCAGTTTCACAGGGACGGCGGCGGCGTCCGACCCGGCGACCTGGTCTTTTACGACTGGGACGGCGACGGCCTTGCCGACCACGTGGGCCTCATGAGCGAGGCCGGCGGCGCGGGCTTTACGGTGATCGAGGGCAACAGCTCCGACGCTGTACGCCGCCGGAGCGTGCCGAAGGACTGGGCGTATCTGGCGGGCTTCGCCTGCCCGGACTACGCCTCCGCCGCCGGAGAGAGCGGCGGAGAGGAAACTCCGTCCGGCGGCGCGATCACGCTGCCGCTGCTGGGCTTCGGCTCGCGCGGCGAGAGCGTGCGGGCGATGCAGGGCATCCTGATCGCGCGCGGCTTCGGCTGCGGGCCGGACGGCGCGGACGGGGACTTCGGCGCGAACACCGGGGCCGCGCTGCGCCGCTTCCAGCGGGACGGCGGCCTCGCCGCGGACGGGCTCTGCGGCAGCGGGACATGGAAAAAGCTGCTGGGGGTGAGCGCATGACGGAGCTGGAAGCCCTGGCCGGGCGCGTGACCGCGCTCGAGGAGCGGATGGCGAAGAAGGACACCGAATTTGCCGTGATCAACACCAAGCTCTCCGCGATCCTCTGGGGCGTCGGCGTGATCGGTACGGCGCTGGTCGGCGTGCTGGTGCGGATGCTCCTCGGCGCGTGAGGCGATGCGGAATGGAGGACCCCTCAGTCAGCTTTGCTGACAGCGTCCGCCCCCCCTTTTGTCCGCTTCGCGGACATTTCCCCCGCCGGGGGAATCTTCCCCTTTCAGGGGAGCCTGAGAGAAACTTGGAGGGACCGGATTTGAATTGGAAACGTAAACTGACGAGCCGGAAATTCTGGCTGGCGCTGGCGGCCTTCGTCAGCGGCCTGATCGTCGCCTTCGGCGGCGCGCAGAGCACGGCTGACACCGTGTCCGGCGTGCTGCTGCAGGGCGCGGCGGTAGTGGGCTATCTGCTGGCCGAAGGGCTGACGGACGCCGCCGGGAAGGAATAAGGGAAGGCGCCCCGACCGGGCGCCTTTGCGGCAGGGAGGAACTATGGCGACAGAAGAAAAGGAAAAAACCGAACAGACGCGCCGGAAGAAGCAGGAGGCGCAGGAGCCGGCCCCCGTCGGGGCGGCGGCCGCGGAGACCGGGGCGTCCGCGCCGGAGCTCGAACGCGTCCCGGCGGTCGAGGTCGAGGACGAGCGCCGGCAGATCGAGGAGATGAGCGAGGCGGCGCGCGCGGAGGCCGAGGGGCGCATCGACCGGACGGTCGAGGAGGGCACGCTGGCGCTCAAAAAGGCCGAGGAAGAGGCGCAGGAAGGCTTTCAGACCCGCCGCGACCAGATCGCGATCGACGAGCGGCAGGCCATGGACAGCACGGCGCTCTACGCGGAGCTGCGCGGCGACCGCGGCGGCATCGGGCAGGCGCAGTACGCCTCCGTGCAGAACACGGCGGCCGTCAACCGGCAGCAGGTCAGCCGCGAGCAGCAGCGCCTGGCGACCGAGACCGCGCAGCGCATCGAGGAGCTGCGCCGTCAGGGCGAGTTTCAGAAGGCGGACGCGGTGCTCGAGCTGACGCAGAAGCAGCTCTCGGCGCTGCTGGAGCTGGAGCGCTGGGCGAAGGAAAAGAACCTGAGCGTCGAGCAGTTCAACACGGAGCTGGCGCGCTGGGAGGCGGAGTACGCCTTTCAGCTCGAGAAGTTCGGCGTGGAGACCGAGCTGAGCCTGGCGAGCCTGAGCGGCACGCTGCCGGGCGGCGAGCCGACCTTCGCCGCGCGCCAGGCCGAGCGCTCGCAGCTGGCCGCGGCGGCGAAGCTGCTGCTGGAATACGGCCTGACGCTGACGCCCGAGCAGCTTGAGGCCCTGGGCTGGACCGAGGGGCAGTACGAGGAATTCATCCGCGCGACCGCGCCCGGGGAGCCGACCGGCTACGGCGCCGGGACCGCGCCGACGGGCGAGACGGGGACGGGCGTGCCCCTCCAGCTCCTCTCGTCCTGGGTCGCCGCGCTGCAGGGGAGCGACGACCCGGCCGGGGTCTACGAGGCGATCCGCGCCTCGGACTGGTACGGCAGGCTCACGCCCGATCAGGAGGCGCAGCTCGCCGCAGTTCTGCGCGAAAAGGGCCTGCTCTGACGGGCAGAAAAAAGGAGAAGCCATCCCGTTCGGGATGGCTTTTCTGTTTCGCCCCGCCCCTACGCCTGGCTGACAGATTACAGGTAGGGGAGGGGCTTGCCCCTCCCGCGAATCTCTGCGAAAGCGGGTCCGGACATGGGCTGGACGCCCCGCCCCTACGAATACGGGCGGCAGGTTGCCGCCCCTGCGCTGTCATTCTGAGGCGCATAGCGACGCGCGGGAAGCGCGCGACGATCCTTGCCTGTCCGCGCCGAAGAATCTTGAAAAGATCCTTCGCTTCGCTCAGGATGACACGTCGCTTCGCTCAGGATGACACGCGGGGGCCGCCCACCGTCATCTTGCACCAAATCACCGGGCGGGATTTGGACAAATTGCCCTTTCGACGCTTTCCGCGCGCGGATTCTTAACTTTCCCCGCCGCGGGCAGATATACTGATAAACAGGAAAAAGTCGGCATTTCTCAATAATTCTGCATCCAAGAGGAGGAAACGCTTATGAAACGACTGTTAGCCCTGCTGCTCTGCCTTGTGATGGCGCTGTCGCTGATCCCGGCGGCCGCCGCCGAGGACATCGAGATCATCGACATTGAGGAGGAGCCCGGCGAGGAGCCGATCGTTATCATCGACCCGGAGGCCCCGGCCGAGCCCGAGCCGCCCGCCGAAACGGAGGCCGAGCCGCCCGCTGAAGCGGCCGAGCCGATGGCGGCGGTCAAGGACAGCGGCACCATCGGCAATCTGACATGGACGCTTTACGACGACGGCCTGCTGGAGATCACCGGCAGCGGCGCGATCCCGCACTATCCCGACAGCAATCCGCCCTTTTACCAGTACCGGAGCGAGATCACTTCGCTGCGGATCGGCAATGGCGTGACCTTGATCGGCCAGTATGCCTTCCGCAACATGTCCGCGCTCGTCAGCGTCAGCCTGCCCGGATCGCTGACCGAGGTCGGGCCTTACGCTTTCCAGAACTGCTCGGCGCTGACCTCCGTCGATCTTCCTGCCAATCTGTCTGTGCTCGGACTTAAAGCCTTCCAGAACTGCAGCGCGCTGACCAAGGTAAGATTCCTCGGCCACGCCCCCAACATCAACAGCAACTGCTTTTATGGCGTCACGGCGACCATCTGCTATGTCAACGGCGACGGATCCTGGACGGGGACGGGCGTCGTCGGACAGCAGTACGGCGGGACTCTGACCTGGACTGCTCTGACCGGCGGCGACTGCGGCGACTCGCTGCGCTGGATGCTCGACGGCACGCTCCTGCTCATCTCCGGCACAGGGGATATGGACGAATTCGGTACCGGTACCGCGCCGTGGTATGACAGCCGCAAAAACATTCAAACCGTGCTGATCGGCGACGGCGTGACGAGCATCGGAGACTATGCGTTTATGAACTGCAGCTATCTGTCGGACGTGACGATCCCGGACGGCGTGACGAGCATCGGAAGCGAGGCGTTCTACTACTGCTTAGCGCTGACGGACGTGACGATCCCGGACGGCGTGACGAGCATTGGAAACAGTGCGTTCAGCAACTGCAAGTCGCTGACAAGCGTGACGATCCCGGACAGCGTGACGAGCCTCGAAGGCTTTGCGTTCCACTTCTGCACGTCGCTGAAAGACGTCAGCTTCGGGAACGGCTTGACGGAAATCGGAGATGATGCGTTCTGCAACTGCACGGCGCTGACGGGCGTGACGATCCCGGACAGCGTGACGTACATCGGAGACTATGCGTTCTACAACTGCTATTCGCTGACGGCCGTGACGATCGGGAACGGCGTGACGAGCATCGGAAGCAGTGCGTTCTGCAACTGCACGGCGCTGACGGGCGTGACGATCCCGGACAGCGTGACGTACATCGGAGACTATGCGTTCCGGAATTGTACCTCGCTGACGGGTGTGACGATCCCGGACAGCGTGACGTACATCGGAGACTATGCGTTCTACAACTGCACGTCGCTGGCAAGCGTGACGATCGGAAACGGCGTGACGGAGATCGGAAAAGGGGCGTTCCTGTACTGCGAATCGCTGCCGGCGGTGACGATCCCGGCAAGCGTGACGGAGATCGGAGACTTTGCGTTCAGCTGCTGCTCCTCGCTGACGGGCGTCACGGTGGCGGCGGGCAACCCGGCCTACTGCTCTGCCGGCGGCGTCCTCTTCACGAAGGACAAGAAGCTGCTCCTCTGCTATCCCGCGGGGAAGACCGGCGCGAGCTATACGGTCCCGGCCGGCGTGACGGGCATCGGAAACTATGCGTTCGATACCGTCCCGTCTCTGACAAGCGTGACGATCCCGGACGGCGTGACAAGCATCGGAAACTATGCGTTCACCGGCTGCGTATCGCTGACTGCCGTGACGATCCCTGACAGCGTGACGAGCATCGGTGCAAGTGCCTTTATCAACTGCACGACGCTGACGGACGTGTATTACCCCGGCACGCAGGCGGCGTGGAACGCGATCGGAATCGGCGACGGCAACGAGCCGCTGACGGGAGCGACGATCCACTACAACTATGCCGCGCCCGCGATCACGGCCCAGCCGCAGAGCGCGAACGTCAAGGCGGGCGCGAGCGTCTACTTCCAGGTCGAGGCGAGCTGCTCCGCCCCGCTGAGCTACCAGTGGCAGTTCCGCACGAGCGCGAGCGGCGCATGGAAAAACAGCAGCGGCACCGGCAACAAGACCCCGCTCCTGCCGATCACGGCCGAGACCTTCCGCGACGGCTACCAGTACCGCTGCCTCGTGACCGGCGGCACGACGACCGTCGCCTCCGAGCCGGCCACCCTGACGATCCTCTCCAAGCCGACCATCACGACCCAGCCGGCGTCCGTCACCAGCCTGCCGGACAAGACCGTGACCTTCACCGTCGCGGCGACCGGCGCGACGAGCTACCAGTGGCAGTACCGCAAGAGCAGCTCCGGCACCTGGGCCAACAGCAGCCAGACCGGCGCCAAGACCGCGACCCTCACCGTCACGGCCACCACGGCGCGAAACGGCTATCAGTACCGCTGCAAGGTCACCAACAGCGTCGGCACCGAGACCTCGAACGCGGCGACCCTGACCGTCATGCCCAAGCCGACCGTCACGACCCAGCCGAAGAGCGTGAAGGCTTATGTGGGCAAGACGGCGAGCTTCACCGTCGCGGCCGAGGACGCGGCGAACTACCAGTGGTATTACCGCACCAGCAGCACGGGAAGCTGGGCGAAGAGCTCGGCGACCGGCGCCACGACGGCGACCCTGAAGATCACCGCCGAGACGAAGCGGAACGGCTACCAGTACCGCTGCCGGATCTCGAACGCGATGGGCTACGTGTACACCAGCGCGGCGACGCTGACCGTGTCGACGAAGCCCGTGATCACGACCCAGCCGAAGAGCAAGACGGCGGCCTCCGGCACGACCGTCAAGTTCACCGTCGCGGCCGACGGCGCGACGAGCTACCAGTGGTACTACCGCACCAGCTCCACCGGCGAGTGGAAGAAGTGCAGCGGCACCGGCGCGACGACGAAGACCCTCTCCGTCGAGGCCAAGAGCTTCCGCAGCGGCTATCAGTACCGCTGCAGGGTCTCCAACGACGCGGGCTATGTCTACAGCTCCGCCGCGACCCTCACCGTCAGCGCCTCGAGCGCCGCCCCCGGCATGTGGGACTGACGGGTGCGTAGTGCGTAGTGCTTAGTGCGTAGTGCTTAGAGAATTCGGAATTAAATACGCAGGGGCGGCAATCTGCCGCCCGCAAAAAGAACCCGCCCGGGAGAAATCTCCCGGGCGGGTTTCCTTATTGTCATCCTGAGCGAAGCGAAGGATCTTTCAAAGCTTCTTCGGATCCGATCAGTTGACGCCGATGGCACCGCAGTTGAGAAAATCGGCGATCTGCTGGAGATCGCCCTCCGTCAGCGCCCGGTCACAGTGGACATGCTCGCAGAAATAGGCATCCGGCAGGAACGAGTAAAGCACGGCGTCTTTCCCAAACAGGAGAACGCTCAGTTCGGTTCCGTCCGCCGCGGTGCAGCGCAGGCTGATGCCGTCCGGAATGTTGGGGATCACGCAGAAGATCTCGTCTCCGGTGTGGAACACGTCGTAGCGCCCTACATAGGCACAGCACTTGACAGGTATATCGTTGGACAGCACCAGATCAAAACTGAGGCAGAAATCGCCCGAGTCGAACCAGTATACTTGGTCAAAGTCAGACGGCATCGATGCGAACAGCGGCGCATGGCAGAAAAGCGCCTCTGTCCGCGCGGCAATCTCTGCGTTGCTGAGATAGCGCCCGTCGTTCAGAATGCTCTCCGGGACGGAAAGCTGGCCCTTTTCCTCCGAAGCCGACCGAACGTGGTCCAGGCTCTTCATCTGATGGTCGGAACGCAGATCGCCGCGCATCTTCAGGCTATATTTCTCCAGCAGCTCCGAGAGCGGATGCTGCGCCGTGATGTGCCTCCATTCCTCTGCCTGCTCGGGCGTGAGACGGCGCGCCTCGATCAGCTCCAGCCTCTGCTGCCCGGGCAGAGAACCGTCGGGAATGCTGCAGTAGAAGCGCAACGTTACGCCGCCGTCGTCATGGCTCTCCATAGCTACAGAGTTGGAGCCCTCCGGGGGCAGGAATTCGTCCGGCAGCTCACTGTTGAGCAGTTGGGCGCCGTTGCGGTATTCCTCCCAGGCGGCCAGATTGTTTTTCGCCTTTTCGCGGATGGCTGGCTCCAAATCCTCGGGGATCAACTGAAAGCGCGTTAAACTGATATGTCGCGCTTCCTCTTCAGGTACATAAAGGACGCTGCCGTCCTCCTGCCGCTCGACGCGGTAGACGACGGAATCCTCAGAAACGGCCGGATTCGGCGTCAGCCATCCGGCGGCGACTGCCGTGACGCCGAACAGCGCCGCAAGGACGGCGGCAATCAGCAGCGTGCGGACGATACGGGTGGTTTTGCGTTTTTTCAATGAAAGCTCCTCTCTGCCGAGGAGGGACTCCGCGGACAGCAAGGCCTCGTCATCGGCGGCGGACACGGCCCGCAGAAGCTCAAAAGACGTCATAAATAACCCTCCTCCTGTAAATACCTGCGAAGACGGCTGCGGATGCGCTGAAGCATGGATTTGACCTTGCTTTGAGAAAAGCCGGTCTTCCGGCAGATTTCCTCTACGGACGCCAGATACCAGTAGCGGGCAAGAAATACATCTCGCTGTCCCGGCTCCAGCGCGCGCAGGAACTCCGCCACGCTTTGCTCCAGCGCCCGCGCCTCCGCTTCGCCTTCCGTTGAGAAAGGAGCGGGGATGCATTCGCTCAGTTCCTCGAGTGCCAGCTCAAGCTGTCCGCCGCGCTTTTGGGCCTGCTTTTCCCTCGCGCGGGAGATCGACAGATTGCGCGTTACCCGGCCGAGCCAGGCGGACAGCACACGGGGCTGCTGCGGCGGAATTGCATTCCAGGCGCGCAGCCAGACGTCGCTGACCGTTTCTTCCGCGTCCTCGGCACTGCATAAGATCCGCAGGGCGATCCGGCGGCAGTAGGCGCCGTATCTGGCGTCAAGCTCCGCGATGGCCCGTTCGTCCCTTTGCCAAAACAGCGCGAGGATCTGCTCGTCCTCCATACTCCCGTCCTCCTTTCCTTCTTTATTGAAAGCGCTTTCACCCATATACACGCATTTTTTCGTCTGCGGTCGCGTCAGCGAATAAAAAACAGGAGAAGCCGTCCCGAGAGGGACGGCTTCTTTTATCCGCCGCTTACTTTTCCACGGCCCAACCCTTGAGTGGCAGGCGCTGCATCGCGCTGACGATCTTGCTCTTCATGTCGGGGTAGTCCTTCCCGAGCTGCGCGAGGAGCAGCTTGATCTCGTACCGCTTGCTGGTCTTGTCCATCGGGCAGGGGTTCTCCACGACCGGCAGCTCGAGCTTCCGGGCGAGACTGGCGATCTTCTGCTCCCCGGCGTAGACGAGCGGGCGGATCTGCGTGACGCCGCTGCGGTCGAGGAAGGTGACCGGCTGGAAGCAGCTCAGCCGCCCCTCCAGCAGCAGGCTCATCAGGAAGGTCTCCACCGCGTCGTCAAAGTGGTGCCCGAGGGCGAGCTTGTTCAGCCCGCGCTCCTTCAGGATGCCGTTGAGCGCGCCGCGGCGCATCTTCGCGCAGAGCGAGCAGGGGTTTTCCTCCTGCCGCACGTCGAAGACGACCTCCCGGATGTCGGTCTTCCGGCAGGTGTAAGGGATGCCGCGCGTCTCGCACAGCGCCGCCACCGGCGAAAAGTCCATGCCCTCGAAGCCGAGCTCGACCGTCACGGCCTCCAGCTCGAAGGGCTTGGGGTAGTAGCTTTTCAGATGGTCCAGCGCCAGCAGCAGCACCAGGCTGTCCTTGCCGCCCGAGACGCCGACCGCCACGCGGTCGCCCGGCTCGATCATGCGGTAGTCGTCCACGGCGCGGCGCACCGTGCCGGTGAAATCGTTGAGCAGGTCGTTCATACAGCACTCCGAAAAAACAGACTGGTCTATCCCTCCGTCATTCTGAGGAACAAAGTGACGAAGAATCTGAGGGAAACAGATCCTTCGGCTCGCTTCGCTCGCTCAGGATGACAGAAAGGGAGGCAAAAAAACGAAAAATCGAATTCAGCATTTGGGAGGATTCGGTAGGATTTGCGAGAATTCGGGAGATTTGAAAATCAGAATTAAAATCTTTGAAAAAAGTCGTTGACAGGGCTTGACTCCTGTGTTATAAAAGATGAGCGCGTCCGGCGGAGGCCGCACGATCCGGCTCCATTTTACCCGCCGACGCTGAGATTGTCAAAACATTTTACTATTCAATATGGAGGCAAAGCAAACATGTCCACGACCATGCTCACCAAGGAGACCGTCGCCCGCAAGTGGTACGTCCTTGACGCAGCCGGCAAGCCCATGGGCAAGACCGCTGCGCTCGCCGCCGACCTGCTGCGCGGCAAGCTCAAGACCGACTACACCCCGCACGTTGACTGCGGCGATTACGTCATCATCATCAACGCCAAGGACGCCGTCCTGACCGGCAAGAAGCTGGAGCAGAAGTACTACCGCACCCACTCCGGTTACCCCGGCGGCCTCAAGGAGACCCAGTACAAGATCCTGATGCAGAAGAAGC
Organism: Oscillospiraceae bacterium; assembly: GCA_017552325.1. GTDB lineage: Bacteria > Bacillota > Clostridia > Oscillospirales > Oscillospiraceae > Limivicinus. The sequence goes on from JAFZQE010000025.1 coordinate 23,615, forward strand.
CCGAGCTGGCCATGCGCCTGGCTGTCCGCGGCATGCTGCAGAAGAACACCATCGCCCA
>JAFZQE010000026.1 GCA_017552325.1 Oscillospiraceae bacterium
GCCGCGGCGGAAGATGGGAATGACTTTGCCGTCCCGCGTCACCGCGTCGATGTCCAGGCCTTCGTAGCCGATCATGAAATCGTTGTGCTCCATGGAGTCGTTAATTCCCATCGCCCGGCACTCATCGATCGTCTTGCTCTCAAAACCGCGGATCGTGTTGGTGAAGCCCATGCCCAGAGCCAGATGGCAGGCGGCGTTTTCGTCGAACAGGGTATCCCAGAAGATCAAGCCGGACTCGGAGATCGGGGAATTGACCGGCACCAAGGCGCACTCGCCCAGATAGGCGGCGCCTTCGTCCATGCCGATCATCTGCTCCAGCAGGGCCTGGTTCTTCTCGGCCTTGACCTCCACGGCCTTGCCGCCCTCGAAGCGGACGGAGAAGTTCTCGATCAGCTCGCCGTTGTAGCTGAGGGGCTTGGTGGCGTAGACGATGCCCTCGGCCTTGCCTCGCATGGGAGAGGTGTAGCACTCCTCGCTGGGGATGTTCGCGTCGAAGGGCAGGCCGGCGATCGTGGTCTCCTGGCCACCCAGGAAGGTCCCCTCGGGGATCATGCCGACGGTCAGGTTCGTGCCGTTGTCGCCCCGGTAGCGCAGCTCGGCTATGCCCAGGCTGTTCAGGTATTCGCAGCGATCATGCAGATCCTTGTTATGGGCCTCCCAGGCGGCGATGGGATCCTCGCCGTCGGCGCGAGAAGTGAAGAGGATTGCCTCCCAGAGCTTTTCGATGGCCTGATTCTTTTTAAGGCCGGGGAAAACCTTCTTGGCCCAGGCCGCGCCGGGCACGGCCGCGATACACCACTGCTGCTTGTTCTCCATCTGATCGTAGTAGGGCTTGACGATGGGCCAGCTCTTCTGGTCGGCCTTGGCGACCTTGCCCTGGTTGATGCCCTTTAGACCGTCGGGGTCCGAGGAGACCAGGCTGATGGTGCAGGGCAGTGTGTCCACGTAGTGCTGGAGCCGGACCTTTTCCCACTCCTCGACCTTGGCAAGGGTCTTGACGGTCTGATGCCGGACATCCAGCTTGTAGATCGGCTGGTGGAAAAATTCCACCTTGACATAACGGGCCCCGGCCTTGTAGCATTCGTCCACCAGCAGCTCCACGAACTTCGGCTGGTCGAGCTGGCAATAGATGATGACGTCCTGGCCCTTCTGGATGTTGACGCCCATCCGGGCAATCAGCCGTGCGTACTTTCTGAGAATGGTTTGTTTCATTTTCTTTTCTCCTTTATCGGCGATGGTTTTTGACGGTTTTGACGGACGCGCCGCGCTGCCCGGCCGCGCTTCCCGCGTCCTGCGGAGCCGCAGCTGCGTCCTGCTGCAATCATAGAGGAAGATCGGGATTATTTCAAGCAAAAAATCGTCCGGCTGAAAGAAAAAAGCCCGTCCGAACAAAATCAAAACCCGGCACAGCGGAGGGCCGAAGTTGTCGACGAGGCCCGAAGCGTCCGTGCGGTTTTGATTTTGAAAGGAGGAGCGACGGAATGAGTGAGAGATGACTTTTGCTGCGAAGCATAAAAAAGTCGTCGCGAACGATATGCAGTCCGCGACGACGTGGCAGCGGGAGAAGGATTCGACCTGCGCTGCGGCGCAGGCCAGGTCGCGGCTCTGGAGCGCCACCGGCGCTCCATTCACTACCGCTCCCGTTCGAATCCTCTCCATGTAAAAAAGCAGCCGCCCCGGTGGGGCAGCTGCTTTTTTGGCAGCGGGAGAAGGATTCGAAGATCCAAAAGCAACTCTATTATCACTTTTTTTCGCGTTAAACTCTACCGAATTATAAAAAAGCAGTGTTATTCTGCACCTGTCTCTCCCTTATGTTCCAATACATTTCAACCTGTAAATGGTCAAATGAATGGTCAAATGGGAGGTAAAAATGAGCATTTACAATGAATTAAACGGAAGCTACACGAACACCGGCGATGTACTCATTCCGGACTTGAAATTGAGCGAGGCGGAGGCCGCCTGTCTCGGCAAGTGGGGCCGGATGCGGAAACGGTATCTGAAGGAACATCGCCCTGTTCTTTACACGAATCTGCTTCTCTCCGAAAAGCTCTATCCGCATTGCGCCGAGATCGAGTGTGCCTGCGAGGGTCGCTTGGATCTAATCGTCCGGCAGATGGCCGAACAGGAAGGCGTGACTGAGGCTCTCAAGGTTGCCGATCAAATGGAGTGGGTCAGACGGATGAACAGCATCCGTAGCCGTGCGGAAGAGATCGTGCTGCACGAGCTCGTGTACTGCTGAGGAGGGATCCGAGATGCTGATTCTGGAAGACCTGTACCTTGGCGACATTCGCCCCAATGAGCGCGGCTTTAAGCGTAACAGCCAGTATGCAAAAGCGCTGGACGAACTCGTGAAGGTCGGTGACGCCTTGACTGAAGGCCTCAACGAAAATCAGAAGGAGCTTTTAGAAGACTACATGACCGCTCAGCGAGAGGTCACGGTGCTGACCGACTGCGAGACATTTTTGTACGCTTTTCGGCTCGGCGCGAAGATCATGCTGGACGTGCTGACAGAAGGACAGATGAGAGAAATCTGAATATCAAAAAGCGAGGATGGGACAAATGCCCCATCCTCGTATCTTTTTTAGCTTATCCTAGAACCACTTTTACTTGGACATCTGAAAGATCTGCAAGAGCTTTCTCCGTGAGATAGGATCCTGCTGACTTATCCAGGGGCATACCATTGACCCTCAGCTCTTTCACGCCGTGCTGAACGTGTTCCGGATTCTCAACCCGGATTGTCAGCTTGTGCCCGCGATAGATCCGCTCCACCGTGTACCCGTCCCACTTGGAGGGGATCGACGGGTCGATCAGCAGGCCCTTGAGCGTCGGGCGGATGCCGAGCAGGTACTGTGTGGCGACCACATCCATCCACGCCGCCGTACCGGTGACCTGAGAGACGCAGCCCCAGCCGAACTTTTCATTGTCCTTGCCCAGCATGGTGGAGCACCAGGCATAAGCCTCCGTATGATAGCGCTCCACGCCGATCTTTTGGATCACGGAATGGGGCAGGATCTGCTTGTAGTACTTCCACGCCAGATCACCGCGGCCCAAAAGCGCCTCGGCCATGATCGCCCAGCAGTTGGCCTGACAGAAGACGCCGCCGTTCTCGGAGTACCCTGCGGGAAGACCGTTGACCATCGCAGCCTCTTTGCTGGGCCAGCCGGGATAGCCGGGCGTATTCAGCAGAAGTCCCATGCCGGTGTCCAGCTCTCTGGCGGCGCTGTCCATCGCCCGAAGCTGCTTGTCCTTGCAGGCTCCGGCAATGACCATCCAGCTTTGGGCGTTGAGCCAGATGCGGGCATGCTCCTGCATATGGCTGCCGATGGGCTGCGCCTCGTCATCCAGTCCGCGCAAGAACCATTCACCGTCCCAAGCGACCTGTTCCAAAGCGCGTTCCTGTTTCGCGATCAGTTCTGTGAAACGCGCTTGTGCCGCGTGATCGCCGCGCACTTCGGCCATTTCGCTGAGCTGCCGCAGAGCAACAATATGCTGCTGGGAGACCATGACGCTCTCGCCTTTGCCCTTTCTTCCGAAGGGGCCGAGGTGGTCGTTCCAGTCGGAGAAAAGAATCAGGGGCAGGCCGTGCGCACCGAGATGCGTCTCCGTGAAGTCCACGCCGCGCAGCAGATGTTCCCACAGCGTCGCGCTGCCAATGGGGCTTGCGGCATACTTTTTGCACAGATTTGCAGAAAGCAGGCGTCCCGTTGAATATCGCAAGAATCATCATGGGGCATGAGGATATTCGCGTCACAGCAAGCATATACACACATACGGATTCCGAAGATGTGAGAGCAGCGGGCGAAAAACTGAACAGTTATTTTTCGGCCTGAGCGCCAAAAAGCCTGACAGAATGCGAGGTTTGACGAATTCTGTCGGGCTATTTTTTGTCACACTTTTTGTCACACTTTGGTCGTTTACGGACGCAAAAAAGCCTTTGCAAACGTGAAAAATCGACTTTCTCCACGCCTGTTTTACGGTACTTTTCTGGATATAAACAGGCATAAAAACGAGATGATTCGACAAATATCGGCACGAATTTCACGAAGTTGGTGTGACAAATGTGACAAATCCGGAAGTCGAAAAATGCGATTTTCCTCGTTTTGCCTTAAAAAGTTCACAAAACAAACAAAAAAGCCTCAAATCCGATGGATTTGAGGCTTAAAAATGGCAGCGGGAGAAGGATTCGAACCCTCACATACGGAGTCAGAGTCCGCTGTGCTACCTTTACACAATCCCGCTAAACGCAAAAGCTATTATATCCGAATTCGTGCGTTTGTCAAGGATTTTTTTCGTCCTCCGGCGATTTTTCCTCCCCGCTCTCCGCCTCGGGGGAAAGAGCCTCGCCCTCCGGGCTTCCCGCGCCGGGGGAGGCGGCGTCCTGAGCGGCGGACGCGCCGTCCCCGGCGGCCGGGCGCAGATCGGGCACCAGCGGGTCGTAGTAGTTCACCAGCAGGTCGACGCATGCGCCGTAGCTCTTCAGCCCCAGCTTCTGGTCGTAGCTCTTCAGAAAACCCTCGTACACCTTGTTCGACACCGTCTGCACCTTGGTCTCGAACTGTGCCCAGTATTCCCGCCGCGCGGCGAAATCCGCACGCACCTCGTCGTTGAGCGTGCCGGAAATGCGCGCCCAGGCCTCGGGATCGGCCGAATACAGGGCGTTGCCCAGATGGGTATAGGCCAGCAGCGCGGCGGAGTAGATGTATTCCTCGTCGCCGCTCTTCATGCAGGCCAGCACCGCGACGAAGTTGGCCTCCTGCTCCTTCGCCACGCCGCGCTGATGCGCCAGCTCGTGCGCGACCGTCGCGGCGAAGAAGGCGGCGGGGGAGTCCAGGTTGACGTTCGCCTCCCCGGTGAAGGGGAAGAAAAAGCCGGTGAAATCGGTGTAGCTCATCGCCCGCGAGCAGAGGATGCCCTTGGCCGGCAGCTCCGGCCCGTCCAGCCAGGGATAGGCCTTGACGGCGGCGCGGTAGAGCTCCGGCGAGCGGTCGATGATCCCGCCGCGGTCGGTGCAGCAGACGCCGTTTTCGTCGCGGGGCACGCGGCCGCTGTACTCGTTGGCGAGCGCGGCGAAATAAGCCGTCACGCGCTCAAGCTGCTCGGCCGAGATCGGCTCGTTCTTCAGGCCGCTGCGCGCCATGAAGTCGTCGCCGTAATAGTACACGCCCCAGAGCAGGCAGAAGCCGCCGTAGATCGACAGGCCCAGCGCCAGCAGCGTGGTCAGCGTGCGGTAGAGCCGCAGGAAGAACTTCGGCTTGGAGAAGAAGCTGACGAGCTGCGACGCGAGGTAAATGAGCAGGGAGAAGACCAGCAGCGCGATCAGCAGCTCCGCGACCGAGAAGGGGACCCGCCCCGTCACGGTGGACAGCCAGCGGTGCGCCGGGCGCACGGCGTTCTCGCTGAGCCAGACGTTCAGGGCGTGCAGGGGCCGCGTCAGCAGGTGGAAGGCGATCACCAGCGCGCTGACGAGGATCAGGGTGTGCCGGACGGGGCACAGCTTATACCAGGCACCGAGGCCGTTCTTGACTTTGTCGTCGGTCATCATGGCCCCCATTGTACGCCGCATTTTTCGACTTGGCAAGAGGGAGTGCATGGAAAGCGCCGAGAGGGCACATAATTCGGAATTCGGAGTTCGGAATGAAATCCGTAGGTGCGGGCCGCCGGGGACGCCGACCCCTGCAGATACGGGCGGCAGATTACCGCCCGTCTCAAGGCTTCCCCTTGAGGGGAAGCTGTCGCGGCGCGTCTCACGCAAGCGCCGTGACTGATGAGGTGCCGCATCCTCGTCGCTATGCCCGGCCACCTCATCCGGCCCTTCGGGCCACCTTCCACCCCTCTCTCTGTCGGCTGCGCCGACATCTCTCCCCGCCGGGGAGAGTCTTCCCCTCAAGGGGAAGGCTTTTTTCGGGCGGGGGCAAGCCCCGCCCCTACGGGTGCGGGCCGCCGGGGACGCCGACCCTACGGAAACGGGCGGCAGATTGCCGCCCCTGCGCTGTCATTGCGAACCGGTGACCGATGTCACCGGTGTGGCAATCCGTTCTTTTCTGAAATGCCGAACTCTGAATTCTCTTGACCCTGCGCGGAAAACGCGGTATATTTATAATGTGAAAGTATCGAAACCCGGCTGAATATTCAATCCGAAGGAGGAAACGCACATGAAACGTCGGCTTGCGCTTTTGCTCTGCCTTGTGATGGCGCTGTCGCTGATCCCCGCGGCCGCCGCCGAGGACATCGAGATCGTCGAGATCGAGGAGGAAGAACCCCTTGAGATCGTCGAGCCGGGGGAGCCGGAGCCCGCCGAGGCAGAGACCGCGCCCTCCCTCGGCCCGAACGGTGATCTGGCCGTCGACGCGTCTAATTTCCCGGACGCCAACTTCCGCAGCTATGTGGCCGATAAGTGCGACACCGACGGCAACGGCTATCTCAGCTATGCGGAGATCATCGCCGTGACCAAGATCAGCGTGTACGGCAAAAACATCTCCTCCATGACGGGCGTGTCGAATTTTACCAGGCTGAAAGAACTGTACTGCGGAGGCAACCAGATCAGCAGCCTGAACGTGAAAAACCTCACGGAGCTGGAGTCCCTGTACTGCTACAACAACCCCAATTTGACCAGGCTGGACATCCACTTGAGCTCGCTGAAGGATCTTGACGTCTACAACAACACGGAGCTGACGGAACTGAGCTGCACCTCCTGCAGCCTGAGGTATCTGAATGTGCAGGGCTGCACGGGACTGAAGAAGCTCTACTGCAGCAATAACAGTCTGAAGAAGCTGGATGCGAGCGGCGATGCGGCGCTGTCGATCCTGTACTGCGACGGTAACCAGCTGACGGAGCTGTACCTGAACGGATGCACGGCACTGAATGAACTGCACTGCGACGGTAATCCGCTGACGGAGCTGAACCTGAACGGATGCACGGCACTGAAAGAACTGTACTGCTACAACAATCAGCTGACGGAGCTGAGTCTGACCGATTGCCAGGCGCTGGAGATTATTTCCTGTCACGACAACGGACTGACGGAGCTGAATCTGAGCGACTGCACGGCACTAAATAATCTGCACTGCGCCAACAACCAGCTGACGGCGCTGAACGTCAGCAGCTGCCCGGCGCTTGCGAGGCTTCGCTGCAATGGCAACAGCATTGCAAAGCTGGATATCAGCGCCAGCCCCTCCCTGGTGGACGTTTATCTCAACGGCACGAGGACGGTCGCAACGGAAAGCGGCGTGTCGTTCTATAAATACAAAAGCGACTCGAATTATCTGTTTGTCGATCTGAGTACCGAGATCAACACCGTCCCCAAGCCGACGATCACCACACAGCCGAAAAGCCAGAGCGTCGCCGAGGGCGGCATCGTACTCTTCACCGTGACCGCTGACGGCGCGGAGAGCTACCAGTGGCAGTATCGTACGAGCTCCTCCGGAAGCTGGAAGAATTCCAGCGCGGCAAGCGCCAAAACCGCGAACTTCTATTTCACGGCCGAGAGCTACCGGAACGGTTATCAGTACCGCTGCAAGGTCTCGAACAGCGCGGGGACGACGACTTCAAAAGCCGCGACCCTGACGATCGTGACGAAGCCCACCATCAGCACCCAGCCCAAGAGCCAGAGCGCCAAAGAGGGCGAGACCGTCAAGTTCACCGTCGCGGCCAGCGGCGGCGGACTGAGCTACCAGTGGTACTACCGCACCTCGAGCGGCGGCGAGTGGAAAGAATCGACCGGAACCGGCGCAACGAGCAAGACCCTCTCCGTTGAGGCCAAAGCCTACCGCGGCGGCTATCAGTACCGCTGCAAGGTGTCGAACGACGCGGGATACAAGTACAGCAGCGCCGCGACCCTGACCGTGCTGACGAAGCCCGCGATTACGACCCAGCCGAGCAGCAAGAGTGTATCCGCGGGCACGACCGTGAAGTTCACCGTCAAGGCCACGGGCGGCGACCTGAGCTATCAGTGGTACTATCGAACGAGCAGCTCCGGCGAGTGGAAAAAGTGCACCGGCACCGGCGCGACCACCGCGACGCTGAGCGTCGAGGCCAAGAGCTACCGAAACGGCTACCAGTACCGCTGCAAGGTCTCGAACGATGTCGGGTACAAGTACAGCAGCGCCGCGACGCTCACGGTGAAGTGAGTGCTTAGTGCTTAGAAGAATTCGGAATCAAATACGTAGGGGCGGCAAGCTGCCGCCCGCAAAAAGAACCCGCCCGGGAGATTTCTCCCGGGCGGGGGTTCTTCTAAAAACTAAAAACTACATACTAAAAACTGTCACAGCGGGATCTCGACCTGCTCGGCAAGCTCCTTGAGGCGCTGCTCGATCTGCTCGGCGATCTCGCGGCACATGCGCGCGTTGAGCGCCTTTGCGGCCTCGTCGTTCTCGTCGGCGAGCCGCTCGTCGTAGCCGGCCCTGACCTTCTTCCGGATCGCCCGCATGCGGCGCTCCGGGATGTCCTGCGAATCCGGCCAGCTCAGCCGCGGCAGCAGGCGCAGCTTCGGTCCCTTGGCCTTCGCCTGCCCGTCCTCCGCCCGGTGCAGCGCGTCCGAAAGCTTCAGGCCGGGCTTTTCCAGCTTCGGCAGGATCTCGGCCAGCGCGGCGCGGCGGATGAAGCGCGGCAGGTTCATGGTCATGATCTTCTCGTCCACCGCGTCCTTGCCGAGCAGGCGGCCGACCGTGAACAGCAGCAGCGAGGAGATGACGCCGATGGCGATGCCGATCGGCCCCTCGGCGATCAGGGCCATGCCGCTGCCGCCGCAGAGCAGCCCCACCACGACCGAGACGACCGACTCGACGAAGAAGGCGGCGCCCGCCAGCGCGTCTTCGGCGAAGAGGCTCTTCGCGTCCACCTTTTCGAGGATGTGCAGGTCGCTCGCCGCCAGGCGGGAGGAGATCTTCAGCGACTGATCCGGCACGTGCCAGCGGCGGCAGATCGGCGAGGTCTTCGCCTCCAGATCCTCCGAGACCCGCGCCATCCAGTCGCCGACCGGCTGATAGAGCAGGGCGCGCGCCTCGTCGGAGTGCAGGTAGACCTTGATCTGCTCGCGCAGGGCATCCTCCATGCCGCGCAGGGTCTCGGTCTTCCCCTCGCGCCACTCGAGCAGCACGGGCTTGACCGCCTTTTCCAGCATCGGATCCAGCAGGCACTCGAGCACGGCGCCGTAGAGGCTGCGCAGATGCTGCAGCACAATGATCTCCACCGCGTCGGAGCCGATCAGCGCGTCCACCTCCGCGCGGAAGCGCGCCAGCTCGTCATCGATGCGGCCGCACCAGGCGAGGCCCTTGGCCACGCTGAACTCCGGCTCGGCGTCGACGTAGATCACGGCCTCCGGGAAGATCTCGGCGCACCAGGCGCGGATCTCGCTCATCCGCGACACGCCGCCGGTCAGGAACAGCAGCTCGGGCTGCTCCTCGCCGATCGAATCTCGCACCTCGCGCAGCCCTGCGCAGAAGACCTCGCGGAAGGAGCGGCCGTCCAGCGCGCGGCAGGGCTTTTCGGTCAGCCGCGCGGCCATTTTTTCGTCCATGACGAGATCCAGCAGCAGCGGCTCGTCATAGCGGATCAGCAGCGACTCGCCGAGCGCCTCCCGCTTGCCCTCCGGGCCGGCGGCGAAATAGCGCTCCTTCAGACGGCGGGCCTTGAGCTCGCTGTCGACGCGCCAGCTGTCCGCCTCGGCGAAGACGCGGCGCAGCGCCGCCGCCTTGGGCGAGGCGTTCACGCAGGCCTCGAGCAGCGTCTCGTCCATGACGCCGCCGCCCAGCCGCACCTCGCCGCCGGTGCGGATCTCGGCCTCTTTTCCCTTTTTGATGTAGGCAAAATCCGTCGTGGAGGAGCCGATGTCCACCACCAGCACGGTTTTGCTGCGCAGATCGACGACCTCGCGCACCGAATTGGACTGGATCGCGCCCACCATGACCGCCCGGGACTCGGAGATCACCTGCGGCGCGGGCACGCCGAGCGTCTCGAAGATGCTCAGATAACGCTCGCGCGCGGGCTTGTCCCAGCCGGCGGGGCAGCCGATGTAGACGCTGTTGCTTTTGTCGCCGCCGCTCAGCGAGCCCTCGGCGCGCAGCATCTCGAAGATCCGGGAAGAGAAGTCCCGGATCAGCCCGGCGCTGTCCGACTGCTCGTCCAGAAAGCGGCTTTTGAAGCGCGCGGCGCTGCGCAGGGCCGCGGAGGCGGACTTCGCCGCCCGCTCGCCGATCCGCAGCTCGCCGTTTTTCATCAGCGCCCAAGCGCTCAGCACGACGCGGCTGCCGTCGACCGGCACGACCTCGGGGCTGCTCTGCCCCTCGCCGCGGGCGCGGGCGACCGTGCTCTCGCCGTCGCCCAGGTCAAATCCCCAGTAGTACATCATGTTGTTTTCTCCTCTGCACTCAGTCCGCCTGCCCGGTCGCGCGGCCGGACAGCAGCAGACGCTCGCCGGCCGTCAGCGCGGGACGCAGCGTCAGACCGGGGGTTTTGGAGGGGAAGACCTCGAAGAGATCCGCGTTGTCGCTGCTGTATTCCACGGTCTCGACGCCGAGCTCGCGCAGGCAGGGGCGGATCTTCCGGAGCTGCCGCAGCGCGAAATCGCCGTTTTCGGCGTAGAGCGCCTCCAGCAGGTCGCCGAAGAGCTGCAGCTCCTCCTGCCCGAGCGTGTCCGCGCCGGGCGCCGACTGCGAGGCCGTCCACTCGGCGGCGCGCTCGCAGAACTCGTCGATCTTCCGATCCATCGTCTCGCCGGTCCGCTTCACGGTCAGCCAGACCTTCTCCGGATCCAGCGTGGCCCGCACGCGGACCTCCCGCTTCCGGAACCAGAAGCGCCCGGCGAGGAAGGCCGCGATCACCGCGCCGGCCGCGCAGGCCAGGGCGACGAGGCGCAGCCGGTCGATCAGCAGCACGGCCGCCGCCGCGGCGGCCACCGAGAGCAGGAGCAGCAGCGAGGCCCAGGCGGACATCTCGCGCCGGCTCTCCTCCTTTTCCGCGCCGCCGGCCTTCAGCAGGGCCAGGCAGTCGCGCGCCGTCGCCGTCAGGCTCTCGGCCAGGGCCTGGCGCATCCGGTCGGGCGAGCAGGCGGCGTTGTAGCGCAGCAGCAGGCTGCCGAGCTCCTCATTCACCGTTTCGGCGAACAGATCCCGGTTTTTGTCCACGCGCTCGTTAGCCTGCAGCGTGCGGAGCAGCCGCTCTTCGTCGGCCTCCAGCAGGGACTGCATCGTTGTCGTTTCGGTCATCGGCGTCTCCTTTCCTCCGCGCGGGTCGGAGATGAAGTTCCTTTTCCGTATTTTATCACAAGAAGAGGCCGACAGGCAAGTCCCCGGGCAGATTTGCGGGAACTTGCCTGTTTTTTCGGATATTCGCAGACGCCCAAAGCGTCACAGATCGGGCGGAAGCGGCCATGCGGCGCGGAAAGCAAAGGACGGGCGCGTCATACGTCCTGTTCCTCCGAGGAAGTGATCTCCCGTTCCACGCAGGCAAAAAAATCGCTTGGCCTCATGCCGAGAGCCAGCGCGAGCTTCCATATCGTTTCGATATTGGCATGGATCGATGCGTTTTCAATCATCGTCAGATGAGTGCGCGCGATCCCTGCCAGCCCGCTGAGCACCTCCTGCGTCAGCTTCTGCTGACGGCGCAGCGTCCGAACCGTGCGGCCCATGGCCTCATAACTGAAATTCATACGATCACCCCGCTCTCATCATATAGAAAGAGAGGAGAATTTTTGTCTATTAGGATAGACAAAGCGGGAGCGCCATGATATAATTATTCGAAGATAGAGCGTCTGCTGCCGGGGTTCGTCCGTGCGGCGGATACTTATTCGGAAAATAATAACAGGAGGAAAACCAAATGAAAAGGATCTTAGCGCTGCTCCTCAGTCTCATCATGTGCCTGACGCTGATCCCGGCGGCCGCCGCCGAGGATGCGGAAGACATCCCCCTTGTTGAGGTCGAGGAGGAAATCCCCATTACGATCATCGACCCGGAGTCCTTTGCCGGCGAAGAGGTCGCTGCTGAGGAAGATGATCTGCCCGTCGGCCGTACATTCCAGACGGCCAAGGAAATCACCTACGGCACGGAGTATTTCAACTACTGGACCGCGGACAATGACCATCTCTGCTACTACATCAAGTTCGTCGTCACCGAGCGCGGCAAGGTGGACTTCTACTTCACCAAGCCCACCGACAGCGAGGGCGAGTATGGCAGGCTGAAGTTTGTGCTTTACATGAATGATGCGGAAAACATCATCTGGGAGAGCAACTGCTATCAACTTCAGTACAGTGCCAGTGATCGCTATAGTTTTACAGAAGGTCTGAATCCAGGGACTTATTACCTCTCTGTTTTGCCTGGCTTTACAGTAAAGTCCGGCGTGATCGAAACGTATTTCGGGTTCACCTTCACGGCAACAGATGCATTTGAAGTTGAACCCAACGGATCGGGGAGTGAAGCGAATGTTCTTAGACATGGTGTAACATACGGTGCCTACCATGACGGCTGTAGCGAAAGTGATTTTTTCCGTTTTGCGGCGGAAGCGGGGAAAGACTATAAAATCTATATTGGAAACTTTGCCCGCCTTGATAAAGAGACAATAATAATCAGATTAATCGCTCCAGATAGTAGCGAGAAATCAATTATGTATTATATGTCTTTTGATGATATGGGAGATTATTATCTGCTGAGCAGCGCTCAGGCGGGTAATTATACTGTAAAAGTATATAATTATGTTGGTGCGCCAATCCCATACACCATCGGCATCTTCGAGCCCGGCGTGAACTACGATCCTCCCGCCATCACGACCCAGCCCAAATCCGTCAAGGCGGACAAGGACGCCACCGTGACCTTCACGGTCAAGGCCAGCGGCGAAGGCTTGAAGTATCAGTGGGAGTACCGCACCTCGAGCACCGGAACTTGGAAGACGACCACCCTGACCGGCGCCAAGACAAAAACGCTGAGCGTCAAAGCCACCGAGAGCCGCAACGGTTATCAATACCGCTGCGTCGTCACCAACAAAAACGGCGAGGCGACCTCCAAGGCGGCCACGCTGACGATCAACGGCATGGAGAAGCCGGTCATCACGACCCAGCCCGCCGACAAGACGGCCGCCTCCGGCGCGACGGTGAAGTTCACGGTCAAGGCCACCGGCGCGACCGGCTATCAGTGGTATTACCGCAAGACCAGCAGCGGCTCCTGGACGAAGTGCACCGACGGCACCTCCGCGACCCTGAGCGTCGAGGCCAAGAATTACCGCGACGGTTTCCAGTACCGCTGCAAGGTGATGAACGGCTCCGTCTATGAATATACGAATGTTGCTACCTTGCACGTCAAGCCCGGCATCACGACCCAGCCCGCCGACAAGACGGCCGCCTCCGGCGCGACGGTGACCTTTACGGTCAAGGCCGAAGGCGCGACGAGCTACCAGTGGTATTACCGCAAGACCAGCACCGGCAGCTGGACCAAGTGCACCAACGGTACCTCCGCGACGCTGAGCGTTGAGGCCAAGAATTACCGCGACGGCTTCCAGTACCGCTGCAAGGTCTCGAACAGCGCCGGTTATGTGTACACGAACGCTGCGACGCTGCGTGTCAAGCCCGGCATCACGACCCAGCCCACGGACAAGACGGCTTCCGCCGGTACGACCGTGACCTTTACGGTCAAGGCCGAAGGCGCGACCAGCTATCAGTGGTATTATCGCAAAACCAGCAGCGGCTCCTGGACGAAGTGCACCGACGGCACCTCCGCGACCCTGACGGTCGAGGCGAAGAACTACCGCAACGGATTCCAGTATCGCTGCAAGGTCATGAACGACGTGGGTTATATCTACACCTCTGTCGTCACGCTGACTGTGAAATAAGATCCGGAATTGAATACGCATGGGCGGGCCTTGCCCCGCCCCCCAAAAACCCGCCCGGGAAACTGCTCCCGGGCGGGTTTCCCGTTTGCGGCAGCATATTCCGTCCCGCGCGGCCGCTACAGATCGAGTTTTCGGGCGACCTCGCGGGCCGAGAGTGCCAGGGAGCGGGCGAATTCCGCGTCCCCGGCGTGCACGGCGATGCGGACCGCGGAGCGCGACGGCGAGGGCCGGATATGCAGCTCGAAGCGCGGATCGCGCAGGGAGAGCCCGTCGGAATAGTCCGCGCCGAGCGGCAGGAAGAGCTCGGAGAGCGTGCCCATCAGCAGCGCCCGGTCCCGGCAGGGGCAGTCGAGCCCCTCCGGCTCCTCCTCCGGCGGCGCGGCCCCGGCAGGCAAGGAAAAGCCTTCGCCGGGCTCCAGCTTCAGGCGGCCCTCCAGCGCGTCGACGCAGCAGCGGTAGTAGGCGAGGGGCGTGCCGATGTCGCACCAGTAGCCCTCCGCCGCCGCGCCCAGCAGCTTCTCGCCCTGCCTCAGCAGCAGCGGGAACAGGTCTTTGGCGAAGTCGAAGGGCCGCCCCTCCGGGACCTGCGCCATCGCGCGCTGCGAAAGGACGTAGATCCCGGTGCTGACGAGGTCGGTGACGACCCGCGGCCAGCCGGGCTTTTCGACGAAGGCGCGCACCAGCCCCTCGCCGTCGGTCACGGCGAGGCCGTAGGGCAGGGGCTCTGCGGAGCGGTACAGGGCGAGCGTCGCCGCCGCGCCGGCTTCCCGGTGGGCGCGCACGAGCGCGCGCAGGTCGAAATCGCAGGCCGCGTCCCCGCTGATGACGAGGAAATCCTCGTCCCCGGTGAAATCCGCGCAGTTCTTCACGCCCCCGGCCGTGCCGAGGGGCTCCTTTTCCGGCCGGTACGTCAGCGACAGACCCAGCGCGCTCCCGTCGCCGAAGCGGCGCATGATCTCCTCCGCCCCGTAGCGCAGCGAGGCGCAGACCTCGGTAAAGCCCTGCCGCGCGAGCAGGCGCAGGATGTGCTCCATCACCGGCCGCCCGAGCAGCGGCGCCAGCGGCTTCGGCGTCTCTCCGGTGACGGGGCGCAGCCGCCGCCCCTCGCCGCCGGCCATGATGACCGCCTTCATGCTCTCTCCTCTTTTCTGTCCGGTCTGTTTGTAGTATCCCTCGAAAAGAGGCAAATTATATGTTGTAATGGAACTCGGACTTTGGTATAATATACTATCCGACCTTATGTGCTGTTTTCATTTCAAGGAAAGGGGGGCGCTTTCGTGAACAACAAGCTGCAGCGTCTGGCCGAGCCGGGCAGCGTGCTGTACCTGGTGATTCTGGTCGCTTTTGCCGCGGCTTCGCTGTTTTTCAGGCAGTATACCCTGGCGCTGGCCGAGGCGGGTGTGATCCTGCTGCTGCTGATCTACTCCTATTTTGCCCGGAAGCGGCGGAAAAAACAGCTGGCGGCTCTGATCGAAGAGGTCGCCTACGACACCGAAAACGCGAAAAACAACACCCTGATGAATTTCCCGCTGCCCATCGCGGTGTTCCGGCTGGACGACAGCCGCATCGTATGGGGCAACGAAATGTTTTTCGGCCTGGCCAGGGAAAAGGGCTCGCGCGTCGATGCGCGCATCTCCGACCTGGTGCCGGATTTCTCCGGCAAATGGCTGCTGGAGGGCAAGAACCGCTATCCGAGCCTGCTGCAGGTGAACGGGCGCAAGTACCAGATCCACGGCAACATCATCCGCTCGGACCGCAGCGAGGAAAACAGCGCCTTCATGGGCATCACCTACTGGGTCGACGTCACCGAGTACGACGACATCCGCCTGGAATACGAGGCCTCGCGCCCGGTCGCGGCCGTGATCGTCATCGACAACCTCGACGAGATGGGCAAGAACCAGACCGACCGCGTGCGCAACGACATCCGCGACTCGGCCGAGGACAAGCTCAACCAGTGGTGCGAAGAGTGCCACGGCATCCTCAAGCGCTTTGACCGCGACCGCTATCTGATGCTCTTCGAGCGGCGGTATCTTGAGCCGATGAAGGCCGCGAAGTTCCACATCGTGGAGGATATGCACCAGGTCACCAGCCCCAACGGCATCAACGCCACGATCAGCATCGGCCTCGGCGTCGACGCCTCCGGCCTCGGCGAGGCGCTGCAGTTCGCCGGCATGGGCGTGGAGCTGGCGCTCTCGCGCGGCGGCGACCAGACCGTGGTGAAAAACCGCCTGAGCTTCGAGTTCTACGGCGGGCGCGGCTCCGAGGTCGAAAAGCGCACCAAAGTGAAAAGCCGCGTTGTGGCGACGACCCTGGCCGAGCTTGTGCGCGATTCCTCGCGCGTGCTCGTGATGGGCCACCGCTTCTCCGACCTGGACTGCATCGGCGCCGCCGCCGGCATCTGCTGCCTGGCGAGAAAATGCGGCGTCAAGGCCAACATCGTCGTCGACATGGAGAAGAACGCCTCCGAGACGCTGATCGCCCGCCTGCAGAAGGAGCCGGAATACAAGGACTGCTTCATCTCCCCGGAGGAGGCCATGCTCCGCTCCGACGGACACACGCTTCTGGTCGTCGTGGACATCAACCGCCCCAACCAGGTGGAGGATCCGGACCTGCTCGAAAGCTGCAACCGCGTGGCCGTCATCGACCACCACCGCGTCGGCGCCAACTACATCCAGAACGCCGCGCTCGGCTTTGTCGAGCCCTACGCCTCCTCGGCCTGCGAGCTGCTGACAGAGATCCTGCAGGAGGCGGCGGAGCCCGCCGACATCCTGCGCTGCGAGGCCGAGGCCATCCTGGCCGGCATCGTGCTGGACACGAAGAGCTTTACGATCCGCACCGGCGAGCGCACCTTCGACGCGGCGGCCTATCTGCGCCGCTGCGGGGCCGACACGGCAGACGTCAAGCGCCTGCTGCAGCGTGACATGAGCGACGCCGTCGCCAAGTACCGCATCATGCAGGGCGCCGAGCTCTACCGCGGCGTCGCGCTGGCGGTGGCGGAGGAGCCGCAGAACCGCGTCGTCGTCGCCACGGCGGCCGACGAGCTGCTGAACATCTCCGGCGTCGACGCCTCGACCGTCGTCGCGCAGGACGACAAGGGCAGCGTCTTCGTCTCGGCGCGCTCGATCGGCGAGCTGAACGTGCAGATCCTGATGGAGAAGCTGGGCGGCGGCGGAAACCGCAGCGCGGCGGCCGCGCAGCTCGGCGTGATCGGTCTGCAGGAAGCGGCGCAGCGCGTGCGCGGCGCCATCGACGAGTATCTGGACAATTAGGAATTCGGAGTTCGGAGTTCGGAATCAAAGGAGAATAAAAGATGAAAGTTATTTTCAATGTGGACGTGAAGGGGCAGGCCAAGAAGGGCGAGCTGAAGGAAGTCTCCGACGGCTACGCGCGCAACTATCTGCTGCCCCGCAAGCTCGCCTTCGAGGCGACCGCCGACACGCTCAACGCGCTCAAGCTGAAGGAGAAGGCCAAGGCCGCCCAGCTCGCCCGCGACAGGGCGAAGGCGGAGGAATACGCCAAAAAGCTCGGCGCGGTGCAGGTCGTCGTGCGCGCAAAGGGCGGCGCGGGCAAGCTCTTCGGCGCCGTCACCAGCGAGGCCATCAGCAAGGCGCTCAAGGAGCAGTTCGACATGGACATCGAGAAGAACAAGATCGTCCAGGAAGCGCCGATCAAGAACTTCGGCGCCTACACGGTCAAGGCCAAGCTCGGCTTTGAGGTCAGCGGCACGATCAACGTCCTCGTGGTGGAAGGATAAATACAATTCGAAATTCGGAGTTCGGAATTAGGAATCGGGAATCGGAATCAATGCTCAATGAGGTGACGATCCATGGATGAGCTGCTGGGCAGGCGCGTGCCGCAATCCGCGCCGGCGGAGCAGGCGGTGATCGGCTCGATGCTGATCGACCCCCGCTGTATCCCCGGGGTGCTGGAAAAGCTGAAGGCAGACGAATTTTATATCAAGCAGAACCGCGACGTCTTTGAGACGATGTTCGCCATGTTCTCCTACGGCCTGACGATCGACCCGGTGACCGTGCTCGACCAGATGAAGGTGCGCGGCGTCTACGACGAAAACTGCGACGCCTATATGGCCGAGCTGATGCGCGTGACGCCGACGGCGGCCAACGTCATGGAGTACGTCTCCATCGTGCGCGACCGCGCGCTGCTGCGCCGTATGGGCGAGACGGCCGACGAGATCAACAAGATGATCTACGAGGGCGCCGGCGCGGCCGACAGCATGCTCGAGGCCGCCGAGCGCATGATCTACGCTCTGCGCCAGGGGCGCAACGTCGGCGGTCTGCTGCCGATCGCTACGGTCGTGCAGAACGCGATCGACGAGCTGAGCGCGGCGGCCGAGTCCGGCCGGAAGATCCCCGGCCTCGAGACCGGCTTCCCCGACCTCGACCGGATGACCCTCGGCCTGAACAAAGGCGACTTCGTGCTGGTGGCCGCGCGCCCCGGCATGGGCAAAACGAGCATCGCGCTGAACATGGCGCTGCATATCGCGATGAGCAGCAAGAAGGCCGTGGTCATCTTCTCGCTGGAGATGAGCCGCGAGCAGCTGGTGATGCGCCTGCTGTCGCGCGCCTCGCTCGTCCCGCTGCAGAATCTGCTGACCGGCCAGCTCAACGAGCGGCAGTGGGGCAGCATCGCGGAGGCCGCGCAGGCGCTCAGCGCCACCGACATCCGCATCGACGACAACCCGACCCTGACCGTGTCGGATATGAACGCCGCCTGCCGCCGCGTGCCGAACCTCGGCCTCGTCGTGGTGGACTATCTGCAGCTCCTGCAGTCCTCCGGCAGCGGCTACGGCTGGTCGAACGAGAGCCGCACCCAGGCCGTCAGCGACATCAGCCGCATGATGAAGATCATGGCCAAGGAGCTGAACATCCCCGTGGTCACGGCCTCGCAGCTCTCGCGCGCCAACGAGGGACGCGCGGACAAGCGCCCGATGCTGTCCGACCTGCGCGAATCCGGCGCGATCGAGCAGGACGCGGACGTGGTCATCGGCCTCTACCGCGACGGCTATTACAACAAGGAGAGCGAAAATCCCACCGCGGCCGAGGCCATCGTGCTGAAAAACCGCAAGGGCGCAACCGGCACCGTCGAGCTGACCTGGCTGCCGGAGTACACCTCCTTCGGCTCCGTGGAGCGGCGGCGCGACGATGAATACTGAGCCGCGGCTGCGCCGGGACCTGCTCCCGCGCGGCGCGCGCATCCTCTGCGCGGTGTCCGGCGGGGCGGACTCGATGTGCCTGCTGCATCTGCTCAAGAGCATGGAGGAGGAGCTCGGCGTCCGCGTCTTCGCCGCCCATTTCGAGCACGGCCTGCGCGGGGAGGAGTCCCTGCGCGATATGGCCTTCGTCGAGGCCTGGTGCCGCGAAAGGGAGATCCCCTGCGCGATTGAGCGCGGCGATACCCGCGCTTATGCGAAAGAACGGGGCCTCGGCCTGGAAGAGGCGGCGCGCGAGCTGCGCTACGCCTTCCTCGAGCGCGCGGCCGATGCCTTCGACTGCGGGCTCATCGCCACGGCCCACACCGCCGACGACAACGCCGAGACCCTTCTGTTCAATCTCGTCCGCGGCAGCGGCGGGCGCGGCCTGAGCGGCATCCCGCCCCGCAGAGGACGGATCGTCCGGCCTTTGCTGGACGCGAGCCGCGCGGAGGTCGAGGCGTATCTCGCCGCGCACGGCGTCCTCCATGTGGAGGACAGCAGCAACGAAGACCCCGCTTTCAGCCGCAATTACCTGCGGCGGGAGATCCTGCCGCGGCTGCGGGAGATGAACGGCGCCCTGAACGAGACGCTCTGCCGCACGGCGGAGCTGCTGCGCCGTGACGAAGATTTTTTGTGCGCCCTGGCGGGCGAGTGGCTGGACGAAAACCTGGAAGGGAACAGCCTGCCGCTCGAAGAATTACGGAAACTTCACCCTTCGCTCGCGGCCCGCGCAGTAAAAAAACTCTGCCCGAAAAGCCTGAGCGCCGCGCAGACGGAAGCGGTCCTGCGCTTTGCCGGGGGCACGGAGCGGGGCTTTCTCGACCTGCCGGGGATCCGGCTCCGCCGCGAACAGGGAAGGCTGTATTTCGGCGGGGAAGAGGAGACGCGCCCGATCCCGGACATAAGGCTCGGCCCCGGCGTGACGGAGCTCCCGGAGGCGGGGCTGCGGCTCCGCGCGGAAATGATCGTCGCCGGCGAGCATGAAATTAACAGCCAGTTCAAAACTTTTTGCCTCAGTTATGAGAGAATCAAGGGCGATCTCGCCGTCGGCGGCCGCCGGCCGGGGGATCGGATGCATCCGCAGGGCCGCGGCGTCGGCAAGAGCCTGAAGGCCCTTTTCCTCGAGGCGGGCATGAGCCGGAGTGAGCGGGACCGCGCCCTGGTTTTCCGCGACGGCGAGGGGATCCTCGCGGTCTGGCCCCTGGCGCTGGATGAACGCGCCGTCCCCGCGCCCGGCGAGCGGGCGCTCCGCATCACCGTGGAAAACATGGATTGAACAGGAGAAAAGGCATGAAAAACGATATTGAGAGAGTGCTGATCACCGAGCAGGAGCTGCACGACAAGGTCGCCGAGATGGGCGCGCAGATCTCCCGCGATTTCAAGGGCAAGGATCCGCTGTTCGTCGGCGTGCTGAAGGGCTGCTTCATCTTTATGTCCGACCTGCTGCGGAGCGTGGATATCCGCTGCTCGATGGATTTTATGGCCGTCTCGTCCTACAGCGGCACGAAGTCCACCGGCGCGGTGAAGATCAACAAGGACCTGAGCGAGGACATCGCCGGCCGCCACATCATCATCGTCGAGGACATCCTCGACTCCGGCGTGACGCTGAACTATCTCAAGCAGTTCCTGCAGCAGCGCGGCCCGGCCTCGATCAGCATCGCGACCCTCATGGACAAGCCCGCACGCCGGAAGGCGCCGGTCTACGCCGACTATTCCTGCTTTGAGATCCCCGACGCCTTTGTGGTGGGCTACGGCCTCGACTACAACGAGCGCTACCGCAACCTGCCCTACATCGGCGTGTTAAAACCGGAGATCTACGAATAATAGCTTATCAGAATCCACAGTTTGCCGACTGCGAAGCTATAGCTCTTTCCCAAAGGGATTCCGATCGTTTTTGAGGCAGCTTTGCCGCCTCAAAAACACCCTGAGGCGAGCCTGGCGAGCTCTCGCATCGACCAAACGCGGCATCGTCAAACGAAACTCGCTCCAGTCCGCTTTCCCGGTTTCGAAGCGCCGGGAAAGCTCCCCATCCGCTCCTTCCGTTTTCCTCACAAATTCAAAGCAACTGCTTTGAATTTGAAAGGAGTAGCAGCGGAATGAGCGAGACTTCGCCATTCTTGGCGGAGGCGAGGGATATGGAGCTTGCTACGACGTAAGCCGCGTGCGATCAATGCGAGCATCTCAATTGCGAAACGAGGTTTCGCAATTGACTGTTAATAAGGAAGTGACCGTCATTTGAAACCGAAACGCAACCGATCCAGAGACATTGGCTTTTATATGCTGCTGATGGTGATCCTCGGCGCGACGCTGATCGTTCTGCTGCGCTCGCCGGCCCAGGAGCCGCTCGTCTATTCCGAGCTGGTCAAGCTGTTCAAGGAGGAGAAGGTCCAGTCCTTCGAGACCGAGGGCAACGAGATCACGATGAAGATCCGCACCGGCGAGACCGACCCGGAGACCGGCGAGGAGAAGCTGGAGATCAAGGAGTACAGCCTGCTGAGCTTCTCCGTGTTCTACGAGGATTTCCATGAGCTGATCGCCGAGCAGAGCGAAAAGGGCATCATCAAGGAATACGACTACAAGCAAGGCTTCACCGCGCCGTGGTGGCTGACCATGATCCCCTACCTGCTGCTCTTCGGCGTGATGATCTGGCTCTGGTATTCGATGATGAACAACCAGGGCGGCGCAGGCGGCGTGGCCCGCTTCAGCAAGGCGCGCACCCGCCTCGGCAGCGAGGAGAAGAAAAAGAAGACCTTTGCCGATGTCGCCGGCTGCGATGAGGAAAAGGAAGAGCTGGCCGAGATCGTCGACTTCCTCAAGGATCCGAAGGCCTACACCGCGATGGGCGCGCGCATCCCCAAGGGCGTGCTGCTGGTCGGCCCTCCGGGCACCGGCAAGACCCTGCTTGCCAAGGCCGTCGCCGGCGAGGCGAACGTCCAGTTCCTGTCCATCTCCGGCTCCGATTTCGTCGAGCTCTACGTCGGCGTCGGCGCCGGCCGTGTGCGCGACCTGTTCGAGCAGGCCAAGAAGCTCGCCCCCGCGA
>JAFZQE010000027.1 GCA_017552325.1 Oscillospiraceae bacterium
AGGACGCCGGCCTCGAGGTCCTGGGTCAGGCCCACCAGGTCAAGGTCACCAAGGAAAACACCGTCATCGTCGACGGCGCCGGCGACTCCGCCGAGATCCGCGCCCGCGCGATGCAGATCGAACGCCAGCTGGAGACCACCACCTCCGACTATGACCGCGAGAAGCTGCAGGAGCGTCTGGCGAAGCTGAGCGGCGGCGTTGCCGTCATCAAGGTCGGCGCCGCGACCGAGACCGAGATGAAGGAGAAAAAGCTCCGTATCGAAGACGCGCTCAACGCTACCCGCGCCGCAGTCGCCGAGGGCATCGTCCCCGGCGGCGGCACCGCCTACGTGCTGGCCTCCCGGGCCGCCGAGAAGCTGCTGGCCGAGCTGGACGGCGACGAGAAGACCGGCGCCGCCATCGTTGCCCGCGCACTGAAGGCCCCGATCATGCAGATCGCGTCCAACGCCGGGCTCGAGGGCGCCGTGATCCTTAACACCGTCGCGGGCAACGAGAACCCGAACTTCGGCTTCGACGCCGCCAACGGCGAGTACGGCGACATGCTCGCGATGGGCATCGTCGACCCGACCAAGGTCTGCCGCAGCGCGCTGGAGAACGCCGCCTCCGTCGCCTCGATGGTACTGACCACCGAGAGCCTCGTGGCCGACATCCCGGAGAAGAATCCGCCGATGCCCGCCTCCCCCGACATGGGCGGCATGTACTGATCCCGAATGAAACGCAAAAAGGACTCCGCTGAAAACAGCGGAGTCCTTTTTAGCGTATATACGGCCTTATGCTTGGCTTTCTCTGTTTGACAGCGAGGCGCGGGTCAGCAGGATCCTCTCCGTGATGAGGAATAGCTCGACGAGCAGGATGCCGACGATGACCAGGTCCCCGGTGAGCAGCATGCTTTTCAAGTATGCGGACCCGTCATCGCCGAGCTTGACGGCAAACATATACAGCATGAGGCCGATGGGGGCCAGCATCAGCGGAAGGTCTGCGCAGTGCGCGAGCCGTGGTGTTTTCCAGGCCAGCTCCCCTTTATCCAGCGCACGGCAGGACAGATAATCCACGCAGACCAGCGATATCCCCAGCAGGAGCAGCCCGATCAGCTGCCCGGCGTCCGTCTTCGCGCCGAAGATATAGGCGATCAGGGCGAAGAGCTGGATCAGAAAGCCGACTGCGAAATGGAGAAGAACGGTCAGCAGCTTTTTCACGTCTCAGGCTCCTTTCGGTCAGTTTATTATTCGCCGCACCGTGCAGCGTTTCCGCTTCGTCAGTATAGCATCTGTTCCCCCTCTCTGCAAGAGCGGACGCGAAAAAGCAAAGCAGCCATGCTCCGGCGGGCCGGCGGGAACCGGCGGCCGACGCGGAAAAGATCGGTTTTTGCATAATCTGTAGAGAATCCCCCTATGCAAACCATGATAATGATGATATAATTTATTTGTTTATGCGCCTTGATCCTTCAAGAAAGGGTAACCTCAGATAGATGAACATTTTCAACGTACTGACTCTTCTCGGCGGCCTTGCCATGTTTCTGTACGGCATGCGCCTGATGGGCGACGGACTGAAGGAGGGCTCCTCGGGGACTCTGAAGGTCGTCATGGAGAAGGTGACAAACAGTCCTTTCAAAGCCTTCCTCCTTGGCGTCGCGGTCACGGCGGTCATCCAGTCCTCCACGGCGACCATCGTGATCACCTCCGGCCTGGTCGGCGCCGGGATCATCAAGCTCCGCCAGTCTCTGGGCATCGTGATCGGCGCGAACGTCGGCACGACGGTCACCGGACAGATCATCCGCCTGCTGGATCTGGATTCGACGGCGGTGGGCTGGCTCCAGCTTTTCAAGCCCTCGACCCTCGCCCCCGTGGCGCTGATCATCGGCATCGTCCTGATCATGGGCTTCCGCTTCAAGAACTCCCGGACGGCCGGCAGCATCGCCATCGGCTTCGGCATCCTGTTCACCGGCCTCCTGAATATGACCGGCGCGGTCGACTCGCTGGCCGAGACCGGACTTTTCGACAGACTCTTTTCTTCCCTGGGAGGCAATCCCTTCCTCGGCTATCTGATCGGCGCAAGCGTCGCCTTCATTCTGCAGAGCTCCTCGGCGACCATCGGCATCCTGCAGGCCTTTTCCGCCTCCGGGCAGCTGATGTTTCACTCGATCTACGCGGTGATCGTGGGCATTTATCTCGGCGACTGCGTGACCACGGCCATCGTCTGTTCCATCGGCGCAGGGGCCGAGGCTCGCCGCGTCGGCATCGTCAACATCCTCTTCAACCTCAGCGAGACCGTGCTGGTCCTTGCGACGGTCCTTCTGTTCCGCAAGCTCGGTTTTCTGAATGTGCTCTGGGATCAGGTCGTCGGCCCGGGCAGCATTGCCAATACAAACACGATCTTCAACCTGGGCTGCGCCCTGCTGCTGTTCCCGATGCTGCCGGTTTACGAGCGGCTCAGCCGCCGCATCCTGCGCGACGGCCCGAAGGCGGAGAACAAGTACAAGGAGCAGATCGAAGCGCTCAGCCCCGCCTTTCTGGATGCGCCCGCTCTTGCGCTGAAAAGCTGCTACGATATGCTGCTGACCATGCTGCACGCCTCCCGCGGCAATCTGGAAAAGGGTCTCTCCCTGCTGCGCCGCTATGACGAGGCCACGATGGCCCAGATCCAGGAGGAAGAAGACAACATCGACCTGCTGACCGACCGGACCAGCAACTATCTCGTGTCCCTGTCCATGCATCTGTCCGCCGAGCAGCACATCGCGATCCTGAATCAGTACTACAAGCTGGTGGACGGCTTTGAGCGGATCGGCGACCACGCCATGAATATCGCGGAGGACGCCGGCGCTCTCCATGAAAAAAAGCTGAGCTTCTCTGAGCAGGCGATGGCCGAGCTGGACATTCTGGAAAAACTGATCGGCAGGATCCTGGATTATACCGAGCAGGCCGTACGGAAACGCGACATGGACGCCGCCCGGCATATCGAGCCGCTGGAAGAGGTGATGGACGACCTCATCGAGGCGATGAAGGAGAACCATCTGACCCGCATGCGGAAGAACGCCTGCAATATCTACGCCGGCGCGATCTATATGAACCTGCTCGGCGACATGGAGCGAATCTCCGATATCTGCTCCAACGTCGCACTCTCCGTGCTGGCCCGCGTGGCTCCGGAGCTGGTGGACGAGGATCACGGATACATCTCCGCGCTTCATGAGGGCAAAGACGCGTTCTATAACAGGGAATACGCCGCAGCGAAGGAAGAGTTTTTCGGTATGCTTCAGAGCGAGAGCGCCGAGGACTGAGCCGGCGGAGGTTTCTCCCGCATGAATGACCGCGCTCCCGAAAGAACAGCGGGGCGAATTTGCAGACAGCTGCGAATTCGCCCCGCTGTTCCGATCTTCCGGCTCGTCCTCATGCAGAGGGAGTTTTCATTACTCCCGCGGATAATTCTTTCCCGAAGCCTTCCTCCTCATTGACAATTGTTAGAAAATCAAATAAACTGTAAGATACGGAACCGTAAAAATCAGTCAGACCATGACCGAAGCACCATAAGGAGGGAGCATTTTGGCAGTAAGAGAGAATCTGATCAAGCTCTGTGAGAAAATCAACGACGGACACTACAAGATCACGCCGGACTGCGCGGAATACCGGGTCTTTGAGCAGTGGATCACGGACGAGCAGATCACCGTGATGATGGCGCTGACCAGCATGAAGCCGGCCTTCGTGCCCTTCATCGCGCGCAAGGCCAAGCTGTCGAAGCAGCGGACGAAGGAGGTTCTGCACGAGCTGACGGACATCGGCCTCGTCGTGCAGGTCGTCGTGCCGAAGGTGGGGCTGGAGATCTATCTCCTGCCTCCCTACACGCCGGGCATCTTTGAGTTCCTGCTCATCAACGAGAAATTCTGCGTCGCGCACCCTGAGATCGCCTACGCCTTCCACCAGCACGCCACCACGAGCCAGATCGAGCACGCGCCGAATACACCGATGGGCGCGGGCATCATGCGCGTCATCCCGATCGAGAGCGCCATCCCCGCTGACGCCGAGCAGATCGACAACGAGCGCTGCAACAAGTACATTGAGGACAACGAGGGCCACATGAGCGTCACGCCCTGCCAGTGCCGCCGCGTGCGCCGCATGATGGGCGAGGGCAGCGGCGACCTTGACGAGGGTCTGTGCATCTTCATGGGCCACGTCGGCGACATGTTCAACCGCACCGGCAAGGGCCGCCCCGTCACCGTGGCCGAGGCCAAGGAGCTGATCAAAAAGTGCGACGAGCGCGGCTGCGTCCACCAGATCACCACGCTCCACTCCGGCGAGACCTTCGCCATCTGCAACTGCATGCCCGAGAGCTGCCTGGCCCTCGGCGTGACGCAGTACTACAACACGCCGGACACTTCGAAGAGCAACTACGTGGCCGAGATCGACCAGGAAAAGTGCGTGGCCTGCGGCCAGTGCACCGACCGCTGCGCCAACAACGCCATCCAGATGGGCCAGAAGCTCTGCGCGAAGACCCCGATCGAGCATCCGCACAAGGAGCTGCCGGACGATATCGAGTGGACGCCGGAGCACTGGAACCCGGAGCACCGCACGAACCGCGAGTACATCGCGCCCGAGGGCACCGCGCCCTGCAAGACCGCCTGCCCCGCGCACATCGCCGTGCAGGGCTATCTGAAGCTCGCCGCGCAGGGCCGCTATCTGGAGGCCCTGGAGCTGATCAAGAAGGAAAACCCGCTGCCCGCCGTCTGCGGCCGCATCTGCAACCGCAAGTGCGAGGACGAGTGCACGCGCGGCAATATCGACCGCGCCGTCGCGATCGACGAGGTCAAGAAGTTCATCGCCGACCGCGAGCTTGAACGCGACACCCGCTTCGTGCCGAAGAAGCTCTACGACTACAGCGACAAGAAGGTCGCGATCATCGGCGCCGGCCCCGCGGGCCTGAGCTGCGCCTACTTCCTCGCTGCCGACAATTACCGCGTCACCGTGTTTGACAAAAACGAGCTGCCCGGCGGCATGCTGCGTTACGGCATTCCGAGCTTCCGGCTGGAGAAGACCGTGCTGGACGCCGAGATCGACGTCCTCAAGGAGCTCGGCGTGATCTTCTGCTGCGGCGTGGAGGTCGGCAAAGACGTCACGCTCGAGGAGCTGCGCGCGCAGGGCTTCGACGCCTTCTATCTCGCCGTCGGCGCGCAGCAGTCCGCCTCTCTCGGCATCCCGGGCGAGGAGCTCGAGGGCGTCTGGGGCGGCATCGACTTCCTGCGCGAGGCCAACGCCGGGCGCAGCCCCGCCATCGGCAAAAAGGTCGTCGTGGTCGGCGGCGGCAACGTCGCGATGGACGTCGCTCGCACCGCCGTACGTCTCGGCGCGGAGGTCACGGTGGCCTACCGTCGGAAGGAGAGCGACATGCCCGCCGATCCCGCCGAGGTCGCCGAGGCGAAGGAAGAGGGCGTGCAGTTCCTCTTCGAGCACCGCCCGGCCTCGATCGAAGGCGCGGACGGCAAGGTCGCCGCGCTCGTCTGCGAGAACGGCGCGCGCCTCGAGTGCGACGCGATCCTCGCCGCGATCGGCCAGCGCATCGACCTGGGCGGCCTGGATCTGGGCGAGCTCAAGACCGATGAAAAGGGCCGCGTCCTCGCCGACGAGGTCACCTATCAGACCGCGCAGCCCGACGTCTTCGTCGGCGGCGACGCCCACACCGGGCCAAAGTTCGCCATCGACGCGATCGCCCAGGGCAAGCAGGCGGCCATTTCGATCCACCGCTACGTGCATCCCGGCCAGAGCCTCGTGATCGGCCGCGACCGCCTGAGCTACCGCGCCTTTGACAAGGAGAACGTGGACTTTGACACGGTCAAACGCGATTACGATCCCGCCGGCCGCCAGGTCCCGGGCAAGGACGAGGCGAAGGCCCGCACGTTCAGGGACGACCGCAGGACCTTCACCGAGGAGCAGATGAAGGCGGAGACCGCCCGCTGCCTCGGCTGCGGCGCCTCCTTCGTCGACCCGAACAAGTGCCTCGGCTGCGGCGTGTGCACCACGCGCTGCAAGTTCGACGCGATCCACCTGCGCAAGCGCACGAACGTCGAGAGCATCGACTACTTCGAGCGCCCGAAGGTGCTGCCGGAATTCATTGCAAACCGTCAGAAGAAGATCGAGATCCGCAAAATGCGCGAAAACTGAACCGAACAGGCAAGAAAAAAGAACGTACCGACGGTACGTTCTTTTTTCATGTCACGGAGCGTTCAGCTCCCCAGCAGGCTTTGGTCGTAACAGAACAGTGCCTCGTTGATCTCAAAGACGTCGTACTTCCCCCTGCCGATGAAGTAGCGGATGATGATGTCGAACTTGCTGCTCCGGGACAGCGCGTAGCCCGCCTTGCGCAGCAGCTCCTCCGTCTCCAGCAGGTCCAGCCGCAGCGCCACGGCGAAGGCGACGGCCGTCGTCTTTTTCGGCCTGTAATGCACGTCGCCGCGGATCTTCGAGAAGAGCTTGCGGTCGATGTTCGCGCGCTTGTAGCACTGGGCGTCGCTCATCCCGCTCTCGTCGATCTTGCGCAGCAGCATCTGCTGGAAGCTCTCGTCGATGTCCTGCAGCAGCCGGTCGATCCCCAGCGTGTCCTCCTCGGCTTCGCTCAGGGCGTCGGCCGCCGACAGCGCGGGAAAGGCCTTCGGCGCTTTTTCTTTCGGGGGCGTCGGCTTCGGAGGCGGTGTTTTTGGAAGCTCCGACTTCTGATACGCGGGCTTTAGGCGCAGTTGTTTTTTGCCGGGGGACGCGCCGGAGGCCATGGGCGCCATATTCAGATCCGCGCACTGCTCCTCGAACGCAGCCTCCGCACGGCGGCGGAACATCTCCACCCGCTGCTCGACATAGCTGTCGTCGATGGATTCCTGGATGTCGGGGAAAAGCCGCCGCCCGAGCTCGGTGCTGTCCGCCCCGTAGAATACGAGGTAGACCGTCATCTCGTGCTCCATCAGGAAAGCGCCGATGACGTCGATCGCGACGCGGATGGCCCGGTCCGCGGGATAGCCGAAGGTCCCGGCCGAGATCAGCGGGAAGGCGATGGTCTCGCAGCCCTGTTCCAGCGCGAGCGCCAGGCTCGCGCGGTAGCAGGCCTCCAGCTGCTGTTTTTCGCCGGAGTCGCCGCCCTGCCATCTCGGCCCGACGGTGTGGATCACCCAGCGGCAGGGCAGCCTGTAAGCGCCGGTGAGCCTGGCCTCGCCGACCGCGCAGCCGCCCAGCGCCCGGCACTCCTCCAGCAGCTCAGGCCCGGCGGCGCGGTGGATCGCACCGTCCACCCCGCCGCTCCCCTTCAGCGAGGGGCCGGCTGCGTTGACGATGGCGTCCACATTCATTTTGGTTATGTCGTTTCGGACGATCAGAAGGGGCATGGTCTCTCTCCTTTTTCAGCACATACGGTAGATGCGGCAGAACTTTTCCGGCTCGGCCCCGGCCGCCATGTAGCGCAGCAGGATCTCCGCGCAGGCGCGGCTGTCGCTGTCGGCGCGGTGATGATCCAGCGCGATGCCGTAATAGTCGCAGAGCTCGTTGAGCCGGTGGCCGATCCCCGGCAGGAGCCTCCTGCCCATCGCGACCGTGCACAGCCCGGCGACCGCCGGGCGCCACGCGATCCCGTAGGCGGCCAGGCACTTGCGCAGCACGCCGATGTCGAAGGGCGCGTTGTGCGCCGCAAGGACGCCGCTGCTCAGGATCGGCTCGATCGTCGGCCAGAGCTCGGCGAAGGTCGGCGCTTCGGCCACGGTCTCCGCGCTGATCCCGGTCAGGACCGTGTTGAATGCGTCGAAGGGCTGCTCCGGATCGACGAGCGAGTAGAAATCCCGGACGATCGCTCCGTCCTCGATCACGGAAATGCCGATGGCGCTCATTCGGTTGTTCCAGCGGTTCGGCGTCTCCACGTCGAAGGCGATGTATCGCTTCATGTCTTTCTCCGCTTCCAAATAATATAATTCATTATAATCCACGGCGGCCCCGTTTGGCAAGAGGCGGGGCTTGCGCGGCGGGCGCGCTTCTGATACAATGATAAAAAACCACGCAAGGAGGCCGTGACATGTATCCCCTGCTGCTGCTCGCGGGAGCCGTCGCCCTCGCGTTCTATATCCGGGAAAAGATCCGCGCCTATTCCGTGACGGCGCTGCTGCTCAAGGCGCTTGTCTCCGCGCTGTTCATCGCCGTCGGCGTTTACGGGGCCTGGCGCTCCGCTCTCGCCGGAAAGCCCCTTCCGCTGTCGCCCTTCGTGCTGCTCGGGCTGCTGTGCGGTCTGCTCGGTGACGTCTGGCTCGACCTGAAATACGTCTTCCCCGAGAAGGACCGGCCCTTCACGCTCGCGGGCTTCTTTTCCTTCGGGCTCGGGCACGTCCTGTTCATCACGGGCATGCTGCTGAGCTGGTGGCCGGCGGAAAGGCCGCTGTTCGCGATCCTGCCGCTGATCCTCGGCGCGGCGCTCGGCTTCGGCAACGCGCTGATGGAAAAGCCGATGAAGCTGGATTACGGTGATCTGAAGCCGGTCGTCATCGCCTACGGCGCGCTGCTGTTCTCCACGGTGCTGACCGCCGGGAGCCTCGCCCTCTGCAAGGGCTGGCAGGTGACGGCGCTGAACCTGCTCTTTGTCGGCGGCGTGCTGTTCGCCGTCTCCGATCTGATCCTCAGCGGCACTTACTTCGGCGTCGGAAAGGAGCGCCCCGTCGACCTCGCGCTCAATTACCTCAGCTATTACCCGGCGCAGTTCCTGATCGCCTCCGCGCTGCTGTTCCTGTAAAACGGGACGTTATAAAACAAAAACCAGCCCGACGGGCTGGTTTTTTGCTTTATAATACGGGGTTTATTTCTTGTAGCCGGTGCTGAAGTCGATGATATTCCGGATCTCTCCGCCGCGGAGGAAGGCCTCGAGGTTGGCAAAGCAGATCTCCTCGATGCGCTCCAGCGTGCCCGGCAGATGGAAGCCGCCGGAGATGTGCGGGGTGACGACCATGTTCTCCAGCTTCCAGAGCGGGTGCCCCGCGGGCAGCGGCTCGACCTCGGTCACGTCGGTGCCGGCCGCGGCGAGCGGGCCGTTGCGCAGCGCTTCGGCCAGTGCGTCCGCGTCGAAGGCGGTGCCGCGGCCGCAGTTGATGAAGATCGAGCCCGGCTTCATCTGCGCGAAGCGCTCGGCGTTGAAGAGGTGATAAGTCTTGTCCGTGCCGGGCAGGACGGTGCAGACCACGTCGGCCTGCGGCAGATAGCGCTCGAGCTCGTCGGTCAGGCCCAGCTCGTCCACATAGTCCGGGCAGGCGGAGGGGCGGCGCTTGACGCCGATCACCCGCGCGCCGACGGCCTTGCACAGCCGCGCGTACTCCGAGCCGATGTCGCCCAGACCGACGACGAGCACGGTCGCGCCGCGAAGCGTGCCCACCGTACCGCGGTCGCCCCAGATTTCCTTCGCCTGGTCGTCGCGGTAGAGGTGCAGCTTTTTCAGCAGCTCCCAGGTCATGGCGAAGGCATGCTCGCCCACGGCCTGGCCGTAGGCGCCGGTGACGCTGGCCAGCAGCGTCCCGGGAGCAAGCACGCCGGGCTTGACGAAGGCGTCGGCCCCCGAGGAGGACAGCTGCAGGAATTCCAGCCGCTCGGAGGCGCCGATCAGCGCCGGCTTCGGGAAGCCGATCAGGATGTCCGCCTCGCGGATCTGCGCCGCGGTGTGCGTTTTCTCTCCGTCAAAGCTAAAGCGGCACTCAGGAAAGCGCTCGCGGAGCGCCTGTTTTTTCTCTTCGTTCAGCGGAAGCAGAACCAGTACGTTTTTCATAGTAATCCCCCGTTTTTGTTTGTCAAATTCCGGCAATCGGGCCGGACCCCGTCTTTTTCCGTCGCTTTCAGTATATCCGCGCGCGCCCGCGCTGTCAAGAAAAAGGCACGGGCCGCCATGCCGACGATCACCCATGAGCACAGCACTGCAAAAAAGCCGACGTGTTTCGGCCGGAAAAGACGAAAAAGCCCCTCCGCCGGGCTGCGGCGGAGGGGCTTGCGGGATCGGATCAGAAGTTGATGATGAAGTCCGTCATGTAACGGGTGGCGAAGGTGGTGGCAAAGCACATCACGGCGCCGTTGATCAGGCCGGCGGCCCAGATGTTGCCGGTCTTCTTGTAAATGTAGCGGGCACTGAAGGCGGCGTAGAACAGGCAGGGCACCACGGCGAAGGCCACGATGCCGGCCATGGCGGCGGTGGAGTTCCACAGCGCGCCGGTGCGGAACAGCGTACCGTACTGGATGAACAGGAAGATTACCAGCGCAATGCCGTTGACCACGGCGCAGGCCAGGGCGGAGACCCAGTCGGGCAGGTCGCGGTAACGGGTGTTGGCATTGGCCAGGGCGTTGGGGATATAGAAGGCCAGCCACAGCGGCAGGTACTTCACGATGATGATGGGCAGCTTCTCCAGCGGCGGCCAGGCGACCACGAAGGAGCAGATGCGGAAGTCGGCGTTGAAGACGTAGCGGGCGATGATCACCGGCACATACATCAGAGCGACCACGCACAGCGCGTAGAGGACCGTGAGGAAGAACTGGCTCAGGCTGTCCAAACCGGCGTTCGCAAAGGGCTTGATCTCCGCCTTGCGGTTGAAGATCTTCTTGATGAGCCAGCCGAGCAGGATCATCACAACGGCGAAGACGCCGCAGAGCACGGACCAGAAGCCGATGCCGTTGGGCACGTCGTTGACCGCGTACACCGAGGGATCAAGCACATTGTTTGCCAGCGGGTAATACTTGATATAGGTCACGAAGGCGAACCAGACGGAGAGCACCGCCGTGACGACCCAGGCGACGATCTCGGCGGGAGACTTCGCGCTCGGGAGGCTTTCCTTCTCGGGCAGCGCGCGCTTGATGCCGGCGAAGGCCTTCTTGTCGGCCAGGATCGCGACCAGCGGGAAGAGCAGCATGAAGAAGCCGATCAGGCCGAGCAGCTCAAAGCAGACCGCCACGGGCCACACCTGCTTCTCGGCGGGGATGTAGCTGTTGCCGGCGGGCGTGCCGAGGCCGTTGTAGAAGCCGTTGACCGTGATGGCCGTGCCGGTCTTGGTGAAGTGGAACATCGGGTGCGTGATGGGCGGGTTGAGCATCAGGAAGGCCGTGTCCGCATCGACCTTCTGGCCGTTGTTGGGAGCCTCGACCACGCCGTCCGGCGTGTAGAAGACGCCCGGGGTGACTTCCTTCTCGGCGAAGGCGGGATAGACCGTCTGCACGATGCCGACCGCGGTGGGCTCATGGAGGATGGTCGCGGAGTTGAAGTAGGTGGTGTCGAACTCGTCATAGAGGTCGACGGACATGGTCCAGATCACGTTGCGCGCCTGCTCCGGCGTCATGAAGATGGAGTACAGGGAACCGGCGCCCTCTACCCAGGCCGCGATGCGCTGGGTCGAGTCCTCGGTGTTCATGGCGGCGATGGCGTAGTAGCAGGCCTGGTTGCCCATGGAGTGGCCGGTGACACCGATCTTGGTCTCATCGACGCAGGGCAGGCTCATGGCGTACTCCACCGCGGCCAGCGCGCCGTAGCTCTCCTGGGTCAGCCCGTTGATGGCCGCGTAGGTGTGGCCGTGCTCGGCCATGTCCATGGAGATGACGACAAAGCCGCGGCGCACCAGCTCGATGTAGCCGTTGAGCTGCATTTCCTTGGTGTTGGCGCCGCCGTGGATGCAGATGACGGCAGGAGCGGGGTTCTGCGCCGTCGCGGTCTTCGGGATCATGGTCATGAAGCAGAAGTTCGCGTTGGCGTCCTCGGTAAAGGTCACCTGGATGTCTTTACCCGTTGCCTTGTTGTTGTCGCGGATCATCCCGGCAAGCTCAGCCGTGGTGACGTTGTAGGTCTTCACGCTTGCCTTGAACCAGTTGCTCTGCATGGCAGCTGTGCCGAGCATGCTCAGCAGACACAGAGCCAGCGCGATGCAAAGGACGATCTTGATGGATTTCTTCATTATTACCTCCCCTTTTCTCAAATAAAATTCCGTTCCATCCCGAATTAAAATCGTTCCAGGATGACTGTATTTATCATACTACTTCCCTTCCGCTCTGTCAAGCGCAGCGGGCAAAAGGGATTGACAGTTTTCGCCGCTTCGCATATAATCCCCTCGGAAAGGTGGGATGCGCCCTGGATATCGAATGGATGGGTCGTTACCGCGCGCTTGTCGCCGCGCTGGTTCAGCACACCAATATCGTCGGCAAAGGCATGACCAAACGCAACGAGATCAGCGAAGGGGTCTCGCTCACTCCGCAGGAGTGGCAGATCTTTGAGCATATCCTCGAATACCACAACGAGACCTTCAGCATGATCACCATGTCCAAGCGGCTCGGCATCCCCCAGAGCTCCTTTTCCCGCATGGTCAAGCGCCTGTGCAGCTGCGGGCTCGTGGACAAGTACCAGGCCGTCAACAACCGGAAGAACATCATCCTCAAGCCCACGGACTTCGGGCAGAAGATCTATCGGGAGCACTCCGGCCGGCTGCTGGAGCTGATGTTCCGCCCCTTCTTTGAAGCGCTCGATCCCGTCAGCGACGAGGATCTCGACACGTTGACGAAAGCGATCAGGCTGTTCAACGCCACGCTCGATACGGACACGGGCGAGCCGGACGAGCCGCTCCTCGTCCGTATGGATTAATACTGAGAAAAACAGAACAGCCGCCCGAACAGGCGTCTGTTCTCATTTACCCGGTTTGCGTGTCGTGCACATCTGAACTGGTCACAGCTTCAAAACGGAACATTCATGAAAAAACAGCCGCCCTTTCGGGCGACTGTCTCTATTTGGTGGACGATACAAGACTCGAACTTGTGACCTCCCGCACGTCAAGCGGATGCGCTACCAGCTGCGCCAATCGTCCATGCCTCATCGGCAAGGGGTATTGTAACCGAAGCATCCCCCGTTGTCAAGTCTTTTTTTCCGGATCGGCAAAAAATCTGTTGACTTTATCCGAGCCTTGCATTATAATGTGCAAGCTGACAATTGAACAGCCCCTTTTCTTGAGCAAACACGTGGAGATGTCGCGTAGTTGGTCGAGCGCGCACGATTGGAAATCGTGTAGGGGTCAAAAGCTCCTCGAGAGTTCGAATCTCTCCATCTCCGCCAAAAAAACAGATCCCCCGTCATCGACGGGGGATCTGTTTTTCATAAAGATTGGAGAGATTCGAAGGGAGCGGGAGTGACCGGAGCGCCGGGGGCGCTCCAGAGCCGCGACCTGTCCCGCCCGCAGGCGGGCGAATCTCTCCATCTCTCCAGCGGCTGTTTTGCGTTTTTGAGGCATTCTGTTTCTCTTTTTTGGGCAATACGTTCTCGCCGAAGGAAACATGACTCCAAAACCTTTAGCACCTGGCCCGCGCTTTTTCGAAGTGGTGATTTGCTGCTGCAATTCAGTAAAGTTGTACAAAAAACTTCCTTTTTTCTCTTGATTTTATGGCCAAAATGGAGTAAAGTTGATAAGGTTTCTAATTCATGGAAAGGGAGTGTCTTCGGTGAGCAGGCTGAAGGAAAACCGCCTTTTTACTTCTCTGCTGAAGTTCGTTCCTCTTGTCGTCTTCGCCGTTCTGGTCATCGTTTTTGAGCTGGATCTTCTGATCGCGGCGCCGATCGCGACCTTTACGGCCGTGGGCATCTACATGTTCCTCTACGGCGTCAACTTCGAGCGCGCCTTTGAGCAGGGCGTCGCGGCGGCGCGCAAGATCGTGCTGATCTTCTTCATCCTGATGTTCGCCTACGGCGTGGCCGAGTGCTTCATGGCCACCGGCGTCGGCGCCGCGGTGATCCGCCTCGCCCTTCTGCTTGGCGTCACGGCCCGCACGGTCGCGCCGATCGCCATCCTGGTCACCTGCGTGCTCTCCGTCGGCACCGGCTCGAGCTGGGGCACCTTCGCCGCCTGCGCGCCGATCTTCATCTGGCTCAACCACCTCGTCGGCGGCGACGCCATCCTGACGATCTGCGCCATCGCCGGCGGCTCCTGCTTCGGCGACAACATCGGCATGATCTCCGACGTCACCGTGCTCAGCTGCGGCCTGCAGGACGTCAAGATCATCGACCGCATCAAGCACCAGCTCGTCTGGTCGCTGGGCTGCCTGGCGATCGCGTTGGTGATCTTCCTCATCGCCGGCTGGCATCTGCCGAACGAGCAGGGCAATTTCCAGGAGGCCATCGACAACATCCCGCCCGACGCCATCGCCGCGCTGATGCGGGAGCGCGCCTCCGCCGTGCTGCTGCTCGACCAGGTCAACCACGGCGTGCCCTATTACATGGTGCTACCGATGCTGATCGTCATCGTGCTGAGCTTCTTCGGCCTGCACACAATGATCTGCCTCGGCGCGGGCATGGTGTCCTCGCTGATCCTCGGCCTCTTCGCCGGGACGATCACGCTGCACCGTTGGCTGACCGTCCTCCTGCTGCCCAGCTTCCAGAGCGCCGGCGAATCGGTCATCGTGATGATGATCTGGGTCGCGGCCTTCGGCGGCGTGATGAACGCGATGAACGCCTTCGACCCGCTCTCCCGCGGCGTCGTCCGGATGTCCAAGACCCCGCACGGCCTGATGGGCTGGTGCGGCGTGATCTGCCTGGTCGGCAACGCCGCCCTCGCCGACGAGGCCGCCCAGGTGGCGACGATCAGCCCGATCGTCCGGGAGCTCGTGGAGAAAAACGTCGAGACCGACAGCGAAGAGGACGCCTACAAGCTCCGCTGCAGGCTCGCCACCTTCACCTCCTCGATGGGCATCTACGGCTCGCAGCTGATCCCCTGGCACTGCTTCCCCGTCTTCTTCGCCACCGTCGTCAACGCGGTCTACCCGATGTTCCGGGAGCCGGTCACCCCGCTGCAGATCATCAGCCGCAACTACCTCGGCTTCCTCTTCGTCGGCTCGATCCTGCTGCTGACCTTTACCGGCTGGGACAAGTACATCCCCGGCCTGGCGCTACCGCAGAACATCCGCCTGAAAAAGAAGCGGCCCGCGACGACAGCCGCCGAATGATCCCGCTTCCGCATACCGCCGCAGAGCTTCGTCTGCGGCGGTTTTTCTTGCATTGCCTCCGAAAGTACAGTATAATGTGAAAGATATTTCCGAAGAAAGGAGGGTGCCGTCCGTGGTCTTCAACAGCGCCTCGTTCCTGTTCGTTTTTCTGCCCGCCGCGCTGATCCTGTATTGGGTCCTGCCGGGCCGGGAGACGAAAAACGTCCTGCTCTGCCTGCTGAGCCTGGTGTTCTACGCCTTCGGCGGGCTGGCGCAGCTGCCGGTCCTGCTGGCGGCGGCCGTGTGGAGCTATGCCTTCGGTCTGCTGCTCGCGCGCGGCGAAAAGCGCCGGAAGCTGTGGCTTGCGCTCGGCGTCGCGGGCGATCTCGCCCTGCTGTGCGCGTACAAGTACCTCTCCTTCTTCCTCGGGATCTTCTCGGTCACGACGGCGGCGTCCCTGCCGCTTCCGCTGGGCATCTCCTTCTTCACCTTCCACGCCCTGTCCTATCTGATCGACTGCTATCGCGACCAGATGCTCTCCGAACGGCGCTTTGACCGGCTGCTGCTCTATCTCGCCTTTTTCCCCCGGCTGATCGCCGGGCCAATCGTCAAGTGGAAGGACGGCCGGGAGGAACTGCGGCAGCGCGAGGTCTCGGCCGCGGATACGGCTGCGGGGCTGCGGCGCTTCGTGCGCGGCATGCTGAAGAAGCTGCTGCTGGCGGAGAGCGCCGCCGCGCTGGCCGACGCAGTCTACGGGCTCGAAGCCTCTCAGCTCGGCTCGGCGCTCGCCTGGCTCGGCGGCCTGTGCTACTGCCTGCAGATCTATTACGACTTCTCCGGCTACAGCGACATGGCCATCGGCCTCGGACGGCTCTTCGGCTTCCGCCTCCCGGAGAACTTCAACTATCCCTATATGGCGTCCAGCATCTCCGAGTTCTGGCGGCGCTGGCACATCACGCTCAACCGCTGGTTCGTCGACTACCTGTATATCCCCCTGGGCGGCAGCCGCCGCGGCAAATGGGCCACCGTGCGCAACCGTCTGATCGTTTTCGCCGCCACCGGCCTCTGGCACGGCGCGGGCTGGACCTACCTGCTCTGGGGCATGTTCCACGGCGTCCTCGTCTCGCTGGAGGGACTGTTCCCCGCGCTGACGAGGACTGAGGGAAAAAGCCTGCCGTTCCGCGTGCTGCGGCGTCTCCTCACCTTCGTTCTGGTGCTCGTCGGCTTCATCATGTTCCGCGCCTCTTCGGTCGGACAGGGGCTGCTGATGATCGGACGGCTGTTCAGCTTTACTGCCTCCGGGACGGCGGGGCTCGTTTCCGCCGCCGCGCTGCTCTCGCCTGCGCGCATCCTGTTCCTCGCGCTCGGCCTGCTTTTCTGCTTCCCGATCTATCCGAAGCTGAAAGCGCGGCTCGAGGCCCGGCTCGGCGCCGATTCCCCGGCGCAGGAGCTGATCGGGAACGCGCTGGCGCTGCTCGGACTGGCGATCGCCGTGATGGCGATGGCGGGGGGCGGCTATGCGCCCTTCGTCTACCAGCAGTTTTAAGGGGGTGCGGCAATGAAAAAAGTCTTTTCGCTCCTCTTTATCGCGCTGTTTGTCGCGCTCTGCCTCGTCCCCTTCCTGGGTCTGCTGCTCGGGCACGGCTCCGGCGCGGCCGCCAACCAGGTGCTGGCCGTCATGCCCTCGCCGACGAAGAAGGACGGCAGCCTCAACCCCGACTATCCCGAGGGCCTCAGCCGCTACGTCAACGACCGCTTTTTCCTCCGGCAGGAGGCAGTCACGCTCTGGGCGGAGCTGAACGCGAAGCTGCTGGGCAGCTCCGTGACGAAGGACGTGCTCTGCGGAACGGACGGCTGGCTCTATTTCACGCCGACGCTGCCGGACTGCACGCGCAGCGGCCTGATGTCGCAGCGCGAGCTCTGGTGCGCCGCGCGGCGGCTCGCTCTGCTGCAGGAATACGCCGAGGCGCAGGACGGGCAGTTCCTCTTTGTGATCGCACCCAACAAAAACTCGCTTTATCCCGAACATATGCCCGCGCTGCCGCGGGCGGAGGCTACCTCCAACGCGGAGGCGCTCCTGTCGCTGCTGGCGGAGCAGGACGTGGCGGCGCTCGACCTGTTCGCGCTGTTCCGCGCGCAGGATGAGGCGCTCTACTACCCCCGCGACACGCACTGGAACGTGAAGGGCGCGGCGCTGGCCGCGGACGCGCTGCTGGCCGCTCTCGGGCGCGAGAGCGCCTACTTCGGCGCGGACTTCGCGGAAGCCGGGCACAGGAGCGACCTGTATGAGATGCTCTTCCCGGCCGGGACGGAGAACGATCCTGACTTCCTCTACACACCGGGCTTTTCCTTTACGGCCAGCAGCACGAATGCGGACAGCATCCGGCTGACGACGCAGTGCGGGACTGGCGAGGGCTCGCTGCTGATGTACCGGGATTCCTTCGGGCGGGCGCTCTACCCCTACCTGGCGGAGCGCTTTGAAGAGGCAAGCTTCTCCCGGAAGGACGATTACGATCCCACCGCGCTCGCGCCGGGCGGCTGCCTGGTGATCGAGCTCTGCGAGCGCAATCTGAAAAAACTGCCGGCCGCGCCGATCCTCCTGCCCGCGCCGGAGCGGGACGCCGCGCTCGTTCGGGGCGCCGCGCCCGGGGAGGGCGTGTCGAAAATCGTGCTTGCCAAAGACGGGCCGGAGGGATATACTGTTCTCTGCGGCGACCTGGCCGGAATCCGGCCGGAAGACGATTCCCCGGTTTATCTGGAGGCCGGCGGGACGCTGTACGAGGCCCTGCCCGGCGCGGAGGACTATCGCCTCTGCCTTCCGGAGGAGGCCCTGCAGGGGCCGATCCGGGTGTACTTCCGCTCGGCAGGCGGATGGATCTGCCTGGAGGGGCGCATCGAAA
Source organism: Oscillospiraceae bacterium (assembly GCA_017552325.1). GTDB lineage: Bacteria > Bacillota > Clostridia > Oscillospirales > Oscillospiraceae > Limivicinus. The sequence goes on from JAFZQE010000027.1 coordinate 17,825, forward strand.
ACTGAACGATCATCAGGAGGCTTTTCCATGAAAAAATGTATTGCTGTTCTTCTCTGCCTGGCGCTGATCCTGGCGCTGGCCGCCTGCGGCGGCTCTCAGACCGAAGCCCCGAAAACCGAAGCTCCCGTCGAGGAGACCGAAGCTCCGAAGGCCGAAGCGCCCGCGCAGGAACCGGAGGCTCCCGCCGCCGAGACCGAAGCGCCCGTCGAAACCGAAGACGCGGCAGCGATCGTCGCGAAGGTGCTCGAAATGAAGGGCCAGCCCGTGGAGGATCTGATCGACTGGCTCGGCGAGCCGCTCAGCCGCGAGTATTCCAGCAGCTGCCTGGTCGAGGGCGGCAAGGACGGGCAGCTCGTCTATCCCGGCTTCACCGTCTATACTCTCGTGCAGCCCGACGGCACCGAGACCGTCTACGACTGCGAAGAAACCTGGTAAACAGGCATAAAAAGCCCGTCTGCAAGAATGCAGACGGGCTTTTCTTATTTCGGTCAGTCCTGCGTTTTCGGCGAGAAGTAGAACAGGAAGTAGCGGATCGCCCCGTCGAAGGCCGTCCAGTCGTGGTCGGCATTCTCGACGATCATCAGCGCGGACTCGTCCACGTTGTCGAGCTTCGACCAGACCTCGTAGGCGGCCTCCATGACCGGCCACTGGTAGTCCTGGTCGCCGGCGGCCATCAGCAGAAACTTGATCTCGCCCTTTTGGCTGAAGGCATCCAGGGTCTCCTGCTGCTGGTACAGGCCGGAGAACAGGCCGTAGTAGGCGAAGATATCCGGCATGGTCTGGATCGCGGCGCAGATCGACTGCGAGGCGTTTGAGGGGCCGGCGATCGCGAAGTGCTCACGCGCGGCGACCAGATCCTCCACCTCGGGACTGGCCGCATAGGTCGAGAAGTTCTCGGCCGTGTACTGGATCAGCCGCAGATAGCGGTCGCCGATCCAGTCGGCGATGGTCTCGTTGGTGGACACGACGATCAGCGGGTCGCAGTAGCCCTCCTGGATCAGATAGTCGATGAAGTACTTGGTGTTGACCGCGGTCTGAAAATAGGTGTTGCCGTGGCTGTAGCGGTAGTCCGTGCCGAGCATCTTGTAGGGGTCGCCGTCGGCGCCGTTTAGATAAATCAGGACGTTGTACTGCTTCTGCGGATCATAGCCGTAGGGCAGATAGACCAGATAGGTCTCCCCCGGCCCCGCCTCCTCGGCGAGGACCTTGCCCTGCTCGCGCGGCGGCTGCTCGTACTTCATCTCGCTGTAGGCCTCGTAGCCGAGGAAGGTCGCGGGATCGGGCCGCTTGTAGCCGTACTTTTTCGCGTCCTCGTAGCGGAGCATCCAGCGGTCGTTGTTCCAGTGCGCCTCCAGCTGCGGATCGAAGACGTAGGGGATGCCGTCGATGACGATATCGGTCCAGGCGTGGATGTTGTCCGGCGTGTCGAGCGAGCGCAGCACCGTGTTGGCCGGATAGCCCAGCCGCCGCGCCAGCGCCCGGAAGGCGGCCGCGTAGTTGTAGCAGTTGCCCTTGCCGGTGCGGAACATGATCTTGGCGTCCTCGGCGCTCCAATCGGTCCCCTCCTCGATCTGATGGCCGCGGCCGAGGTAGACGAAGCTGTCGCGCACGTAGTCGTAGCAGTGCCGCAGCATCGCGAAGCGGTCGGACGCGTCCTCGGGGTACTGCTCCATCAGCGCGCCGAGGCACTCGGTCACATAGCCGTCCAGCTCCTCGTCCCCGGAGGTGAAGCAGCCGTCCGGCCCGAAGTGCAGGGGGCCGACGTCGGTATCCCGCAGGAGATAGCCGTCCCGGCCGCAGCAGCAGAGGGTCGTCCCCATCAGGAACATGCCCGGCTCGCGCCCGGTCGGCAGCGCCGCCTCGGCCCAGATCGTCCCTGACGCGTCCTCATGGTGAGGCACGGAGGCCTCGAGCAGCAGCGCGAAGTCCGCGTCCCCGGGCGAGAGGTCCGCCGGGGCGACCGCCTCCGTCTCCGGGCTCAGCAGCTCGTCCGGCGACCAGCCGCAGAGGCCCGCGATCAGCCGCGCGAAGTCCCGTCGGCTGAAGCCGCCGCTTTTTACGGCGTCCCGCTCCTCTTCGGTCATGTAGTCTGCCAGCAGCGCGCGCAGGACCCCGCCGTCGACCCCGCCGCTCTCCGGCAGGCCTGTCGGAGCCGATGCGCCGGCGGGCAGCAGCGCCTCGAGCGCGCGCCCGAGCTCCTCCGCCCGCAGCGGCTCGTCCGGGCGCAGGAAGCCCTCGGCATCCGTAAAGAGGAAGGCCGCGTGCGGCGTGAGGCCGGGCAGGGTGTCCGCCGTGAAGACCCGGTCGGCGTCGATCGGCTCCGCCCAGGGGTCGACCGGCTCGCCCCGCTCATCCAGCCATCCGAGCAGGCGCAGGCCAGGCAGCGCGGGCTTCCAGAACGGCAGTTCCTCCCCCTCGCCCAGCTGAAAGAGCTCCAGGGTCTCCTCGCCGAGGCGGAAGCGGACGCTGCGGCTCGCCGCCGCGCCGCCGCTCTCCTGCTTGCCGACGCTCTCCCGCTTCCCGGCGCTTTCCTGCCTGCCGGTGCTTTCGCTGGAAAACAGGCTCGCGCCCTCCGGCATGTCCCTCAGCTTGATCAGCCCGAAGATCAGGACCGCCAGCACCAGTACCAACAGCGCCAGCGCAGCCGTTCCGAAGATCAGACCAGCTTTATTTTTTTTGTTTTTCTCTCCGCGATTGGGTGTTTCGCTCATCGTATCGCCCCCGGTCTCTCTCCCTCAGGCGGCCGTGCGCCCGGCGCTTTTCGCCGTGAAGGAGCTCAGAGATTGTAGTAGCGCTCGAACTCCGCCGGATGCGGGATCTGGGACATCTCCAGGCATTCGGTGCGCTTGCGCTTGATGAAGCCGCGCAGCAGCTCCTCGGGGAAGACGCCGCCGGCGGTGAGGTAATCGTGATCCTGCTCCAGCGCGTCCAGCGCCTGCTCCAACGAGATGGGCAGCTGGTGCAGCTTGGCCTTTTCCTCGGGCGGCAGCTCGAAGAGGTTCATGTCATAGGGGCCCCAGCCGTTGGCGTGCGGGTCGATCCGGTTTTTGATGCCGTCGAGACCGGCCATCAGGATCGCTGCGTAGCAGAAGTAGGGGTTGCAGGTGGCGTCCGGGTTGCGCAGCTCGAAGCGGCGGAGCTTCGGCGTCTTGGCATAGGCCGGGATGCGGATGACCGCGCTGCGGTTGCTTGTGGCGTAGCCGACGGTGACGGGGGCCTCGAAGCCGGGCACCAGGCGCTTGAAGGAGTTGGTGGAGGGGTTTGTGATCGCGCAGAGGGAGGCGATATGCTTGAGCAGACCGCCCATGAACCAGTGCGCTTCTTTGCTCAGGTGTGAGTAGCCGTTGTCGTCGGAGAAGACGGGCTCGCCGTCCTTGAGCAGGAGCATGTGCACGTGCATGCCGCTGCCCGCCTCGCCGTAGACCGGCTTCGGCATCAGCGTGGCGCTCAGGCCGTACTTGCGCGCGACGTTGTGGATGATGTATTTGATATTCATGCTGCCGTCGGCCATCTTGGACATGGGGGCCAGCAGGGGCTCGATCTCGAACTGACCGGCGCCGCCCACCTCGGGGTGGTGGTATTTGACGGGGATGCCGGCCTTTTCGATCTCCATGCACATCTCGCTGCGGCACTCGTAGGTCCGGTCGAAGGGCTTGGCGACGTGGTAGTGCTTCTGGAAGGGGACGACGCAGCCCGTGCCCTCGCTGTCGCTGTTCCAGTAGGCCTGCTCGGCGTCCAGCGCGACGCCGATCTCGTTGTTCTTCACCTTCCAGCCGACCTGATTGAAGAGATAGAACTCGAATTCCGGCAGGATCAGCATCGTGTCGGCGACGCCGCTGTCGCGCATGTACTGCTCGGCGGCCTGCACGATATTGCGGGGGTACTGCTTGAGGGGACGGTTGTGCGGATAGTCAATGATCATGGCGTTGCCGATCATCGACAGGGTCTTGATGCTGCAGAAGGGGTCGATGCTCGCGGTGTCGAGGTCCGGGATGTAGACCATGTCGCTCTTTTCGACGACGGCGTAGCCGTAGTTGGAGGCGTCGAAGCCGATGCCGTCGATCATCGTGTCCTCGGTGAAGTTTGCCGCAGGGACTGTCACGTGGCGGAACTGGCCGTCGATATCGACGATCTTGAAGTCGACCATCTTGATGTCCTGTTCCTTGATCATCTTCATGATGTCTTTTGCAGTTTTAGGCATTTCTTCCTCACTTCTCTGCACGGGGCAGATCAATTATCATCGTGCGGGAAAAACCCGTACAGAGTGATTATAGCAAGCTTCCCGCGTTTTGTATAGTACAAAGCGCCGCAAATTGGGAAATAAAGCTAATTCTCCGAAGAAATTAAGAATATTCAGTGCGCCGCCCTCTTGCGAAACTCTTCGTTTTCTGCTATTCTACCACCGCTATTGTTGAAAAGGCAGGTATGCATCCCGATGAAAGTCTTCAAAACCGTCCTCCTGGTCGTTCTGTGCGCCGCGCTGGGCGTGCTGCTGTGGCTGCGTCTCCCCCTGCGGGGCGGCGACCCGGCCCAGACCCAGCCCGCCGGCTCTCCCGCCGCGAGCGAGCAGCCGGAGCCGCTGAGCTCCGCGGAGCCCTCGGCCGAGCCCACGCCGGAGCCGGACCCGGAATATTTCGTCGTCTCCATGGTGGGCGACTGCACGCTGTCCGCCTCCCCCGACAAGCGGGAATGGGGCATCGGCTTCCAGCGCACCGTCGGCGACGACTACGCCTATCCCTTCGCCAACACCGTGCAGTTCCTGAATGAGGACTACCTGACCATCGCCAACCTCGAGTGCTCGCTGTCGGACAAGAAATACTCCTCCATCGAGCAGTTCTCCTTCCTCGGCAAGGCAGCCTACGCCAACATCATGAGCGAGGGCAGCGTGGAATTCGTGACGCTGGCCAACAACCACACGATGGATTTCGGCCAGGGCGCCTATGACGACACCGCCGCCGCGCTGGATTCCGTCGGCGTCCGCTACGCCGGAGAGAACGAGTGCTTCGTCTATCAGGTCGGGGACGGCCCGAAGATCGGGCTCTACTGCCTCTACAACGGTCTCACCGGCAACGCCTTCTCGCTGCTGTCCGAGACCTCGCAGAAAAACCTCGTGGCCGACAGCAAGCAGAAGATCGACGCCGCCGTCAAGGCGCTGCGCGAGCAGGGCGCGGACTACACGATCGCCTGCCTGCACATGGGCACCGAGGGCAACTACGAGACCACCGAGGTGCAGGTCGAGCTCTGCCGCTACGCGATCGACGCGGGCTTCTGCAGCGTCTACTGCACGCACGCCCACCGTCTGCAGCCCGCCGAGCTCTACGGCGACGGCATTATCTTTTACGGTCTGGGCAACTGGATCTTCGGCGGGCACACCAACCCCGGTAACGGCAAGGATCCCGCCTCCTACGACACCGGCATCGGCCAGATCACGCTCTGCCGCCGCGGCAGCAGCGTCACGCTGGACAGCTACAACTTCATCCCCTGCTCGATCAGCAGCGGCATCGATCCGGAAAACGGCGAGCCCGGCGCCAATTCGCTCAACAACTACCAGCCCACGCCCTACGTCGAGGGCGGCAAGGCCTGGCAGAGGGCGATGTCGATCATCAGCGGCACCTACGAGGGCGCGAACTACACCGTCGGCAACTACTGGGACATCCTCCGGGAAATGGGCGGTTAATATTTCAACGAAAACCCCGCTGATGCGGGTTTTTCGTTGAGGAGTTTCGCCCTGCACGGCGAAAACTCTGCGAGGCTACTCGGAAAAATGAAAAAGCTCAGGGTCAGATGACCCTGAGCTTTTTCGTTCCCGGCGGAGCGCTTATTCGGCCTTTTCGGCCTCCTCGCGGATCAGCTCGGCCTCGGGGGCGTTGTTCTTCACGGACTGCACGCCGTTGAGGCAGGCGTCCATGGTCTTGTAGCCCTCGCTGACGCCGACGATCTGGCCGTTCTTGGCCTTCAGGCGGAAGCGGAACTCGCCGGCCTTGTCCGCGTAGACTTCGAACTTCGGGTGCTGCAGGACCTTGAAATTCTCGACCGTCTGATCCTCGACGCCGCCCTCGCAGCTGCGCTTGACGCTCTCGACGCCGTTGATGCAGGCATCCTCTCCGGAATAGGTCTCGCCGGCGAGAATGATCTGTCCGTTGGTCGCCTTCAGCACGAATCTGACGCCGGATTCGGTGGTTTTCATGACAAATTTGCCCATTTTCATTCCTCCTTTTTGAAATGACGCAAAAAACAGCCCACGGTCGTGGGCTGTTTTTGCGTGTTTTTACTTCTTCGCGAGGCCCTTCTGACGGGCATACTCGGCGGCGCCCAGCGCGCCCATCAGCTGCGGGTCGGTCTTCAGGTTGATGACCTTCAGCTTCAGCACATGCTCGATCGCTTCCTTCAGGCCGTCGTTCTTCGCGCAGCCGCCCGTCAGCGTGATGCTGTCCGTCGCGCCCGCCTTCTTCGCCATGACGAAGCAGCGCTTCGCCACCGCCATCTCGATGCCCGCCGCGATCTCGTCCGTCGCCTTGCCCTCGCCCACCAGCGTGATGACCTCGGACTCCGCGAACACCGTGCACTGCGCCGTGATCGGGATCACGTTCTTCGCCGTCAGAGACAGCTTCGAGAATTCCGGCAGGCTCAGCTCAAAGCTGCGCGC
>JAFZQE010000002.1 GCA_017552325.1 Oscillospiraceae bacterium
CTCGGCCTCGCGGGCCATGCGCTCGTACATGTCGGTCCACTCGAAGTTCTCGCCGTCGGCGGCGTGGCCGAGGTTCTCCGCCGTCTTGCCCAGCTCGCCCAGCTCCTTGAACCAGAGCTTGGCGTGCTCCTTCTCGTTCTCTGCAGTCTTCAGGAACAGGGCCGCGATCTGCTCGTAGCCCTCCTTCTTGGCCGCGGAGGCAAAGTAGGTGTACTTGTTTCTCGCCTGGGATTCGCCGGCAAAGGCCTCCCAGAGATTCTTCTCGGTTTTGGTGCCCGCATATTTGTATGCCATGGAAAAATCCTCCTTTTTGCTCAGTTTTCCTGCATCTCTACTATACCCGAGACGCGCCGCGCTGTCAACGCCGGATTCTTCCCTTCCCTGCCGGATCAGACCGCGTCCTGCAGCTCTCGCTTCGCGATTTTGCGGATCGGCGTGCCGAAATACAGGGCCAGCGCGATCGCCGAGCCGACGGCGGTCTGCAGGACCTGGAAGGGAAACTTCAGCACGGCATATTCCGGGGTGCCGTAAATGAAAGCGCGGCCGAAGGTGTAGCCCGTCACGGTGACGATCAGGCCGAGGACGGAGGCGAGGATCGCGGAGGGCAGCGGCTTCGACTTCAGCACACGCCGCACGAAAAGCGAGATCAGCGCCGCCTGCAGCCCGTGCGTCACCAGCGAGACGAACATCGGCGTCGGATAAAAGAGCAGGTCGCCCAGAAAGGCGCCGATGCCGCCCACGATCAGCGCGCTGACCGGGTCGAGGATCAGCGCCGCCATCACGATGATGACGTCGTTGAGGTACATATGCCCGCCGGGGACGGGCACGCTGAGGATGCTGCTGCTCATGATGACGTTCATGCCCAGCAGCAGCGCGGTCAGCGTCAGCTTTTTGGTCTGCATCTTTTCCATATCCCTGCACTCCTTGACTTTTTTCCGATCCCACTATATACTTGATCTGGCCTTATGAACAGCACCAGATCTGTCTATTTTTATAAGACCAGTTGGGAGATAATATGAAGTATCAGATCGACCGGAGCTCCGGCGAGAGCGCCTATCTGCAGCTCTACCGGCAGCTCAGGGAGGATATCGTCGGCGGCCTTCTGCCGCGCGGGAGCCGCCTGCCCTCGAAGCGTCAGCTCGCCGCGGAGCTGGGGCTGAGCCTCATCACCGTCGAGCACGCGCTCTCGCTGCTCGCCGACGAGGGTTACGCCGTCTCCCGCGAGCGCAGCGGCTTCTTCTCCGCGTTCGGCGGCGCGGCCGCGGCGGCGCCCCGTGCGAGGCTGGAGGACATGTCCCTGCCCGCCGACGCGGCGGATTTTCCTTTCTCCGCGCTGGCGAAGACGATGCGCCGGGTGCTCTCCGACTACGGCGAGCGCATCTTGCTGCGCTCGCCCAACTGCGGCTGCGGGGAGCTGCGCGCGGAGCTGGCCGCCTACCTCGCGCGCAGCCGCGGCATCGTTGTGCGCCCGGAGCAGATCGTCGTCGGCTCCGGCGCGGAGTACCTCTATGCGCTGGTGATCCAGCTGCTGGGGCGCGAGAGGCTCTATGCGCGCGAGGAGCCCTGCTACGAGACGATCCGGCGCGTCTACGAGGCCAACGGCGCTCTCTGCGAAGGCCTGCCGATGGCCGCCGACGGCGTGGACGGCGCGGCGCTGCGGAAAAGCGCGGCCACCGTGCTGCACGTGACGCCCTACCAGAGTTATCCCAGCGGCGTCAGCGCCTCGGCGGCGCGGCGACACGAGTACGCGGCCTGGGCCCGCTCCCGCGGCGGCTGGCTGGTCGAGGACGACTACGGCGCGGAGCTCGCGGTCAGCACGCGGCAGGTCGAGACCCTGTTTTCCCTCGCGCCGGAGCGGACGGTCTACCTCAACAGCTTCTCCAAGACGCTCGCGCCTTCGATGCGCATGGGCTACATGGTGCTGCCGGAGGAGCTGCTGCCGGAATACGAAGAGAGGCTGGGCTTTTACTCCTGTGCGGTGCCGGTTTTCGAGCAGCTGGTGCTGGCGGAGCTGCTGCGCAGCGGCGAGCTGGAGCGCAGCATCAGCCGCCGCAGGAGGAAGCTCCGTGAAAAGCAAAAAGAATGAGGAGCCTGTGGCTCCTCATTCTTTTCTTTTATGCCGTACGCCGGACGTCATACCGCGCCTGCGATGCGGCGGGCAACGTGGACGCCGCTGGCCGAGGCGTGGCTGAGCGAATGGGTCACGCCCGAGCCGTCGCCGATGACGTAGAGTCCCTCGCAGCAGGTCTGCAGGTTCCGGTCGAGCTCGACTTCCATGTTGTAGAACTTGACCTCGACGCCGTAGAGCAGCGTGTCGTCGTTGGCGGTGCCCGGGGCGATCTTGTCCAGGGCGTAGATCATCTCGATGATGCCGTCGAGGATGCGCTTCGGGATCACGAGGCTCAGGTCGCCGGGCGTGGCGGCCAGGGTCGGCGTGACGAAGCTGCCGCGGATGCGCGACTCGTTGCTGCGCCGCCCGCGCACCAGGTCGCCGAAGCGCTGCACGATTACGCCGCCGCCCAGCATGTTCGACAGACGCGCGATGCTCTCGCCGTAGCCGTTGGAGTCCTTGAAGGGCTCGGAGAAGTGCTTGGACACGAGCAGCGCGAAGTTCGTGTTCTCGGTGTGCTTCGCCGGGTCCTCGTAGCTGTGGCCGTTGACGGTGACGATGCCGTTGGTGTTCTCGTTGACGACGACGCCGTGCGGGTTCATGCAGAAGGTGCGCACCAGATCCTCGAACTTCTGCGTGCGGTAGACGATCTTGCTCTCGTAGAGCTCGTCGGTCAGATGGGCGAAGACCTCCGCCGGCAGCTCGACGCGCACTCCGATGTCCACGCGGTTGGACTTCGTGGGGATATCCAGCGCGCGGCAGACGCTCTCCAGCCACTTGCTGCCGCTGCGGCCGACCGAGACCACGCAGTTTTCGCAGCTGTAGTCCCGCTCCCCCGCCGTCACCGCATAGCCTCCGTCGACGCGCCGCAGATCCGTGACCGCGGTGTTGAACAGGAAGTCCACCCGGTCCTTCAGTTCGCTGTAGAGATTCTCCAGCACGACGTAGTTGATGTCCGTGCCGAGGTGGCGCACCTGCGCGTCGAGCAGATGCAGGCCGTTTTCCAGGCACATCCGCTTGATCTTCGTGTCCGCGGTGGAGTAGAGCTTCGTGCCCGCGCCGCCGTGGCCGACGTTGATCTCGTCCACGTAGCGCATCAGGTCGAGCGCCTCCTGCCTGCCGATGTATTCGTAAAGCGTGCCGCCGAACTGGTTCGTAATGTTGTACTTCCCGTCGGAAAAAGCGCCGGCGCCGCCGAAGCCGCTCATGATGCTGCAGACCGGGCACTTGACGCAGGCCTTGACCGTTTTGCCGTCGATCGGGCATTTGCGCCGGTCCAGCGGCCGGCCGAGCTCGAACACGGCGATCCTCTTCTCCGGCGCCAGTCTGCTCAGCTCCCAGGCGGTAAAGATCCCGCCGGGGCCCGCGCCGATGATGATCACGTCATAATCAAAGGGCATTTCGTTCATCCTTTCTTCCGTGCAAAACAAGACCGCCGCGCCCGGGGCGCGGCGGCTTTCATCTATCCTCTGAAAAAACTATCACAATCCCGCGCGATTGTCAACCGGAAGCGCGCGGGAAGCGCATATTTCCCCGCGCGTGGGGAAAACTGGAAGGGACTATTCTTTTCCGGGGTGCGACATGGATCAGATCTTTTCCGGACTGTATATCGAAGACGAGAAGCTGGAGGCCTTCGCCGCCAACTGCGCAAGGCTGCTGAAGGCCGAAGGCGAGGGCGGCGGCAGCGCCGAGGCCGCCGCGCTCCGGCGGCATTTTTCCGCCGTGCGGCGCTGCACCGAGGCCGTGCGGCGGCGCTATGCGCAGGCCGAGAGCCTGCCCGCGGCCTGCGAGTGGCTGCTGGACAACCGGTATCTGGCTGAACGGGAGGCCCGCGCCGCGCTGGGCGATCTGCGCCGGGCAAAACGGCAGCGGCGCTGCGAGAGCGGCCTGCTGATCACCGCCCTGTGCCGCTCGCTGCTGAAGGCGGGGCAGGGCCGTCTGGACGCCGGGCGCTGCGCGGCCTTCCTGCGCGGCTTCCAGAGCGTGACGCCGCTGCGTCGGCGCGAGCTGCTGCTTTTTCCGGCCGCGATGCGCGCCGCGATCCTGGAGGCGATGGCCGCCGTCTGCGAGACCCTGCCCTTCGCCGCCGACACCGCGGCCCAGGCCGAGGCGCTCGAGGCGCTGTTTTCCTCGCTGCGCCTGCTCTGCGGGGCGGACATGGAGGAGCTGCTGCGCGAGGCCGATCTCTGCGACGCGGTCTTCCGCTCCGACCCGGTCTACCCGCTCATGGACCGCGAGAGCCGCGCGGCCTACCTCGACCGGCTGGAGGCGCTCGCCCGCGAGGAGAACGTCGAGGAGCTGCCGCTGGCGCGGCGGCTGATCGAACAGGCGCGGGCGGAGGGTCGGCACCTCGGCTTTTTCCTCTTCGACGAGCCGGCCGGAGGCGGCGCGGGCCTTTACATCGCCGCCGTCGTGCTGACGAGCCTGTTTCTGAGCCTGCTGCTGGCTTTCGCCGCCGGGAGCGTCTGGGCCGCTCCCCTGCTCCTGCTGCCGGTGTCGGAGCTTGTGAAGGGGCTGATCGACCTGGCGCTGCTGCGCGCGATCCCGCCCCGCCGCCTGCCGCGCCTGGATCTCTCCGGGGGCGTGCCGCCGGAGGGCAAGACGCTCTGCGTGATCTCGGCGCTGCTGACGGACGAGGAGAGCGCGGCGGCGCTCGCCCGGCGGCTGGAGGAACTGCGGCTGCTGGAGAGGAAGGCCGGGCCGAACCTGCAGTTCGGCGTTTTGGCCGACCTCCCCGCCGTCGACACGGAGACGCGGGAGGAGGACGCCTCCCTGCTGCGCGCCGCGCGGGAGGCCGTCGCCGCGCTCAACCGGCGTTACGGCGGCGGCTTTTATCTGTTTACTCGTCCCCGCAGCTTCGACGGCGAACGCTGGTACGGCGAGGAGCGAAAGCGCGGCGCGCTGCTTTCGCTGGCGCGGCTGCTGGCCGACGAGCCCTCCTCCCTCTCCGTCTGCGGCGATCGCGACGCGCTGGCCGGGACGCGCTATATCCTGGCCCTCGACAGCGACACCCGCATGGCGCCGGGCGCCGCTCCCGCGCTGATCGGCGCGATGCTGCACCCGATGAACGCGCCTCGGATCGACCCGGAGCGCCGCGTCGTGACGGCGGGCTACGGTCTGCTGCATCCGCGCCTGTGCACGGAGCTGCGCAGCGCCAACGCCACCGATTTCGCGCTCGTTTTCGCCGGGCCGGGCGGCAGCGACCCCTACGGCGGGCTCTGCGGCGAATTGTATATGGACGCCTTCGACTGCGGCGGCTTCGCCGGGAAGGGCATCCTGGATCTCCGGGCGCTGCTGAAGTGCACGGACGGGCGCTTCCCGGCGCAAAGCGTCCTCTCGCACGACGCGCTGGAGGGAGCCTTCCTGCGCGGCGGCTATCTGGGCGACGCGCTCTTCGCCGACCGTTTCCCCGCCCGGCCTCAGGCTTATTATAAGCGCCTGCACCGCTGGGTGCGCGGCGACTGGCAGAACGCGCCCTGGCTCTTCCGGCGCGGGCGGGCGCTGCGGCCGATCGACCGCTGGCGGCTCTTCGACAGCCTCCGGCGGAGCCTGCTCGCGCCGATGACCCTGCTCGCCATCCTGGCGGGCTTCTTCCTGCGCTATTACGGGCTGAGGCTGAGCGCCTGGGCGGCGCTGCTGGCCCTGCTCGGCAGTTTGTTGTCCAGCCTGCTCGAGGCCGCGCGGCAGCCCGCCCGGGGGCCGCGCCTGCGGCGCTACGCCCGGCTGCTGACCGGCGTGGGCGGCGCGATCGTGCGCAGCTTCCTGCGCCTGTGGCTGCTGCCCTGGGAGGCCTGGGTCTGTCTGTCGGCGGCGCTGACCGCCCTGTGGCGGATGCTGGTCTCGCACAAAAAGCTGCTTGAATGGGAGACCGCCGCGCAGAGCGAGGGGCGCGGGGGTGGGCTCGGCGCATATCTGCGCGCGATGGCCGTCCCGGCGGCGCTGGGCCTCGTCTGCCTGCTCTTCTCGCCGACGGTGATCGGCCGCTCGGCGGGACTGTTGTGGCTGCTGTCTCCGGCGGCCACGGCGGCGCTCTCGCTGCCGGCCTTTCAGATGGAGACGCTCGGCCGCGCCGACCGGGACTGGCTCCGGGCGCGGGCCGCGGACACCTGGCGCTATTTCGCCGAGTTCTGCACCGGGGAAGGGCACTTCCTCCCGCCGGACAACGTCCAGCACCAGCCGCCGAAGGGTCCGGCCTGGCGCACGTCCCCGACCAACATGGGCCTCGCGGCCGCCTCGGCCGCCGCAGCCTGCGACCTTGGGATTATCCCCCCGGCGGAGGCGCTGGCCTTCCTCTCGCGCCTTATCGGCGGCATGGAGCGCCTGCCGCGCTGCCGGGGGCATTTTTACAACTGGTACGATATCCGCGCGCTGCAGTCCCTGCACCCGCCCTTCCTCTCCGCCGTCGACAGCGGCAACTGCTGGGCCGGCCTGCGCGTCGCGGCGGATTTCGCCCGCGAGCAGGGCGACGGGGCGCTGGCGGCGCGCATCGAGGCGCTGCTCGCGCCGATGGACTTCTCCCTGTTTTACGACCATGCGCGCGAGCTCCTGTATATCTCCCGGGATCCGGCGAAGGGCCGCGGCGCGGGCGGGCATTACGACCTGATGGCGAGCGAGGCGATGCTGACGAGCTATCTCGCCGTCGCCAAGGGGGACCTGCCCGCGCGGCACTGGCGGCGGCTCGGGCGCGGCCAGCTGCAGAAGGACGGCTTCCGCGGCCTCGCAAGCTGGTCGGGCACGATGTTCGAATACCTGATGCCGGCGCTGTTCCTGCCCTTCGAGCGCGGGAGCCTGCTCTACGAGAGCAGCCGCTTCTGCCTCTACGCGCAGAAGCGCTGCGTCCCGCCCGAGCAGCCCTGGGGCGTCTCCGAGAGCGCCTATTTCGCGCTCGACGCCAACGGCAATTACCGCTACAAGGCGCAGGGCTGCCCGGCTCTGGCGCTCCGGCGCAGCACGGAGCGGGAGACCGTGATCGCGCCATACGCGAGCTTTCTGGCCCTGGCCGTCTCGCCGCGCGCTGCGGTGCGGAACCTCCGCCGCCTCGAACGGCGGGGCATGCTGGGCCGCTGGGGCTTCCGGGAGGCGCTGGATCTCACGCCCGGGCGCTGCCGGGGCGCGGCGGGCGAGCTCGTCGACTGCACGATGGCGCATCATGCGGGCATGAGCCTGCTGGCCGCGGCGAACGCCCTCTGCGGCGACGTCGTCCGGCGGCGCTTTTTCCGCGATCCGGCGATCGGCGCCCACGAGCTGCTGCTGCAGGAGCAGCCGGGCGACGGAGAGCTGCTTGCTCGCCGCCGCGAAACGCTCCCCGAGCCGCCCGCGCCTCGCGCAGAGGCCGGACGCTGGCTGCGCCGCGGCGTCGGCGGCGAGGAGGGGATGTGCCTGCTCTCGAACGGCGCCTATCACCTTCTGCTCGACGGGCGCGGGCAGAGCCGGGCGCTGGCGCAGGAGCTGCTGCCCTATGACGGCGGCCTCCGCTTTTCGCTGGACGGCGAGCCGCTGCTGCCCGGCGAGGCCGCCTTTTTCTGTTTTCAGGAGGACGGCGCGTCCTGGAGCCTGCTGCGCCCCGGCCTCAGCCTGAGCGCCGAGGCCTTCGTCTCGGCCGAGGGCCTGGGCGAGTGCCGCGTGCTGCGCTTCAAGGCCGCGCAGGAGCGAAAGCTGCGGCTGGCGCTGGACTTTCGCCCGGTGCTGGCGCGGCGCGCCGACTGGGACAGCCACCTCTCCTTCTGGCGGCTCGGCCTGCGGAGTGAGGAACGCGAGGGCGCGCTGCTGCTCCGGCGTCTGCCGCGCGGCGAGACGCCCGGCTGCTGGCTCTGCCTGAGAGCGAGCCTGCCGCTGGCGCTATCGGCCGATGAAAACGGCGGCTTGGGCTGGCTCGCCCGGCCCTTCGTCCATGCGGAGGCCGAGCTCCCCCTCCCCGCCGGGGAGAAGGCGGAGCTGCGCTTTGCACTCTGCCTCGCGCCGACGGCGGACGCGGCCTTTGAAGCCGCCGGGCGGCTGCTGGAGGCCGGGGAAAACGAGCGCGGCCGCATGGTCGGCGGCGCGGCCACCCTGCTCGGCATGAGCCCGGCGGAGATCGGCAGGGCGATGGAGCTGCTGCCCGCGCTGACGGAGCCCCGCCTGCTCGGGGCGGCGCCGAAGCGGGCGCTCTGGCCCTTCGGCCTGTCCGGCGAACTGCCGATCCTCTGCTGCCGGGCGGAGGAGCGGGAGGCGGAGGCGCTGCTTGCGCGCTTTCTGCTGCTGCGCTCTGCCGGGATCGAGGCCGAGCTTGTATATCTCAGCGACGAGGAGGGCGCTTACCGCCAGCCCTTCCGCCGCCGCATCACGCGTCTGCTGGCCGCGCGCGGGCTGGAACCGCTGCTCGGCGCACGCGGCGGCGTGCACATCCTGCCCTCCGCCGCGGCGGAGGCTGCGGAAAGCCGCGCTGTCTTCCTCTGTGGGAGGAGCCGTCCGCTGCCGCCGCGGCTCAAGCTGCCGCTTCTGAGCGCGCCGAGAGCGCCAGGCTGCGTCCCGGAGCACGGCTGGGGCGAGCGCGATTTTCATTTCGAGGCGGGCGATTCGCTGCCCGCGCGGCCCTGGCAGCTCCCGCTGACGAACGGGCGGCTGGGCTTTCTCGCCGTCGACTGCGGCAGCGGCTTTCTCTGGTACGAAAACGCCCGCGAGATGCCGCTGACCGAGCCGCCGGCGCTGCCGGAGGATATCTCGGGCGGCGAGGCGCTCTGGCTTGAATGGGAGGGGCGGCCGGTGAGCCTTTTCGCGGCCAACGACGGCCTCCCCTGCCGGGTCAGCTACTCTCCGGGTCTCGCGGTTTGGGACAAGCGCGTCGGCGGACGGCGGATCAAAACCAGCGCCTTCGTGCCCCGGGACACGGACGCGCGTCTGCTGCTGATCGAGGGTGCGGAAGGCCTGACGCTCTGCTGGGCGCAGCGCCTCGCGCGGCCCGACAGCGTCCGCCTTCGGCGCGAGGACGCGCTGCTGCGGGCGGAAAACCCGGATGCCTGGCTGCCGGAGCGGGACTATCTCATGGCTGCGAGCGAGGAGGCAGCGATCGAAACAGATTTCGCGCCCGCGGCCTTCCGGCTGCGGCTGCGCGCCGCGCACCTGACGGTGCTGGGCTGCGGCTGCTGCGGCGCGGAGGAATTCGAAGCCCTGCTGCGGCCCTCGACGGCGCTGGCGGCGCTCGGGCTGACGGTCTCCCGGTGGGCGAAGCGCTGCGCGGCCGCGCCGGAGGCGCGGGATCCGGCGGCGGCGCATTATCTGGGCGGCTGGGCAGTCTGTCAGATCCTCGCCTGCCGCCTGCTCGCGCGCTGCAGCCTTTATCAGCACGGCGGCGCCTACGGCTTCCGCGATCAGCTCCAGGACGCGGCCAATCTCCTGCCCTATGACAGCGGCCCGCTCCGCGAGCGGCTGCGGGACGCGGCGCGGCATCAGTACGCCGAGGGCGACGTGATGCACTGGTGGCACCCGCATCCAACGAGCGACCGGGGCCTGCGCAGCCGCTGCTCGGACGACCTGCTCTGGCTGCCCTGGGCGCTGTGCGAGTGCTACGAGGCCACGGAGGACGCGGCGCTCTGCCGCGCGGAGGAGCCCTTCCTCGTCTCGCCGCCGCTGAAGGAGACGGAGCGCGACCGCTACGAGGTCCCGCCCGTCTCGGAGGAGCGCGCGGCGCTGCTCGAACACGCGCGCCGGGCGCTGGAATGCTGCGTCTCGCGCGGCTTCGGGCGGCATGGGCTGCCCTTTATGGGCAGCGGCGACTGGAACGACGCGCTGGATCGCGCCGAGGGCGAGAGCGTCTGGCTGGGCTTCTTCCTCGCACACGTCGCCGCGCGCTTTGCGGCGCTTCTGGACGCGCTCGGCGAGCCCGGCGCGGACAGATGGAGGAAAACGGCCGCGAAGGTCGGCCGGGCGGCCGACGCCGCCTTCGCGAACGGCCATTGGCTGCGCGGCTATCTTCCGGACGGCTCTCCGCTCGGCGGGGAAGAGCGCGTGGACGCCACGGCGCAGAGCTGGGCCGTGCTCTCCGGCTTCGGCAGCGCCGAAAAGGCCGCCTCCGCGCTGGATCAGGCGACCGCGCGGCTGCTGGACCGGGAGCATGGGCTCGTCCGGCTCTTCGACCCGCCCTACGGCCCCGACGAGCCGAGCCCGGGCTATATCACAAGCTACGGCGAGGGCTTCCGGGAAAACGGCGGGCAGTACACGCACGGGGCGGTCTGGTTCGCGCTGGCGCTGCACCGCACCGGACGGACGGAGGAGGCGAGGGAAATCCTGCGCCTGCTGCTGCCGGAGGGCCGCGACCTGCGCCGCTACGGCGCGGAGCCCTTCGTGCTGGCCGCGGACGTCTGCGCCGCGCCGGGGCGTGAGGGCGAGGCGGGCTGGACCTGGTACACCGGCTCGGCCGGCTGGTTCCTCCGCGCGGCACGCGAGATCGGGATATAAACAAAAGCGGCGGAAAACGCAGGATGCTCTTGCGTTTTCCGCCGTTTTCCGCTACAATGAAAGTTACGGAATGCGGCGGGAGAGAGCGCCGCGCCAACACGGAAAAATGGAGAGTGTGAATATGGCAGAACTGAGACCGAAAATCGTTAAACTCTGCAAGGTGGTCGGCGGCCTCACGGGTATGGTCAACAAGATCGACGAAAATGCCCCGGAGTACTATTCGCTGGCCGGGATCCTGACCGACGACGAAGCCGACGTCGCCATCGCCGCCGGCCTGCGCAAGGAGCGCACGGTCGAATACCTGGCGAAGAAAGTCGGCAAGAGCGAGGAAGAAGTGCAGAAGCTGGCCGAGCATCTGGCCTGGATCGGCGTGTTCCGCATCACGACCGACAAGGAAGACGGCAAGGACCGCTTCTACATGCAGATCTTTGCGCCCGGCATCATGGAGATGCTGGTCAACAACCAGACCCTGCTCAAGACCCACCCCGAGATCGGCCGCGCCTTTGAGGAATACACCCGCATCCGCATGCAGAACATGACCCCGATCCTGCCCAACGGCTACGGCCTGATGCGCGTCGTGCCGGTGGAGAGCGCCCTGAAGGATATCCCCGACGTGCAGGATTACGACCGGATGTCCTATTATCTGGACAAGTACGACGTCTTCTCCGTCTCGCCCTGCTCCTGCCGCGCCTCGCGCAGCTCGCTGGGAGACGGCTGCGGCCACCTGGACGAGGACATGTGCGTGCAGATGGGCAAGGGCGCCGAGCACTACATCCGCACCGGCCGCGCCAGACAGATCAGCCGCGAGGAAGCCTGGGAGATCATCAAGCGCGCCGAGGAAAACGGTCTGATGCACGACATGCCCAACATCGAGGAGGCGGGCGAGAGCTCCGCCATCTGCAACTGCTGCTCCTGCGCCTGCTTCGGCCTGCGCGTGGGCCTGATGTTCGGCGCGCGCGACGTCATCCGCTCCAACTACGTGGCCGAGGTCGACGAGGCCAAGTGCGTGGCCTGCGGCCAGTGCGTCGAAAACTGCCCGGCCAACGCCCTAAAGCTCGGCCAGAAGCTCTGCGCCAAGACCCCGCTCAAGGAGAGCGGCTACACGAAGCTGAGCGAGACCTTCATCGGCAAGCACGCCTGGAACGTTGACTACCGCGAGAACCATGAGGACGTGGTCGAGACCGGCACCGCGCCCTGCAAGACCGCCTGCCCGGCCCACATCGCCGTCCAGGGCTATCTGAAGCTGGCCGCCCAGGGCCGCTACACCGAGGCGCTCAAGCTCATCAAAAAAGAAAACCCGCTGCCCGCCGTCTGCGGCCGCATCTGCAACAAGCGCTGCGAGGCCGAGTGCACCCGCGGCGGCGTGGACGAGGCCGTGGCCATCGACGAGGTCAAGCGCTTCATCGCCGACCACGATCTCCGCGAGGAGACCCGCTTTGTTCCGCCGATGGTCAACCAGATCGGCCGCCCCTACACGCAGAAGATCGCCGTCATCGGCGCGGGGCCTGCCGGCATCAGCTGCGCCTACTACCTGGCCGAGAAGGGCTACCCCGTCACCGTCTTCGACCGCAACCCGGTGCCCGGCGGCATGCTGACGCTCGGCATCCCCAACTTCCGCCTGGAGAAGGACGTGCTCAACGCCGAGATCGACATTCTGCGCGAGATGGGCGTCGAATTCAAGTGCGGCGTTGAGGTCGGCAGGGACGTGACGATCCAGCAGCTGCGCGAGGAGGGCTACAAGGGCTTCTACCTCGCCATCGGCGCGCAGAAGAGCGCGAAGCTGAACCTGCCCGGCGAGGAGCTCGAGGGCGTGTACGGCGGCGTGGACTTCCTGCGCGAGGTCAATCTGGGCAACAGGCCGGAGATCGGCAAAAAGTGCGCCGTCATCGGCGGCGGCAACGTCGCGATGGACGTCTGCCGCACGGCCGTCCGCCTCGGCGCCGAGCAGACCTACATCATCTACCGCCGCACCGAGGCCGAGATGCCCGCCGACAGGGACGAGGCCGCTGAGGCCAAAGACGAGGGCGTGCAGTTCCGCTTCCTGAACGCGCCGACCGAGATCATCGGCGAAAACGGCCGGGTCAAGGCCATGATGGTCGAGATCATGGAGCTCGGCGAGCCCGACGAGAAGGGCCGCAGAAAGCCCGTCGGCACCGGGAAGTTCGAGCGCATCGAGGTCGACTCCGTCATCGGCGCGATCGGCCAGACCGTCGACTGGGGCTCCCTCGACACAGGCGAGCTGCAGAAGGACAGGAAGGGCCTCGCCATCGCCGATCCGCTGACCTGCCAGAGCGCGCAGCCCGACATCTTCGTCGGCGGCGACGTGCTCACCGGGCCGAAGTTCGCGATCGACGCGATCGCCGCCGGCAAGGAGGCCGCCATCTCGCTGCACCGCTTCGTCCACGAGGGCCAGACCCTGACCAAGGGCCGCGACCGCCGCGAATACCGCGCGCTGGACAAGGACAACATCATCCTGCCGGTCGAGGGCTTCGACGGCGGACACCGCCAGGCCCCCGGCTACAACAAGGAAAAGGCCAAGACCTTTGCCGACGCCCGCGTGACCTTCACCGAAGAGCAGGTCAAGAAGGAATGCGCCCGCTGCCTCGGCTGCGGCGCGACCAAGGTCGACGAGTACATGTGCATCGGCTGCGGCCTGTGCACCACCAAGTGCGCCTTCGACGCGATCCATCTCCGCCACGTCCGCAACTGGCAGGCCGGATCCTTCGAGACGATGCCCTTCAAGGTGGCCGAGCACGTGGTCAAGAAGACCGGCAAGATCATCGCCGGCGCGTTCAAGGGCTGAGCGATGCACGAGCTGGGACTGACCGACGCGCTGCTGCGCATGGTGCGGGACGTCGCCAAAAAGGAAGCGCTGACGCATGTGGAAAAGATCACGCTGGAGATCGGAGAGCTCTCCGGCGTGGTGCCGCGCTACATGCTCGACTGCTGGCAGGCCGTCGTCGACGGCACCGAATACGCGGACACCGAGCTCGTCATCGAGAGCGTGCCCGGCATCGCCAGCTGCATGGACTGCGACGAGGAATTCCGCATCGACATTAACAGCATGCGCTGCCCCTTCTGCGGCAGCCACAACCTGACCCCCGTCTCCGGGCGCGACATGATCGTCAAGGAGATCGAGGCCTGGTAGGCGCATACATAACAAACGACAAAACCCCTCTGCTTTGTTTGAAGCAGAGGGGTTTTTCTTTGTTCCTGCCGCCGGACAGGGCTCCTTCGGCTGCAAGCTGCAACGCTCGCAGGCTCCTATTATTTCAGATCTCCGATCAGCGTCTCTTCACCGCTGATCACATCATAGAGGTAGAGCGTGCCGAAGGCGAAGTAGGAATCGTTGTATTCCCAGAACAGGCCGATCTCGTCCGTGTAGGTATACAGCCCGCCCAGGAACGGCTTCTGATGCCAGTCCTTTTCCCCGCTGGACAGATCAATCCGGTACAGCCCGGCCGTTTTGTCCGGATAACCGCTGCCCTGTATCAGATTATAGGCCTGAATAAACGCATAGCGCTCACAGACCACAAGTTCCTGAATCTCGCTGCCGAAGCTGTACTCCGCCGTCTCTCCGTCGGCAAGAGAATAGACGATCAGCTTTTTCGCCTTGTCAGCAGAGTAAGCATCGTTCCATACGTCCGCTCCGAAACGCCCCATCGTGATATAGTCGGCAGTGAAGGCGAACACGCAGTGCGTGCCCAGGCTGGCAGGAATCGAGCCCAGCATGGCCGCAGAACCGCTGGCAGGGTCGTATTGGTACACTCGGTAACTCTTTTCTGCATAGGAGACGTAGCGGATCGCTCCGCCGGCGGCCCCGAAGGCCGTGACCTGCGGGCAGATTACCCGATCCTCTCCGGTTTGTAGATCGAGAACCCGGAAGATCTGAGCATCCGCGTTTTCAAGACCGCTGACGTGCTCCAGATAGTACAGCCGCCCATCCAGCAGCGTCCAGACATCGGTCTTCGCCGTCGTGCAGAGCAGCTGTGCGCTTCCGTCAGTCAGATCATAGGATACAAAGCACGAGACGGGCTGATCCAGGGAGACAAAATCCATCACGAGCCGTTTCCCGTCAAGATAAAAGTTCTCAAAAAGGCTCCAGCTCAGCTCCTCGTTGAGTTCGGGCAGAAGCCGCTGCAGTGTGCTAAGCGGGAGCAGAGCAGCGCTCTCCCCCTCTCCGCTCAGCGGCAAAGCATGAACGTTGTCTCCTGAGATATAGACCAGATTTCCGCCGTACACCATACCGCTCGAAGCTACCCCGCTGGAAAAGACGGGCGCGGGGCTCGCTTCGAGCGTCTGGCCCGGCTGGGGACTTTGCTCCGGTAGACGGTCCGGCTCCGTGGACGGCGCGGGGAGGAAGGCAACCAGTGCCGCGTCATAATCACCTGCGCCGATGCGGTAATAGCGAATCTCGTCGCCATACTGCACAACGGCGAGACGGGGGTAGGCGTAGACCGTGATCGTATAGTTTTCTTCGATCTCGAATTCGATATAGCCATGTGTCGGCTCATTGGCAGGCGCGGGGGCGCTGCGCTGGCTCCAATTCGCGCTCTCCAGAAACTGTGCCAGCGCTTTGGCGTCCGCAACGCCGGGCCGGACGGAGGTCCACCCCTCCCCGACCAGGGTTGCGGTGGGCGCGGTGTCGTTCTGGGCGATCAGCGGGACCGCGTTTTTGTAGTTGAGGAAGGAAAGATCCGGCTCCCTGTGAAGCGGATTCGCCGCAAAGCAGAGGATCAGGACGGTCACGCCCAGCACGGCGGCAAGAATGATCCAGAATGCGGGCTTTTTATAGTTCAGCAGCTTCAAAAACCAAGACTTCATTTCACCGAACCTCCCGGTAAGCGTCTATCATTTTCTGAATCTCGTCAAGCTCGTCCGCAGACAGCGGTTTGCGGGACGTAAAGGCGGCCAGAAAGGCCGGGAGCGACCCGGCAAAGGTTTCCGAAACAAAGCGCTCGCTCTGCGCGGCGGCATATTCCTCCCGCGTGACAAGCGCCGTCACCGTGCCGTCCGTATTCTGAAACATGCCCCGCTCGCAGAGCTTTTTCAGCACGGTGTAGGTCGTGGATTTCTTCCAGTCCAGCTCCTTCGCACAGAGCTTTACCAGCGCCGTCGAGCTCAGCGGCGCGTTATCCCAGATCAGATCGGCAAAACGGGCCTCCACCGCGCCGAGCTTCCTTTCTTCCATAAGAACGCCTCCATCCGTTGGTCTATCGTCTATCGACCTTGCGCATAGTCTATCACCAATAGACCGATTTGTCAAGGCCCGGGATTCTTAAGCATGCCGCGCCAGTTCCCCCAGACGCAAAAACCGAAAAGGAATCTACCAAAAACGGGAAAGCTGTGGTATAATAATAAATTAGAAAAGAATCGGGAGGTGCCTGCCATGGAAATGAGCCGACTCGAACTGATGCCGGGCGTATGGCTGAACCATCTGCGCTCCGACAAATTCAAAACCGCCTGTCTGAGCGTCAGTCTGCTGACGCAGCTGACGCGGGAGACCGCGTCGATGAACGCGCTGATCCCCTATGTCCTGCGCCGCGGCTGCGCCCTCTACGGCGATATGGACGCGCTGTCCGCCCGGCTGGACGAGCTCTACGGCACGGCGATCGAGCCTGTCGTGCGCCGGATCGGCGAGATCCAGTGCATCGGCTTTTACGCCAGCATCCCCGAGCGCGAGTTTCTGCCCGGGAAGGAGGACGTGCTGCGCCCCGCCTGCGAGCTGCTGGGCGAGCTGCTGCTCCACCCCGCCACCCGCGGCGGCCTGCTGCTGCCGCAGTACGTCGACAGCGAGCGGGAAAAGATGCTCGACGCCCTGCGCGCCCGCGTCAACGACAAGCGGAGCTACGCCGTGAAGCGCTGCGTCGAGGAGATGTGCTGCTTCGAGGACTTCTCCGCCGGGCGGCTCGGCAGCGAGGAAGAGATGCGCGCCGTGCGCTATGCCAAACTCTCCAAGCACTACCGCAGCCTGCTGCAGAGCAGCCCCGTCGAGATCTTCTACTGCGGGCGCGCCGAGCGGGACAGCCTGGCCGCCGTGCTGCGCGACGTGCTCGCCACGCTCCCCCGCGGCGAAATCGACGAGGAGATCGGCACCGAGATCCGCATGAACGCGCTGGAGGACCAGCCGCGCGAGGTGACCGAGCCGATGGACGTCACGCAGGGCAAGCTTGTGGTCGGCTTTCGCCTGGGCGAGTGCATGGAGGACCCCGATCCCGCTGCGCTGACCGTCTTCAACGGCGTGTTCGGCTGCGGTTCGGCCAGCAAGCTCTTCGTCAACGTGCGTGAAAAGCTGCAGCTCTGCTATGACGCGGGCTCGATGCTGGATACGCACAAGGGTCTGCTGCTGGCCGCCGCCGGGATCGACTTCGACAAGAAAGAGGCCGTGCAGGAGGAGATCTTCCGCCAGCTCGAGGCCATGCGCCGCGGCGAGATCAGCGACGAGGAGCTGCAGGCCGCGCGCGCCGGCGCCGCCGCCGATCTGCGCATGGCGGAGGACAGTCAGGGCGATCTGGAGGGCTTCTGGCTCTCGCAGATCGTGCGCGGGCTGGACTACGGCCCGTCGGAGCTGGCCGAGCTCTGCGGAGAAGTGACCAAGGAAGAGGTCGCGGCCGTCGCGCAGAGCGTGGACTGCGATCTGATCTACTTCCTGACCGGCAGCGCTGAGGAGAGCGCAGATGAAGAAGAGGAGCTTTGAACAGATCGGCGAAAGCCTGTATGAAGAAAGGCTTCCCAACGGCCTGCGCGTCTGCGTCGTGCCGAAGAAGGGCTTCCGGAGCTGCTGCGCGGTGCTCGCCGTCGACTACGGCGGCGCGCACCGGCGCTTTTTCCTGGAGGGCAGCCCCTGCGAGACCCCGGCGGGCACGGCGCACTATCTCGAGCACAAATGCTTCGACCTGCCCGAGGGCGACCGGACGCTGGAGATCCTCACGGCCCGCGGCGCCGATCCCAACGCCTCCACCGGGCCGGACATGACGGCCTACTACTTCCAGTGCACCGAAGATTTTGAAGAGAATCTCCGCCTGCTGCTGCACCTGGTTTCCACGCCGTATTTCACTGAGGAAACCGTGGAAAAGGAGCGCGGCATCATCACGCAGGAGATCCTCATGGGCGAGGACGACCCGGGACTGCGCCTCTACTACCGCCTGCTCGGCATGCTCTATGAGCGGCATCCCGCGCGCGAGCGCGTGGCCGGCACGGCCGAAAGCATCCGTGAGATCACGGCCGAAACGCTCGCCCTATGCCACCGGGCCTTTTACGCGCCGGGCAGGCTGGCGCTCTGCGTGGAGGGCGACGTCGATCCCGAGCGGATCCTCGCCCTCGCGCGCGAGGCCTTCCCGCCGGAGCCGCAGCCCCTGCCGGAGCCCGATTTCGGTCCGGCGGAATCCCTGCTCCCGCTCGAGCGCTTCAGCCGGGAGGAGGCGGAGATCTCCGCGCCGCAGTTCGTGATCGGCGCGAAGTTCCTGCCCGCGGCGCAGGGCGGGGAAGCGCTGCGGCAGCGGCTGGTCGCCTCTCTTGCCGTGCGGACCTTCCTCGGCCATTCCTCGCCGTTTTTCACCGGCCTGTACGCCGAGGGTCTGCTGAACCTGGACTTCGGCGTCGACATCGAGTACGTCCCGCAGGCGGCGACGCTGACCCTGGGCGGCGAGAGCCGCGACCCGGAGGCCGTGCTGGCAGCGCTGCGCAAGGCAGTGGAAGAGCTGGCGGCGCAGGGGCTTGATGAAGAACGTTTCCGCCGCGCCAAGCGCGCCTCGCTGGGCGCAAGACTGCGCGCGCTGGAGGATTTCGAGAGCGTCTGCTTTGCGCTGGCCGCCGGCCTCTTCGAGGGCTACTGCGCACTGGACAGCCTGACGATGCTCGGGAACGTCGAAAAGGCCGAGTGCGAGCGCTTCCTGCTGGATGCGCTGCAGCCCGAGCGCCTGGCCCTCGCCGTATTTGAACCCAAAAAGGAAGGATAAGCCATGACAGAAACCGTCATTGAAACCATACAGCGCGACTCGGTGATCAGCTTCCCGCTGCTGGGTCTCGAGCTGAACCCGCCCGCAAGCTTCAGCGTGTTCGGCTTTCCGATCTATTTCTACGGCGTGCTGATCGTCTGCGGCTTCCTGCTCGCCATGCTCTACTGCACGCGCCGCGCCCCGATCTTCGGGATCAAGCCGGACGACTTTTTCCCCGACATGATACTGTGGCTGTTGCCGCTGGTCATCGTCGGCGCGCGGATCTATTATATCCTCTTCCGGCTGGACGATTATCTGGCCCATCCGGCCAGCATGCTCGCCATCCGCGACGGCGGCCTCGCCATCTACGGCGGGGTGATCGCCGGCGCGCTCGTCGTGTTCTTCTTCTGCCGCCGCCGGAAGATCAGCGTTCCGGCCATGCTCGACCTCGTCGTCTACGGCCTGCTGATCGGGCAGATCATCGGCCGCTGGGGCAATTTCATGAACCGCGAGGCCTTCGGCGCCGAGACCGACATCTTCTGCCGCATGGGCCTGACGCCGCCGGGCGGGACCACCGTCTACGTGCACCCCACCTTCCTCTACGAGAGCCTGTGGAATCTGATCGGGCTGATCTTTCTGATCGTCTGGGAGCGGCGCGGGAAGCGGAAGTACGACGGGCAGTGCGCGCTGATCTATTTCTTCTGGTACGGCCTGGGGCGCGCGTGGATCGAAGGCCTGCGCACCGACAGCCTGTATATCGGGAACACCGGCCTGCGCGTGTCGCAGCTTCTGAGCCTGGTGCTCTGCGTCGGCGCGCTGACCGTGCTGATCGTCCAGAGCCGCCGGAGGCACGACCCGCGGGATCTGTTCGTCAACCGCAATCTGAACAAAACCGAAACCGAAGCTGAAGAAACCGGGAGGTAAAACCATGAGCAGTTACAGGGACATCATCAACGGCACGCTGCAGAACCTGGCCGACAAGATGAAGGAAGTCAGCGAGAGCAGCGGCGTGAAGGACTTCTACAGCCGCGGCGCCGAGCGTGCCAAGGGCTATGCCCGCGTCGCGAAGCTGAGCCTGGAGATCAACGGCGAGTCCGAGGAGCTCCGCAAGGTCTACACCGAGATCGGCAAGCTCTATTTCGAGCAGAACGAGGCCGCGCCCGGCCCGCTCTACGAGGGGCTCTTCGCCCAGGCCGAGAAGCTCCGCGCCTCGCTTCGGAGCAAGGAGGACGAGATCCGCGCCCGCCGGGAGGACTTTGAGGCCGCGCAGGCCGAGAAGAGCGGCGAGGTCGAGGTCGAGATCGGCGACTTTGAGGATATCGTCAACGCCACCGAGAGCGACGGCAGCGGACAGTAAGAGAAAAAAGCGCGCGAAAAGAGGAGGGACCATCGTCCCTCCTCTTTTCGCGCTGTTATGAGTCTATCGTCAGAGTAACGACCTGGGTGCAGGCCTTGCCGAGGCCGTTGGAGACCTCGCAGCGGTACTGATAGCCGTCGTGGTAGTTTTTGACCGCCACGCTGTACCGCTCGGTGTGGCAGCCCTCCCCGCTGCAGGGGATCCAGCTGCCCTTGACGCTTTTTCTGAAATACCACTGATATTTCAGCCCGCCGCCGCCCGCCAGCACCGTGAAGGAGACCTTGTCCCCCGCCGCGGCGCTCAGGCTCTCCGGCTGGACCGAGACGTAGGGCCGCTCGATCAGCTCCAGCGTGACCGGCTCGCTGCAGAGCTCTCCGTCCGCGCCGCTGACACGGCAGCGGAACTGATAGCCCTCGTGATGCTCCTTGAGCCGGACGGTATAGTTTGGCGTGTCGCAGCCCTCTTTGCCGCAGTCGTGCCACTCTCCTTCGGCGCTGCTGCGGTACTGCCACTGATAGCACAGGTCCTCGCCCTCCGCCTCCACCGACAGGAACAGGTCCGTCCCGACCGCGCCGGGTTTGGCATAGGGCTGGCTGAGGATCGCCGTCGCTCTGCGCGCCGGTTCGACCGGGGCCGCCGGTTTTTCCCTGCGGGCGCAGGCGCTCAGTCCGAACAGCAGGACCAGGGCCAGCAGGGCGGCCGGCAGACGCTTGCTTTGCTTCATGGGATTCTCCTCGCTTCGCGGATCAGCCCTTGCTCTCGCCCTGACCGGGTTTTCTGCGTCCGCCGCGGCGATGCCGCCGCTTGTCGCCCTCGGCCTTTTTGGGCGAGGGGCTTTCAGCCGCGGGCTGAGGCTTCGCCTCCAGCTTGACGGGCTTGACCACGGTCTTTCCGCTGCGGCTGCGGCCCTGCGGCTTGGCGCTCTCCTGCTTCGGCGCGGCCTCGCTCCTGGAAGCCGCCTCTTCCTTTTTCCTGCCGCCGCGGCTCTTTTTGCGGGCCGGCTTCAGAGAGGGCTGCCTGTCCGCTTTGGCAGGCTTTTCGGCGGCCTCGGCCTTTGCGCGCGCCTCCTGTCTGGGCTGCGGCTGCGCCTCGGCTTTGGCCTCCGGCGCGGGATGCGCCTTGGAGCGGCTGCGGCGGCGCGAGCGCTTCTTCGCCGCGGGCTCTTCCTCCGGCGCGGGCTCCGGAGCGGGCGGCTCCTCGACCTGGTCGGCATAGAGCACGGGCATCGTCCACTCGTCCTCTTTTTCCTCGGGCTCCGCGGGCGCCGGCACGTAGTTGAGCACGTGCGGTGGCTCCTCCCCTTCCTTCGGGCGGCCGCCGGGCACCGCGGCCAGCTCGTTGGCCTTGTAGAGGTGCAGCGTGTCGTCGCTGTCGCCGTCCAGGCGCACCTTCACGCACTGGCGCAGCAGATTGACCTGCACCGCCGTGCCGTAGCCGTCCTTGGTCTCGACAAAGGCGCCCTGCTTGGGCACGCTCTTGATCAGCTCCTCATAGGCCTCCTGCTCATAGCGCAGGCAGCACATCAGGCGCCCGCAGCTGCCGGAGATCTTGGTGGGGTTGAGCGAGAGCGACTGGATCTTGGCCATTTTCGTGCTGACCGGCTGGAAATCCTCCAGGAACTGGCCGCAGCAGTAGGGGCGGCCGCAGATCGCGATGCCGCCGACCATCTTGGCCTCGTCGCGCACGCCGATCTGCCGCAGCTCAATGCGCGTGCGGAAGATGGCGGCTAGATCCTTCACCAGCTCGCGGAAGTCCACGCGCCCGTCGGAGGTGAAGAAGAAGGTGATCTTGTTGCCCTCGAAGCTGCACTCGGCGTCGACGAGCTTCATGTCCAGGCCGTGCTCGGCGATCTTCTGCTTGCAGATCTCCAGCGCCTCGGCCTCGCGCCGGACGTTGATCTCCGCCACGCGCAGGTCGTCCTGCGTGGCGAGGCGGATCACCGGGCGCAGCGGCAGCACGACGGCGGTGTTCTCCACCGTATGGTTGCCGTGGCAGCAGTCGGCCAGCTCCAGGCCCTTGGCGGTCTCGACGACCAGCTTGTCCCCGGCCTTCACCGTCAGACCGCGGGGGTCGAAGGAATAGGCCTTGCCGCGGTTTTTGAATTTGATACTGACTACTTCAATCAATGCTTTATCCTCTGTTTCCGCTGCCGAGCGGCGTGTCCGCCGCCAGCAGGCCCAAAATGTGTTTCGCGCCGGTATTGACGCGCAGATAGTCCCGGCAGCGCGCGGCCAGCGCAGCGATCTCCGCCAGCTGACGGCGGCTGAGCCCCAGGGAATCGCGCCGCGCGCAGAGCATGTCCGTCACCGTCTGGCTGAGCGCCTCGATGAGCGCCTGCGTCTGCCGCTGGTCCAGGCTGTCCTGCCCGAAGCTCCAGCGGATCAGCTCCGCCCGGTCGCCCGAGGCGGCGGCGCGCAGATAGCCCTCCGCCAGCTTCACGCTCTCCGCGTCCGCCGCTTCCTCTCCGGCCGCGCTGTTCTGCTGCGCGCAGCGGGAGCGCACGGTCGGCAGCAGCAGGGCGGGATTCGTCACGCACAGGAGAAAGAGCGCGCCGTTGGGCGGCTCCTCCAGCAGCTTGAGCGCCGCGTTCTGCGCCGGGGTGTTCATCCTGTCCGCCTCGCTGATGATGTAGACCTTGCGCGGGGCCTCGTTGGGCAGCACCCAGGCGTCGTCGCTGACCGCGCGGATCTGGTCGACCGTGATCTCGCGGCGCAGGCGGCCCTTGTCGTCCGTCAGACGCCGGACGGTGATCAGGTCGGGGTGGATGTCGCTCAGGACCTTGCGGCAGGCGGCACAGCGGCCGCAGGGCTGTTTCCCGCCGCGCTCGCACAGCGCCTCCTGCGCCAGGCGGCGCGCCATGCGCAGGCCCTCCTCCGCGGTCGGCGCGCTCAGGATACAGGCGTGGCTCATTCGTCTTTCGTCCATGACTCCGGCGCTCCTTCCGCATGACTTAACTAAATGATTTTACCCCATTTTCGCCGCATAGTCAACAGGCGGCCGCTTCCATTTTTCCATGGCGCGCAAAAGCCCCGCGGAGCCTTTGCTCCGCGGGGCCGTATTCTGTCTTCGTGTCAGGCATTGTAGTGGATGGTGGCGTTGAGAAGAGGCTCATTTTCGTCGTATACGGTGATCTTGCCCCACTGGGTCTTTGTTCCCTTGTAGTAAACGTCAGAAAGGCTGCTGCAGCCGCGGAAGGCACGGTCGGAGATGACGGTCACGCTGACCGGGATCGTGACGCTCGTCAGCGAGCTGCAGGATTCAAAGAAACCGTAGCTGTAAAAGGCCCCCAGCCTGGTGACGCCGTTGCCGACGTACGCCGATCTCAGCGCGCTGCAGCCCCGGAAAACGCCGCCGCCGATACTTGTAACACTGTTCGGGATCGTGACGCTCGTCAGTCCGCTGCAGAATTCGAACGCGGCACCGCCGATGCTCGTCACGCTGCTCGGGATCGTCAGGCTCGTCAGTCCGCTGCAGCGGCTGAAGGCCCAGTCTCCGATGCTCGTCACGCCGCTCGGGATCGTCAGGCTCGCCAGCGCGCCGCAGGAATCGAAGGTCCCTTCGTCGATGACGGTAACGCCCTTGCCGATCTTCACGGTTTTCAGACTGCTGCAGCCGTTGAAGGCCCAGGCCCCCAGGCTCGTCACGCTGTCCGGGATCGTGACGCCCGTCAGGCTGCCGCAGGCGTCAAAGGCATTGTCGCCGATCTCCTCCAGACCGGCCGGGAGCTTCACGCCCGTCAGGCTGCCGCAGTAGGAGAACGCGCTGCCTTCGATGCTTTTCACGCCGCTGCCGATCGTCACGCTTGTCAGATTGCCGCAGCTGTAGAAGGCCGAGACGCCGATGGCCGTCACGCCGCTGCCGATCGTCGCTTCGGTGAGACTGCCGCAGTCCTGAAACGCGAAATTGCCGACGCGCGTCACGCCGCTGCCGACGGAAACGCGAAGGAGCCGGTCTCGTTTTGAATACCAGGGCGGCCTGTCATGTCCGCCGGAGCGATAATCGTACATCTCCCCCGTGCCGGAGATCGTCAGCAGGCCGTCACCGCCGAACTTCCAGGTCAGGCCTTCGCCGCACAGATCGCCCGAGACCGTCAGCCTTGCCGGGTCGGAATAGCTGCTGCCCTGCGAGTTCGTCAGCTTGCAGCGGTACTGCCAGCCGTCGCGCGCCGCCGTGACCTTCACGGTCAGGGTCGCAGTCTTGCAGCCGGTCAGCGAGGTCGTTTTCCAGCTCCCGTCCGGGTTTGTCCGGTACTGCCACTGGTAACTGTCCACGACGTCGGCCTGTACTTTGAAATAAACCGTCGCGCCGACACAGGCCGTGTAGCTGAACGGCTGGGTCGAGATCTTCGGCTTGCTCAGCAGACTCAGCGTCGCCGCCTCGGAATAGACAGAGCCGTTGGCGTTCGTGAGCTTGCAGCGGTACTGGTAGCCGTCGCGGTAGGACTTCACCTCGACGGACAGGGACGCGCCTGTCGCGCCGCTGCTCTTGTTCCAGCTGCCGTCGGCGGTCTTGCGGTAGTACCACTGATAACTCGTCGCGCCGTCGGCCTTCACCGTGAACTTGACCGTTTCGCCGGCGAGGGCGACGGCGTCCGCCGGCTGCTCGGTGACGACCGGCTTTTTCGACACGGTCAGGGTCGCGTTCTTCGTGTAGGAATAACCGTCGGCGTTCGAGACCTTGCAGCGGTACTGGTAGCCGTTGCGCTTGGCCTCCGCGACGATGCTGAGGGTGGCGGTCTTCGCGCCTGTCGAGGTGCTCTTGGCCCAGCTTCCCTCGGCGCTCGTGCGGTAGTACCACTGGTAGCTCTCGGCGCCGCTGGCCTTGACGGTGAACTTCACGGTCGTGCCGAGATAGGCCGTCACGCTCTTCGGCGAAGAGGAGATGCTCGGCTTTGCGTTGGGGACAGCTTCGGCGTCGACGAGTTCTATCACTTCCCCGGCCTCGACAGGCTCGATGTCGACGATCTCGATGTCCTCCGCCGCGGCCGCCGGGATCAGCGCCAGGCACAGGCAGAGGCAGAGCAGAAGGGCAAACAGACGTTTCATGGGTATTTCCTCCTTTGCACGGGTCCATGATCGGCTTTTTCGTTTTACTATGCTAAAGATACAACAGTTTTCCGTCCCGGTCAAGAAAAAAGGACCGCCGTGCGGCGCTTGACTTTTGCGCGGAATCTGCTATATTTTTAACATACGCTGCGTTCATCCGCGCGCAAAATAACACAGGGAGCGATCACCATGAATTACACCTACAAAACCAGAGACGTCTGCTCCACGCAGATCGACTTCCGCCTCGAGGGCGACCGCGTGCACGACGTGCGCTTCACCGGCGGCTGCAACGGCAATCTGAAGGCCATCGGCATCCTCGTCGAGGGCATGACCGTCGACGAGATCGACGGCAAGCTGCGCGGCAATTCCTGCGGCGGTCGTCCCACCTCCTGCGCCGACCAGCTGGCGAAGGCCGTCCGCGCCGCCTGGGAGCGGCAGCAAAATGCATAAGTCGACCGAATATTAATTTACGCTTGCAAATACTTTTAAAATGTGATATATTTCCATTAGAAAATGTATTGGAAATAATATGAAACCGGAGGTGGCGGACACGGACGAGTGGCAGAACGTCGTTCCGACGCTGGAAAGTCTGATCAGCTTCCCGCTTTATGCCGCGGCGAAGGAAACCGTCAAGCTCTACCGTCCTCTCCTGGACGAGCTGAACCTGACCTATACCCAGTATATTGCCATGGTCGTGTTCTGGGAGCACAAGAAGCTGAACGTCAAGGAGCTCGGCGAGCGGGTCTATCTGGACTCCGGCACGCTGACCCCGGTGCTCAAGAGCCTGGAGGCCAAGGGCTATGTCAGGCGCTATCGCAGCACCGAGGACGAGCGCGTGCTGTTCGTCGAGGTGACCGAGCTCGGCGACTCCCTGAAGGTGCGCGCGCCGGCCATCGCGAAGGAAATGCTCACTCACAGCAATCTCAGCCACGAGGAAGCGCGGACGCTGTATCATCTCCTGTACAAGCTGCTCGGCGGCGTGAGGGACGACTGAGGCGGAACAAGCGAAAAAAGAAGGCCTGCCCGGCAGGCCTTCTTTTTTGTTTTCCCCCGCGGCGGCGGAAAAAAGAAAAATAAATAATTCCTAAGGCCGCGGAGATCGCTTGAAATATTGGAAACTTGTGTTATACTTTATAGTTATGAAATTATGTTTACCGGAGGCATAAACTATCCATGAGCAAGAAACAGTTCAAAGCCGAATCCAAACGGCTGCTGGATCTGATGATCAACTCGATCTACACCAACAAGGAGATCTTCCTGCGCGAGATCCTGTCCAACGCTTCCGACGCGATCGACAAGCTCTGCTACCTCTCGCTGACCGACGACAAGGTCGGGCTCAACCGGGACGACTTCCGCATCGATATCCTCGTTGACAAGGAAGCCCGCACGATCACCGTGCGCGACAACGGCATCGGCATGAGCCTTGCCGAGGCCGAATCCAACCTCGGCGTCATCGCCCGCAGCGGCTCCTATCAGTTCAAGGGCGAGATGGACAAGGAGCAGAGCGAGGACCTGTCCATCATCGGGCAGTTCGGCGTCGGCTTCTACTCGGCCTTCATGGTCTCCGACAAGGTCACCGTGCTGACCCGCAAATACGGCGAGAGCGAAGGCGCGAAGTGGGAGAGCAGCGGCGCGGACGGCTACACCGTCGCGCCTTATGAAAAAGAGAGCGTCGGCACCGACGTGATCATGCACATCAAGCCCGACACCGAGGAGGAGATCTTCGGCTCCTATCTGGAGAAGTGGAAGATCAAGGCCCTGGTGAAGAAATATTCCGACTACGTGCGCTGGCCGATCCGCATGGACATGGAACGGCAGGAGCGCTATGAGACCGGCGAGAAGGACGACGAGGGCAAGCCCAAGTTCGACTACCGCACGGTCACCGAAAACGAGATCATCAACTCGATGGTGCCGATCTGGCAGCGCGGGAAAAACGAGGTCACCGACGACGACTGCATCCGGTGGTACAAGGAGAAGAACCGCGACCGCAAGGATCCCTGCGCGCTGATCCGCGTCAGCGTTGAAGGCAGCATCTCCTACAAGGCCATGCTCTTCGTCCCCGGCGAGGAGAACGAGAACGCCTTCCTCGGCGACAACAAGGGCGGCGTCACGCTCTACTCCAACGGCGTGATGATCATGGAGAAGTGCGACAAGCTGCTGCACGACTACTTCGAGTTCGTCAAGGGCGTCGTCGACTCGCCCGACCTGTCGCTGAACATCTCGCGCGAGATCCTCCAGCACGACCGCCAGCTGCAGCTGATCGGCAAGAACCTGGAGAAGAAGATCAAGGGCGAGCTGGAGAAGATGATGAAGGAGGACCGCCCCAAGTACGAGACCTTCTTCCGCAACTTCGGCACCCATCTGAAGGCCGGCTGCTGCGACGAGTACGGCCGTTACAAGGATTTCCTGCGCGACCTGCTGATCTTCTACACCTCCGAGGACAAGCAGATCACGCTGAAGGAATACGTCGAGAACATGCCCGAGAGCCAGAAGGCCATCTACTACGCCAGCGCCGACACGCTCAAGCACGCGATCAGCCTGCCCCAGTGCGAATCCGTCCGCTCCCGCGGCTACGAGCTGCTGTACCTCACGGGGCCCCTGGACGAGGTCGTGCTGGAGAACCTGATGGAGCAGGACGGCAAACGCTTCTGCAACGTCGTGACCGACGACCTCGGCTTCGAGACCGAGGAGGAGAAGAAGGCCGCCGAAGAGCGCGACATCGAGAACAAGGAGCTGCTGGACTTCGTCAAGGAGTCCCTGGGCGGGGCCGTCACGGCCGTGCGCCTGAGCCGCAAGCTCGCCGCGATGCCCTGCTGCCTGACCACCGAGGGCGGCATCACGCTGGAAATGGAGCGCTATTTCCGCCGCGGCCCCAGCGAGGAGATGCGCAAGCTCCGCGCTAACCGCGTCCTCGAGCTCAACGCCGAGCACCGTGCCGTGCAGGCGCTGAAGGAGGCCTTTGAGTCCGGCGATAAGGAAAAGGCCGCCAATCTCGCGAAGATCCTCGAGACGCTCTCCGAAATGATGGCCGGCTGCGAGGTGGAGGATCCCGCCTCTTTCGTCTCCCTGGTGGCCGAGCTGTTCTGAATCACGCCGACTCCCCCTCCGCAAATCTGAAGGATGGAGCGCTGCCCATGAAACAAAGCCTTGGAATCTATATTCATATCCCCTTCTGCGCCAGCAAGTGCAGCTACTGCGATTTCTATTCGCTCGCCGGCTGCGAGGCGCTGATCCCCGCCTACCACGACGCGCTGCTCGAGCATCTGGACGAGTCCGGGCCGAGCATCAAGAAGTACGAGGTCGACACCGTCTATTTCGGCGGCGGCACCCCGAGCTTCTACGGCGCCGACCGGATCTGCGAGCTCTTCAACGCCGTCAAGCTGAACGGGAACGTCCGGCTCGACGCCGAGGTGACCGTCGAGGTCAACCCCGACAGCATCAGCCTCAACGCGCTGCGTCTGCTGCGCGGCGAGGGCGTCAACCGCCTGTCGATCGGCGTGCAGGCCACGGACAACAACCTGCTCAAGCTGATCGGCCGCCGGCACAACTTCCAGCAGGCGCAGAAGGCCGTGTACAACGCCCGGATGACGGGCTTCGACAACGTCAGCATCGACCTGATGTACGGCCTGCCCAGCCAGACCAAGAGCGACTGGGCGGAGACCCTGTCCCGGATCGTGGAGCTGCACCCGGAGCACATCTCATGCTACGCGCTCAAGCTCGAGCCGGGCACGCCGATGTACGAGGCCTACCGCAACTCGCCGATCCTGCCGGACGACGACGAACAGGCGGACATGTACTGCTACGCGGCCGAGATGCTCAGCCGCTACGGCTACCGCCAGTATGAGATCTCCAATTTCTGCGCGCCGGGCTTTGAGAGCCGGCATAACCTGAAATACTGGCAGCTCGGGGACTACATGGGCTTCGGCCCCGGCGCCCACTCCAGCGTCGGCAACCTGCGCTACAGCTTCGTCAAGGATCTGCGGCGCTATATCAGCTGCGTGCAGCGAAAGCTCAGCATCACCGACGAGTACCAGGTGATCGACCCGCTCGAGCGCGCGGTCGAGTACATCATGCTCGGCATGCGCACCTCCCGCGGCATCTCCGAGGAGGAATACCGCGTCCGCTGCCAGAGCAACTGGAAGCCGATCGTCCGCACGCTGGAGGCCTTCCGGGACAAGGGCTGGACCGTGCTGGAGGCGGACGGGCGCTGGCACTTCACGGTGCCGGGCTTCCTGATCTCCAATACGCTGATCGGCATTCTGCTCGAGGCGCAGGCCAGCGGCCGCATCGAGGGAACGCCCTGGCTCAGCAACGCCTACGAGGCGGAAGAGAAAATACACGTACCCAAGAGCGAAGAGGAGCTCTTCGCAGAGCTTTACCAGAAGACAGTCAGTGAGGAATAAGCTGTGGAAAAAGAAAGAAAGAATTCCAATAACGAGACCGCTCCCGCCGAGCCGGTCAAAAAGCCCGCCAAAAAGCGCAGCTCCAGAAAGAGACGCCGCCGCGCCGCCAAGATCGGCTTCGTCGTGACGCTTTCGGTGCTGCTGATCCTGGTCGTCGGCGCCGCCATCGCCGCCGTCATCCTGGGCCACAATATCCAGGAGAGCGGCAAGAGCATGCCCAACGTGTACGTCGGCGAGCTCAACGTCGGCGAGATGACGAAGGAAGAGATCGAGCAGGCCCTGCTGGACAGCGGCTGGGACGAACGCAACAGCGGCACCCTGACGGTACGGCTCCCGGCCGAGATCGAGTTCGAGCTGGACTTCTACGAGGCCGGCGTCAGCAACCGGGCCGCGCAGGTGGCCGAGCTCGCCTACGCCTACGGCCACGAAGGCAGCGATCTGGACGCGCTGCGCACCTATTTCGACAGCATGTCCAACCGGACCCTCATCGCCGAGCCGGAGCTGCAGGTCAACGACGACTATATCCGCCAGATCTCGGACGACGGCGCCGCGCGCTTTGAGCTGCGCACCGCCATCGGCGAGTACACGATCGACGAGAAAAACTGCGTCATGACCATGCTCAAGGGCGGCGGCCAGATGACCGTCGACCGCGACGCGCTGTTCGAGCAGGTCAAGCGCGCGCTGCTGCGCCACGACAGCGAGCTCAACTGCAGCTTTGCCCGCGAATCGGTCGCCACGCCCGATTTCAATCTGCTCTACAACGAGCTGCATATCGATCCCGCAGACGCCTACTACGACACCGCCACCGACACGATCATTCCGGAGGTGGAAGGCTTCACCTTTGATCCGAACGAGGCCCGCCGCCTCTGGGAGGAGGCCGAAGCCGCCACTGTCGTGACGATCCCGGTCGAGTATCTCCATCCCTCCCTGACAGCGAAGGATCTGGAAGAGCTGCTGTTCCGCGACCTGCTCGGCACCAGGACGACGGATTTCAGCTTCAGCACCCCCAACCGCGCCAACAACGTCCGCCTGGTCGCCGCCAAGCTGGACGGTCTGATCCTGCAGCCCGGCGAGCAGTTCTCCTACAACGGCTACGTCGGCCAGCGCACCGAGGAGGCCGGCTTCCTGGCCGCCCCCGCCTATGACAACGGCAAGGTGGTCTATGAGATCGGCGGCGGCATCTGCCAGGTGTCCTCCACGCTGTACTACGCGGTGCTCTGCGCCAACCTCCAGGTCGACGACCGCACCTGCCATTATTTCGAGGTCAACTACCTGCCCCGCGGCCTGGACGCCACCGTCAGCTGGCCTTCGCCGGACTTCAAGTTCACCAACAACCGCGAATACCCGATCAAGATCCACGCGACGGCCGGCAGCGACTATCGTCTGACCATCGAGATCTGGGGCAGTAACATCGACGGCACCTACGTCGTCCCCGCCTCGAGCTGGTGGGCCTATTACGACGAGGAGCACCCGAAGGTGCAGATCGGCTACCAGGCCGTGAGCTACCGCGACATCTACGACGCGGACGGCAACCTGATCGAGCGCATCGAGGAGGATTACTCCACTTACTACTTCCACGACGAAGACATCAAGTGGCCGGATCCGACGCCAAAGCCGACCGCCACGCCCAAGCCGACGCCGAAGCCGACGGATGACCCGAAGCCGACCCCGACGCCCAAGCCCACCGACGAACCGAAGCCGACCCCGACGCCCAAGCCCACCGACGAACCGAAGCCGACGCCGACGCCCAAACCCACCGACGAGCCGAAGCCGACGCCGACGCCCAAACCCACCGACGAGCCGAAGCCGACGCCGACGCCCAAGCCGACGCCGGAGCCGACCCCGAAGCCGACGCCGGAACCCACGCCTGCGCCCACCCCGGAACCGGAACCGGAACCGACGCCAAAGCCCACGCCCGCACCCACCCCGGAGCCGGAGCCCACGCCTCCACCGGAGCCGGAGCCCACGCCTCCGCCGGAATCCGGCGAAGAGAACCGCTGCCCGATCTGGTTCCGCTGGCCGGGCAAGAGGAGATAAGACATGGATAAGAAGACTTTTTATATCACCACGCCCATCTACTACCCTTCCGCCAAGCTGCACATCGGCCATGCCTACTGCACCGTGGCGACCGACGCGATCGCCCGCTACAAGCGGCTGCGCGGCTATGACGTGATGTTCCTGACCGGCACCGACGAGCACGGCATGAAGATCGAAGAGAAGGCGAAGGCCGCCGGCGTCACGCCGCAGGAATTCGTCGACCGCATCGTCACCGGCGAGCACGGCGTGCTGGATCTGTGGAAGCTGATGAACATCTCCAACGACCGCTTCATCCGCACCACCGACGACTACCACATGGAGTCCGTGCAGAAGATCTTCCGGAAGATGTACGAAAAGGGCGACATCTACAAGGGCGCCTACAAGGGCAAATACTGCACCCCCTGCGAGAGCTTCTGGACCGAGAGCCAGCTCAAGGACGGAAAATGCCCCGACTGCGGCGGCCCGGTGCACGACGCGGAAGAGGAGGCCTATTTCTTCCGCCTCTCCAAGTACGCCAAGCCCGTGCAGGAGCTGCTGGAAGGCGGCGAATTCCTCGAGCCCGCCAGCCGCGTCAACGAGATGGTCAACAACTTCATCAAGCCCGGCCTGGAGGATCTCTGCGTCTCGCGCACCAGCTTCTCCTGGGGCATCCCGGTGGACTTTGACCCGGGCCACGTCGTCTACGTCTGGGTGGACGCGCTGTTCAACTACTGCACCGCCCTCGGTTTTCTGAACGACAAATACGACGACTACGACAAGTACTGGCCCGCCGACGTGCATATCGTCGGCAAGGAGATCGTGCGCTTCCACTCGATCATCTGGCCGGCCATGCTGATGAGCATGGAGCTGCCGCTGCCGAAAAAGGTCTACGGCCACGGCTGGCTCGTCATCGACGGCGCCAGGATGTCCAAGACCCGCGGCAACGTGGTCGACCCCTATCTGCTGGTTGACCGCTTCGGCGTGGACGCGCTGCGCTTCTTCCTGCTGCGCACCTTCCCCTTCGGCTCGGACGGCAACTATTCCACCGAGCTGCTGATCTCGACGATCAACACCGACCTCGCCAACGACCTGGGCAACCTCGTCTCCCGTACGACCGCGATGGCGGAGAAGTATTTCGGCGGCACCCTGCCCCCTGAGCGCGAGGCCGATCCGCTCGACGACGAGCTGGTTTCGATGATCCGTGAGACCGCCGGGCGCTACGCCGCGCAGATGGACAAGTACCAGCTCCACCTGGGGCTGGAGGAGGTCTTCCGGCTCATCCAGCGCGCCAACAAATACATCGACGAGACCGCGCCCTGGATCCTTGCCCGCGACGAGGCCAAAAAGCCGCGCCTGGCGACGGTGCTGTACAATCTGCTCGAGGCGCTGCGCGTGTCGCTGACGATGCTGACGCCCTTCATCCCCGGCAGCTGCGAGAAGGCCTTCGCGCAGATCGGCGCGGACGAGGCCGCGCGCAGCTGGGACAGGGCCGGCGAATACGGCGTCCTGCCCGCGACGGTCAGCGTGCACAAGGGCGAGACGCTCTTCCCGCGCATCGACATGAACAAGGCCTTGGAGGAGCTGGAGGCGATGAAGGCGCCGAAGGGCCCGCAGGTCAAGATCGAGCCGGTGCTGCCGGACGTGTCGATCGACGACTTTGCCAAGTGCGACATGCGCGTGTGCAAGGTGCTCGCCTGCGAGAACGTCAAAAAGAGCGAAAAGCTGCTGAAGTTCACGCTCGACGACGGCAGCGGCGCGCCGCGGCAGATCCTCTCCGGCATCGCGAAGTTCTACAAGGCCGAGGAGCTCGTCGGCAAGACCGTCGTCGCGATCCTGAACCTGCCCCCGCGCAAGATGATGGGGCAGGAATCCAACGGCATGCTGCTGTCCGCCGTGCGCGAGGTCGACGGCAAGGAGGAGCTGCGCCTGCTGATGCTGGACGATTCCGTCCCCGCCGGCAGCCGGCTCTGCTGATTGGTTTTTAGTTTTCAGTTTTTAGTTTTTTAGAAGAATCGTGCCCGGGGCGACCCGGGCACGGTTTTGCGAAGAGAGAGTTATGGAATA
The DNA here is from genome assembly GCA_017552325.1 of Oscillospiraceae bacterium. Lineage (GTDB taxonomy): Bacteria > Bacillota > Clostridia > Oscillospirales > Oscillospiraceae > Limivicinus. The sequence goes on from JAFZQE010000002.1 coordinate 33,366, forward strand.
CTGGGACGCCTATAACAGCGCCTTTGAAAAACAGGACGGCATCGTTCTGATCCGGGGCGAAACCGTTCCGGAGGGCCTGTACCATCTGGTGTGCGACGTGCTCGTGCGGCACGCCGACGGAGACTATCTGCTGATGCGGCGCGACGCGCGCAAGCACTTCGGCGGGATGTGGGAGGCCACGGCCGGCGGCTCCGCGCTGCGGGGCGAGAGTCCGCTGGACTGCGCGCGCCGCGAGCTGCGGGAGGAGACCGGGATCGAAGCCGGCGAACTGGTCGAAGTCGGCCGCGTGCTCGGCGAAACCGCGATCTATGTGGAGTTCCTCTGCCGGACCGACTGCGCAAAAGACAGCGTCGTCCTGCAGGAGGGCGAGACTTCCGCATACCGCTGGGCCGGCCGGGACGAGCTGCTGCGAATGAGCCGCAGCGAGCTCGTGACGGAGCGGATGCAGGGCTTCATTAAGGAACTGCAGGGCGCGGGCGAATCGTGAACCTCCCCGCGTTCCTTTCGTATTTCTCATTCCCCTCCGTCCTTGCTTCTTCTGCCACAGGCAGCGCAAGGGCGCTTTTCCGCCTTGCGGTGCCCGAAAAAAGCTTCGGGCTCTCGCTCTTCCTCGCTTTTTTCGACCGCTGCGGTGATTGCGCCCCTGCTTCCTCTGCCACAGGCAGCGCAAGGGCGCAATCCGCTTGATTTTGTAACAAATTGCGTGTATCATACAGGCATCCCCCTTTCCGGAGGCGCTCATGACCGAACACAAAGGCCAAAACTATCTGCACGGCGCGGCGATCCTCACCGCGGGCGTGATCATCATGAAGATCCTGGGCTTCATCTACAAGATGCCCATCGGGAATATCCTCGGCGACGACGGATATTCCATGTTTCTTCACAGCTACAACGTCTATAACGTCTTCCTGACGCTCTCCACCGCCGGTCTGCCGATCGCGCTGGCGCGCATGGTCTCCGAGGCCAACGCCCAGGGCCGCGTCAATCAGCTGCGGCGCACCTTCTCGGTCGCCTGGCGCACCTTCTTCTGGATGGGCCTGTTCTGCTCGCTGATCATGGCGCTCTTCCCGCACCAGATCGCCGACTACATCCTGCGCAATCCCGACGCCGCGCTGAGTATCCGGGTAATGAGCCCCTCGGTGCTGCTGGTCTGCCTCGTGTCGGCCTATCGCGGCTACTGCCAGGGCTTCGGCGACATGATCCCCACGACGGTGGGTCAGGTGCTCGAGGTGCTGGTGAAGGTCGTCGTCGGCCTGGCGCTGGCCTGGTTCCTGATGCACGAGAGCTACGGCAAGCCGCTCGGCGCGGCCGGCGCGATCTTCGGCGTGACGGCGGGCTCCGCCGCGGCGCTGCTGTACATGTGGCTGCACAAGCGGCGGCACTACCGCGACGACGCGGCCGGGACCGACACCCCCGATCCCGACCGTGCGATCCTGCGGCGCTTCCTGCGCATCGGCATCCCGATCGCTCTCGGCGGCAGCGTGCTCGCGCTGCTGAACCTGATCGACGCCAGTCTCTGCATGGGCCGCCTGCAGGACGCCGCGCGCTTCAGCTACCAGGAGGCCAAGGAGCTCACCGGCGTCTACGGCAAGGCGCAGACGATCTTCAACCTGCCCGCCGCCATCATCACGCCGCTGACGATCTCGGTCGTGCCGGCGATCACGGCCGCCATCGTAAAACGGGAAAACGACGAGGCGACCAAGATCTCCGAGGACTCGATGCGCATCGCCGCCGTGCTGAGCCTGCCGATGGGCGTCGGCCTGTCGGTGCTCGCCCGGCCGATCATGAATCTGATCTACCCGGACGCCAATCCCGTCGGCGTCGACCTGCTGGCCCTGCTGGGCGTCGCCTCGGTCTTCGTGTGCATCGTGCTGATGGAAAACGCGATCCTCCAGGCCACCGGCCACGAGCTGCTGCCGATGATCACGATGATCGTCGGCGGCCTCGCGAAGGTCGTCATCAACTTCTTCCTCGTGGCCGACCGCGGCATCAATATCTACGGCGCGCCGATCGGAACGCTGGCGAGCTATGTGCTGATGGCCGTGATGAACTTCGTCATCATGTGCTTCGTGCTGGACAAGAACCCGCGCCTGCGCGTCATCCTGCTCAAGCCCGCGCTCTGCACCGCCGCGATGGGCGCGACGGCATGGATGCTCTTCTCGCTGCTCGCCCGCTTCATGCCCGGCGGGCGCCTCGGCCTCTCCGCGGCGCTCTTCCCCGCCATCCTCGCGGCCGCCGCCGTGTACCTTGTTCTGAGCATTCTGCTCCGCACGGTGACCAAGGAGGACATGTCGCTGATCCCAGGCGGCGCCAAGCTCGCCCGTCTTCTCCGCATGCGCTGAAAAAACGGGATTTTTCCTTTGATTTTTTTAAATAGGGCTTGATTCTTCCCGCGGAATATGATAAATTTTATACGCTGATAGATTTCAGCGGCAAAGAATGAGTATTCTGCCCGTTTTTCGGGCAGACTCATCATACCAGGCCAAAAAAGGCTATTACTTAGGAGGATTATTATGAACAAAACCGAACTGGTCGCTGCTGTTGCAGAGAAGACCGGCGCTTCCAAGAAGGACAGCGAAAAGCTGGTCAGCGCCGTATTTGAAACCGTTACCAACGCTCTCGTTGCTGGCGAGAAGGTCTCCATGGTTGGCTTCGGCGCTTTCGAAGTGAAGGAGCGCCCCGCCCGCACCGGCCGCAATCCCCGCACCAAGGAAACGATCGAGATCCCCGCTTCCCGCGCCGCCGCCTTCAAGCCCGGCAAGGCTCTTAAGGACGCCATCAACAAGTAATGATACAAAAACCAGCCGTCCGACAGGACGGCTGTTTTTTTCGGGAGAATGCCATGCGTCTGGACAAATATCTGAAGGTCTCGCGCCTCATCAAGCGCCGCACCGTGGCCAACGAGGCCTGCGACGGCGCGCGCGTCAGCGTCAACGGCCGCCCCGTCAAGGCCAGCTATCAGGTCAAGGTCGGCGACGTCCTTGAGATCGCCTTCGGGCAGCGCACGCTGAAGGTCGAGGTCACCGGGATCAGCGAGAACGCCACCAAGGCCGATGCGCCGGCCTTGTACCGGGAGATCGTCTGATTTCCCGGCAAAATGCCTAAAAACGGAGCCCCGGATTTGTGGAAATGACGAATCTGGGGCTCCGTGAACTTTTTGTGCCAATCTTCCGGCTCCCTGTGTTATAATGGACTTGCCCCTGATGGATCAGGACACTATCTGCAGCAGCAGAACGAAAGAAAGGAGCAGGCAGTATGAAGTTCACGTTTACCGAAAAGAAGATGGACTCGTCCGAGGATCTGCGCGCGTATTCCGAAAAGAAGATCGGCAAGCTTGACCGCTTCTTCAAGACCGAGGCGGAGGCCTTTGTCACCTACAGCATCGAGCGCGGCCGTTTCCGGGCTGAGATCACCATCAAGAACGGCGGTCTGTTTTACAGGGCCAGTGAGCTGACGCAGGACATGTACGCATCGGTCGACTCCGGTGTGGCCGCGATCGAGCGTCAGATCCGCCGCAACAAAACCCGTCTGGAAAAGCGCCTGAGAGAGGGCGTCATGGAGCGTGACGTCGTGCCTGCCTATGCCGCCGCCGCGGAAGAAGACGAGGCGGCTGATGAGTTCAAGATCGTCCGCAGCAAGCGCTTCTCCATCAAGCCGATGTCCCCGGAGGAAGCGATCCTGCAAATGAACCTGCTGGATCACGAGTTCTTCGTGTTCCGCAACATGGATGAGAACGACGCTATCGCCATCGTCTACAAGCGCAAACAGGGCGGCTATGGCCTGATTTGCGACGAGCAGAAATAAAACTAAAGGGGCTGCCGGAGAAAACCCGGCAGCCTCTTTAGTTTTATTGAATTCTTCCTCTTCTAAAAACCAGAAACTAAAAAACTAAAAACTATCTGTGGCAGATCCGTCGGTATTCCTCGCTCTCGGCGCCGTCCGGGTCCCGGAGCACGAGCATCGGTTCGATTTTGAGGCCCGGCCTTCCGCCGCGGCGCGCCTCGAGCAGCACGAGGCTCGGCGCGCTGTCCGCCCTGGCGCAGACGAGGCGCAGGCGCTTCGGTTCCAGCCCCTGCGCCGCGAGCGTGCCGCACAGCTCGCTCAGCCGCTCCGGGCGATGGACGAGGCAGAAGCTGCCGCCGGTCCGCAGCAGCCGGGCAGCCGCTGCGCAGAGCTCTTCCAGACTGCAGCTGCCCTCCGTGCGGGCCGCCGCCCGGTCCTCGCGCGGCGAGACCGCGCCGGAGTTCGGGGGAAAGTACGGCGGGTTGGACACCGCGAGGTCAAAGCTCCCTGCGCGGAACAGCTCCGCGTGGCGGCGGATGTCCCCCTCGACCAGCTCACAGCGCGGCGACAGGCCGTTGCGCGCCATATTCTCCCGGGCGACCGCCGCCGCCTCCGGCTGCAGCTCCAGCCCGGTCATATGCAGCCTCTCGCTGCGCTCCGCCAGCAGCAGCATCAGGATGCCCGAGCCGCAGCCGAGGTCTATGCCCCGCGCCGCGCCGCGCGGCTGCACGAAATCCGCCAGCAGCAGGCTGTCGGTCCCCGGGCGGAAATGCTCCGACTGCCGGAACAGCGGACCGCCCGGCCAGAGCTCCTGCGTCTGCATGCGCTTTCCTCCTTCACAAAATGAAAAATCGGGACGGTAACAACCGTCCCGATTTTCACTTTACATTTTACTCGAGCGTAATAGCCTCGGCCGGGCACTGAGCCGCGCAGGAGCCGCACTCCAGGCAGGCATCGGGATCGATCTCGTAGTGGAGCTCGCCCATGCTGATGGCTTCGGCGGGGCACTGGGCCGCGCAGGAACCGCAGGACAGGCACTCGTCGCTGATGACATACGGCATATGTTTTTACCCCCTGTTTGTAATCAGACCTCTTGTCTGTGAGGCCATTGTAGCACATCTTCCGTAAAAATCAATCGGCAATTTCAAACAAAATGTTAAAACTGCGCCGAACTGGCGATAATTTTTCCACGGCGGGCGCTTTCGCCGCAATCGGCGGCGCCCGCGAGGGATAATCATGACGTAGCAGAACCGGGGAGGAGCGGGGATGAAAAGCAACGAGAAATTTACCCGGCGCAGCGAGGACGCGATCGAAAAGGCGCGCCAGGCGGCCGGCGAGCTGGGTCACGGCTTCGTCGGCACCGAGCATCTGCTGATGGGCATCCTGCGGGAGGAGGACAGCCTCGGCAGCCGGGTGCTGCGCCGCCGCGGCCTCCGGGACGAGGCGCTCTGCGCGGAGATCCGCCGCTGCCTCGGCGCCGGCGCGCCGGGCAGCCCCCGGCAGGGGCTGTCGATCCGCGCGCAGCTGGCCGTGGAGGGCGCGGCGCGCGAGGCCGACGCGCTGGGACAGTGCATCATCGGCACCGAGCACCTGCTGCTGGGCATCCTGCGCCAGCCGGACTGCGGCGGTTGCCGCGCGCTGAGGGCGCTCGGGCAGGATCCCGACCTGCTGATGACCGACATCCTGGCCATATTCGGCCACGGCGCGCCGCGGGACAGGGGCAGCCAGACCGGCACCGCGCGCGGCGTGCTGCACCGCACGGAGACCCGGACGCTCGACCAGTACAGCCGCGATCTGACGGCGCTGGCCGCCGACGGGAAGCTTGATCCGGTCGTGGGACGGGGGCGGGAGATCCGCCGCGCCGTGCAGATCCTCTCCCGCCGCAGCAAGTACAACCCCGTCCTCGTCGGCGAGCCCGGCGTCGGCAAGACCGCGGTGGCCGAGGGCCTGGCCCTCGCCATCTGCCGCGGGGAGCAGTGCGGCGAGCTGAAAAACAAGCGGCTCGTGTCGCTCGACCTGCCCGCGCTGCTCGCAGGCACCAAATACCGCGGAGATTTCGAGGAGCGCGTCAAATCCGTGCTGCGCGACGTGAAGCGCGCCGGGGACGTGATCCTCTTTGTCGACGAGCTGCACACGATGATCGGCGCGGGCAGCGCGGAGGGCGCGATCGACGCAGCCAACATCCTCAAGCCCGCGCTGGGGCGGGGCGAAGTGCAGATCGTCGGCGCGACGACGCCGGAGGAATACCGGCGGCACATTGAAAAGGACCCGGCGCTGGAGCGGCGCTTTCAGCCGGTGCGCATCGGAGAGCCGGACCGGGCCGGGACGCTCGCCATGCTGCAGAGCCTGCGGCCCGCGCTGGAAAAGCACCACGGCGTGCGCATCAGCGACGGCGCGCTCGCGGCCGCGCACGACCTCTCGGTGCGCTATCTCAGCGAGCGCCGTCTGCCGGACAAGGCCATCGACCTGCTGGACGAGGCGGCGGCCGCCGTCCGTCTCGACGGCGGCGCGCTGACGGACGCGGAGGCCGTGGCCGGGGTCCTCTCGCTCTGGACCGGGATTCCCGCCGAGGGCCTGACGCAGGACGAATCGGAGCGCCTGCAGTCGCTGGAGAGCCTGCTGCGGCAGCGCATCGTCGGGCAGGAGGAGGCCGTTTCCGCCGCGGCGCGGGCGATCCGCCGGGCGCGGACGGGCCTGCGCGACGCGCGGCGGCCGCTGGCGAGCTTCCTCTTCCTCGGGCCGAGCGGCGTCGGCAAAACGGAGCTCTGCCGCGCGCTGGCAGAGACCGTCTACGGCGACGAGAAGGCCATGCTGCGCCTGGACATGTCCGAATACATGGAAAAGCACGCCGTCAGCCGCCTGCTCGGCTCGCCGCCGGGCTACGTGGGCTACGGCGAGGGCGGGCAGCTGACCGAGCCGGTGCGGCGCAGGCCCTGGACGCTGGTTCTGTTCGACGAGATCGAGAAGGCGCACGAGGACGTGTGGAGCATCCTGCTGCAGATCATGGACGACGGACACCTGACCGACGCGGCCGGGCGGCGGGTGGACTTCCGCAACACGCTGATCGTCATGACCTCGAACATCGGCGCCAAGGCGATCAGCGAGCGCCGCCCCGCGCTCGGCTTCGCCGGGACGGAGAGCGGCGAAGCGCAGACGCGGCGGCAGGTGATGGAGGAGCTGCGGCGGACCTTCCGTCCGGAATTTCTCAACCGCGTCGACGAGACGCTGATCTTTCACCGTCTGGAGCAGCGGGAACTGCTGGCTGTCGCCCGCCTGCTGAGCGGGGAACTGGAGCGGCGCTTCGCCGCGCTGGGCCTGCATCTGACGGTGACGGAGGAAGCGCTGTCGCTGCTGGCCGGGCAGGGCGGCGGCGAAGCCTGCGGCGCGAGGCCGCTGCGGCGGCTTTTGCAGCGGGAGGTGGAGGACCCGGCGGCAGAGCTGCTGCTGAGCGGCGGCCTCCGGCCCGGGGACTCGCTGCTGGCGGCGGCCGAGGACGGAAAGATCGTCCTGCGGCCGATCCGCGAAAACGAAACGCCGGAGCGCTCGTCATGAGCGCTCCGGCGTTAAATTATTACTGATTCTGATCCGTCGGCGGAAGCGGTTCCTGTCTCGGCCTGCGTTTGCGGCGGCGCTGGCGGGCGATCAGCAGGATCGCCGTCGCGATGCCGACAACGACGCAGATCGCGATGAAGACCTTCGAGGTGGTGCTGGTGAGCCACTGCTTGAAGGGGTTATAGCCGTCGAGCACCGTGAAGACCGCGAGGCAGAGCAGCAGACAGATGGACAGATGCGGCAGGAATTCCTCGATTTTCTTCATGTCAGCCCTCCTCGCCGCCGATCTCGCGGATCAGCAGGATGTCGCCGGCGTTGCGGCCGTTCAGATAGGGGTGGTTGAAAAAGCTGTTCTGGAACATCATCACCGAGGAGCGGCCGCCGTCGAGATTGTAGGCGGCGGTGCAGCCGAGATCGGCAAAGAGCTGGGCGAAGCGCCCGATCCGCATGCCGGCGGAGTAGCCGCCCTGGCGGCCGTCGACCACGACGAAGCAGTAGTGCCCGGGCTCGTAGTAGCCGAGACCGGTGCGCGGGTTGACGTCGGAGATCGGGCCGGTGGCGTTGAAGCTCTCGCGGGGCTGCCCGTTTTCGTCCAGCAGCGCCGGACCGAATTTCCAGACCTGGTAGGGCTCGCGGTCCAGCACGTCCTGCACCTTGTACTCGTCGGCGCCGTAGGTCACCATCGTGCCGTCGTAGTAGAGCACGCAGATGTCGTAGATCGTCTGCTCGCTCATGTAGAGCTCGCCGTTGCGCACGAGGAAGCCGTAGTCCTGGCTGTTGGCATAGTCGCCGTTGATGGCGAGGATCGCCCCGGCGTTCCTCGCGCACTGGATCGGGTCCTCTTCCATCCACTTGTGGAAGCTCCCGCCCGCCCAGTAGGTCTGGAAGCACGCGAGATCCGCCACATAGATGTCCGCGACGAAGTAGGTGCTGGGCGCGGGATCGTCGGAAACGTATTTCTGGATGTCGATGGCGATGTTGGGGCTGGAGTAGCTGTGGTCGGTGACGACGACCTCTTCGGTGAAGTGATCGGCGAATTTCGTGCGCCAGTCCATCGGGTCGGGCGTCGGCTCCGGGGTCGGCTCGGGCGTGACGTCCGGATCCGGCTGCTCCGTGTCGGCGGGAAGGGCCTCCGTCTCCTGCGGCCGCCCCGTCTCCGGCGCGGCGGTCTCCGTGACGGAGGGCCGGATGGGCGTCGTGTCGATCCCGCCCTCCTGCTTTGCCGTCATCTGATATTTCACATAGGGGATCACATGATGGAACAGCGCAAAGATCACCAGGATGAGCCCGGTCAGCAGGATGTCCTGCAGGATCAGCTCGGCCACGCTTTTCCGCTTTTTTCTCCGGGCGGGCGCCGGCGGCGCGGCCTGCGCCTCCCGCAGCTCCCGCCGCGTTTTCTTTTCGTCCATAAAAAGTTCCCTCTTTATCCGAAAACAACGATTTGAGATATTATAATTCATCCGCCGCCTCCTGTCAATCTTCGGCGGCGCGGCCCGGCTCTTGACAAAGCGCGGAAATCGAATATAATGAGATTTCAATAAAGAATTGGAGGTACCTATGAACAGATATCTGGATATAGCGCCCGAGGTGAAGGCCGCCCTAGAGGCGGGCAAGCCCGTCGTCGCCCTTGAGAGCACCATCATTTCCCACGGCATGCCCTATCCCAAAAATGTGCAGACCGCCCTGCTCGTCGAGCGGACCATCCGCGAAAACGGCGCGGTGCCCGCCACGATCGCCGTCATCGGCGGCCGCCTGAAGGCCGGCCTCAGCGAGGCCGAGATCGAATACCTCGGCAAGGCCGGGCGCGCCGTCGCCAAGGCCAGCCGCCGCGACCTGCCCGCGCTGGTCGCCCGCGGGGCCGACGGCGCCACCACCGTCACCACGACGATGATGATCGCGCACATGGCCGGCATCCGCATCTTCGCCACCGGCGGCATCGGCGGCGTGCACCGCGGCGCCGAGACCACGATGGACATCTCCGCCGACCTGGAGGAGCTTGCCCAGACCCCGGTGATGGTCGTCTGCGCCGGCGCGAAGTCCATCCTCGACCTGGGGCTGACCCTGGAGTATCTCGAGACCAAGGGCGTGCCCGTGATCGGCTTCGGCACGGAGGAGCTGCCCGCCTTCTATACGCGCAAGAGCGGCTTCGGCGTCGACTACCGCGTCGATTCTCCCGAGGAGCTGGCCGCAATGTTCCGCGCCCAGCGCGAGATGGGATACCGCGGCGGCATGCTCGTCACGAACCCGATCCCCGAGGAGTACGCGATGGACAAGGCCGTGATCGACGCGGCCATCGAGCAGGCGCTCGCCGAGGCGAAGGCGCAGGGCGTGCGCGGCAAGGAGACGACCCCCTTCCTGCTGGCCCGCGTCGTCGAGCTGACCGGCGGCGACAGCCTCGAATCGAACATCCAGCTCGTGCTCAACAACGCCCGCCTCGCGGCCCGCACCGCCGCAGCGCTGGCTGAATAAACCGCAAATCGGCTGTTTTTGCAAAACAGCCGATTTTTTCTTGACAGGCTCCGCGCCGGATGGTATGAATCAAATGAGAGAAACCGCAGACCGAAAGGAGAACAAACGATGAAAAAGCTGCTCAAGATCCTGATTTATCTGGGCCTCTTCGCCGCCTTCTTCCTGATCGACCGCTTTGCCCTGCCTCACCCGGTCTTCCGCGTGCTGGCCATGGCCTTCGGCGTGCTGCTGTGCGTGGCGCTGCTGCGGCTGATCCTCGGCCTTTTCGAGCCGAAGGAGCGCAAGGGCAAAACGGCGCTGTCCATCATCGGCAGCCTGCTGCGCTACGCCTCGGTGCTGGTGATCCTCTGCTGGGGCCTGTCCCTGCTCGGCGTGGAGCTGAACACCATCGTCACCAGCGTCGGCATCCTGGCCCTGATCATCGGCTTCGGCGCGGAGAGCCTCGTGGCCGACGTGGTCACCGGCGTCTTCCTGCTGATCGACAGCCAGTACAACGTCGACGACATCGTGGAGGTCGACGGCTTCCGCGGCACGGTCAAGGAGATCGGCGTGCGCACCACCTCGATCGTCGATCCCGGCGGGAACATCAAGATCATCAACAACTCCGAGATGCGCAACATCCTCAACCGCTCCGACCGGCTCTCCCGTTCGGTCAGCGACATCGCCATCCCCTACGGCACCGACCTGGAGGAACTGGAGAAGAATATCCCCGCGCTGATGCAGGAGATCTTCGCTGCGCGAGGCGACATGATGCAGGCGCCGCCGGTCTATCTCGGCGTGCAGGAGCTGGCCGAGTCCTCGGTGGTGCTCCGCTTCGTGGTCGAGGTGGCCGAAAAAGACATTTACGCCGGCGCGCGCGCCCTCAACCATGACCTGCTGCTCGGCTTCCGCCGTCTGGGTGTGGAATGCCCCTTCCCGCAGCTCGACGTCCATCAGCACTGAGCGAGGCCGCCTATGAAGCGTTCCGATCAGGATCCTGCGCTGCCGCCGGAGGAATTCACCCCGCTGCCGCCGGAAATCGGCGCGTCCGGCAATTCCTCCGAAGCGCCGAAGAAGCGGCGCAGGCTGTTCTTTCTCGCGGCCGCCCTTGTCCTGCTCCTGCTGAGCGTCCGGCTGCTGCCGCAGAAAGCGCCCGGCGGCGAATCTCCCCTGCCGCCCGCTCCCTCCGCCCCGGCGGAGACCTACGCTCCCACGGACGAACCGGGCACGGAGCTGACGCCGGAGCCGAGCCCGGAAGCGACACCCGAGCCGAGCCCGGAGCCGACGCCGGAGCCCTCTCCCGGCTGTGAGATCATTTACATCCGCTTCTCCGGCTCCTTCGTCGCGCAGCTGGATTTCCGCGCGCCGGAGAGGATCCAAAGCGCCGAAGGCGTGATCCGGGAGAAAAACCTCGACACGGAGGAGCTGCGCTTCACCGTGCCGCCGGAGGATATCGCCGCCGGCCGCTTCGTGTACGAGTTCGACGAGGGCGAGGTCTATTTCAGGCACTGGGACGAGTATATGGAAAGCGGGCAGGAGCCGGAGCTCGAGCTGCGCCTCGAACTGCGGATCGAGGGCGAAAACGGCCCCGAGCCCCTGCATTACACGGAATGGGCGCGGCCGCAGCTCGGCTGGTCTCTGCGCTACGACGCAGAGAGCGAGGAGGCCGACGAATACACCTATCCCGGATACTTTGTGCTGCGGACCTATGAGGACGTGGTCCCGCCGGAGATCGTGATCGACGATCCGGAGGCGGCGGCGCGCGGCGCGCTCTGCGTCAGCGGCGAGATCGGCGGGCAGCCCGTCCGCGCCGAAGACTGTCAGATCCTCACCGTGGACTTCGGGCTCAACGACTATCTGCCGCCCGGCTCGCCGAAGCTCTACTGCACGGTGCTGCTGATCCCGCGGCCGGAGGGCGTGCCGGAGGGCGGCACGGCACATTTCACGGTGCTGCAGCTGCTCGACGGCTACGGAGCCGTCTGGGTCACCGAGCAGGATGTGGAATACTGAAAAAACTCCGTGAGAGATGTCCTCTCACGGAGTTTTTTGTTCTTTCGGCCTTATTCGGCGCGGACGACGTCGTCCCAGAAGCGCCGGAGCGCCTCCATCGTCGGCACGGTCGCCAGGAAGGCCCGGTTGCCCATCGCGCCGGAGAGCGCGTCGGGCATGCGCTCGACCATGCACAGGTTGTTGCGGTATTTCTCCATGATCTCCTCGTCGCTGAGGGCGAAGTCCCTGCCGTCGCGGCGGCCGGCGAAGATGCAGTAGTTGTGGTCGCCGCAGGGCATGTCCGAGCGGTCGAAGGCCACCATGTCGGCCCAGATCTTGTAGACGTTCGTGCTGTGGGCGAAGTTGATCATGTCGGGCGAATAGCCGCCGCTCGGGCGCATGTTGACCTCGAGCGCGACGATCTGCCCTTTTTTGCCGATCGGCTGATCCTCCAGCAGGCGGAAGAACTCGAAGTGGATGAAGCGGCTCTTCACGCCGAAGCTCTTCGCCGTGGCGCGGCCGGCGGCGCGGGTCTCGGCCGGCAGATCGCGCAGGATGTAGAAGATGCAGTTGTCGTTGTTGTTGACGATGTCCATCACGGGGATCGGCGAGACGTTGCCGGTCTCGAAGATCGGCTCGCCCTTCGAGTCGTAGATCGCGTCATAGGAGACGATCTCGCCGCGGATGAACTCCTCCATGATATAGGGGCTACCGTCCCACTCGAGCAGGAAGCGCTGCAGATCCTCGTCGCTTCTGATCTTCCAGGTGCCGTTGGCGCCGACGCCGTTGTCGGGCTTGGCGATCACGGGGTAGCCGACCTCGGCGATGAAGGCGCGGCAGCCGGCCAGATCGTCCGCCATGTGAAAGCGCGCCGTCGGCACGCCCGCGCGGCGGTAGTACTCCTTCATGCCGGACTTGAACTTGATGCGGGGGATGTCCTCGTTGCGGAAGCCGACCGGGATGTTGAAGTCGGTGCGCAGCGCCGCGTCCTGCTCCAGCCAGTACTCGTTGTTGGACTCCAGGAAGTCGATCCGGCCGTACTTGAAGGCGAAGAAGGCCACGGCGCGGTAGACCTCGTCGTAGTTTTCCATGCTGTCGACGCGGTAGTATTCGGTCAGGGCCTCCTTCAGCTCGGGGCGGAGGCGGTCGTAGGCCTCATCGCCGATGCCGAGCACGTTGACTCCGTTGTAATGCAGCTCATGGCAGAAATGCCAGTAGTTTTCGGGGAAATTCGGGGACATGAATATTGCGTTTTTCATAATGATACCTTCTTTCGCGGGGATTTGGTCTCAGCCCTCCAGCAGCTTCGGGACGAAATAGGCCACCTGCTTGAACCACCAGGACCAGTCGTGCTGCACGTCGTAGCCCCAGTAGTCCACCGTCGCGGGGATGCCCTTTTCCTTCAGCACCCGCTCCAGCTCGCGGGTGGATTCCGGGATCTCCCAGGGGCCCTGGCCCACGCAGAACACCGCGCGGTTGCGGCGGTATTTCTCCATGTAGGCGTGATCGGGCGGCATGTTGGGCAGATAGTTCAGCGGAGAGTTCAGATAGACCTTCTCGTCCATGTAGCCGTCGAAGCCGTAGGCCGCGTCGTAGATGCCGCTGAGCGCGAGCACCTCGTCAAAGCGGTCGGGGAAGCGGAAATAGAGATTGGCCGCGTGCGTGGCGCCCAGACTCGCGCCGAAGGCCATCACGCCGGTGTATTTCGTGTCGCCGCGCTCGCGGCAGCGCATGCGGATATAGGGCACGACCTCCTCGCAGAGATAGCGTATCCAGTCCTCATGCCGGCGGATCCGCCAGTAGGGATTGCCGTTTTTATAGGACCAGGTCTCGGTGTCGAGCGTGTCGACGGAAAAGACCGTCGCCTGCCCGCTCTCCAGGAAGGGGCGCCAGGCGTCCAGCATGCCGAAATTCTCGAAATCGTAAAAGCGGCCGTCCTGACAGGGAATGTAGAGCACGGGCTTGCCGCCCTGCCCGTATACCTTGATCTCCATGTCCCGCCCCAGCGAGGGGCTGCGCCACTTGTCATAGCGGATTTCCATTGCTCAATCCTCCAGTCCGTAGAGCAGAGTTGAAATGAAGAACGGATTCTGTTTTTCCCAGCTCGCCTCGTTGTGCTCGCCGTCCGGGACCAGGCGCGAGGTCAGCAGCACGCCCTTCTGCTGCAGCAGGCGGCAGACCGTCCGCCAGCGGCTTTGGGTGCTGCGCCATCTGAGCTCCGTCTCGCCCATGTCCATGTAGAGCACGGTGCCGGCGGGGAACGAAGCCTCCCGGAGCATCGCGTCGAGCGCGGTGGGCCTGAAGCCGATCGAAGGAGAAAGCGCCGCCGCGCGGGAGAACACATGGTTATAGCGAGCCAGGGCAAAGAGGCTCATCAGCCCGCCCATCGAGCTGCCCGCGATGAAGGTGTGCTCCCGGTCGGGAAGCGTCGGGAATTCGGCGTCGATCATCGGCTTGAAGCTGCGGATCAGCCAGTCCATCGTCTCGCCGCCCTCCGCCCTGATCTCTCCCATGCGCGCCGAGCGGAAGTCAAAGGGCGCGTACTCGCGGATCCGCCCCCATTTGGGGTCGTGGTTGCACTCCACCGCCGCCACGATCAACGGCGTCCCGCTGCTCTCCAGATACTCGGCCATGCCCCAGCTCTTGCCGTAGGTCGCGTCCTCGTCGAAAAAGACGTTGTGCCCGTCGAACATATAGAGCACCGGGAAGCGCCGGTCCGGCTCCCAGCCGCCCTCCGGCAGATACACATAGGCAAAGCGCTCGTCCTCGCCCTTCGGCGCGGGATAACGGATCTTCCACTTGATGACCATTTGTTTATCTCCATTGACAGACTTCTATCTTTATCAGTTTAGCACGGCGGCGGTCAAATTGCAACAGAAAGCCGTCATACGCAGGCCGGGTCAGCTTTTCTCGGCCGCGCGCCGTTTTTCTCTTGAGCCGGGCGCAAAAGTGTGGTACAGTATAAACGACGAAATATGACCGAAAGAGGGATCCCCTTGAAAACGAGAGTCATCTCCGCCATCGTTCTTCTGACTGTCACGATATCCTGCGTGCTGATCTCGGAGACCACCCGCATCCTCTTCTTTGCCGCTGCGGGCATTATCTGCTGCTACGAGCTCAGCCGGAACCTGGAAAAGCTGGACATATACTGCTGCGCCTGGGTCATGTACGTCCACATGGCCCTGCAGGCCATCCTCACGCTGCTGCATGTGCCGCTGGAGTACTGCGTAGCCGCGCTGACGCTGGCGATCTTCCTCGCCATGTTCTCCGGCATCCTGCACCCGAAGGTGTCCGGCCCCGGCGCCTTCTATACCGAGGCGGGCGTGTCCTACCCCGGCTTCCTCTTTGTGCTGCTGATGCGCGTCAGCGATTCCGACATCTGGGCCGAGACCCTGCTTCTGGCCGTGCTCCCCTCCATGCTCTGCGACGCCTTTGCCCTCTTCGGCGGCACGCGCTTCGGAAAGCACAAGCTGGCCCCGCGCGTCTCCCCGCACAAGACCTGGGAGGGCAGCATCAGCGGCGCCCTGGCCGCGACCGCGGGCGGCTTCGCCCTGTATTTCCTGCTGCCGTACATCCCCGGCCTGGTCTACCGGGGCATCCCCCTCTGGGTCTGCGTGGTGACGGCCTTCCTCTCCTCGAGCATGGGGCAGATCGGCGACCTCGCCGAGTCCCTGGTCAAGCGGATGATCGGCGTCAAGGACTTCTCCAACCTCATCCCCGGGCACGGCGGTCTGATGGACCGGGCGGACAGCCTGCTCTTCGCCATCCCCACCGCCTACCTCTGTCTTCTGCTGGCGCAGCGCTTCGTGAGCTGAGATGGACGAGCATGAACTTCTGCGTGAAAGCGCGGCGCGCCTGATCCCCTGGTGCCGGGAGATCAGGCGCGCGCTGCCGTGGCGGCAGGATCCGACGCCCTACCGGGTCTGGATCTCGGAGATCATGCTGCAGCAGACGCGCATCGAGGCCGTGATCCCCTACTACTACCGCTTCCTGGCCGCTCTGCCGGACGCCGCGGCCCTGGCCGCCGCGCCGGACGACGAGCTGATGAAGCTCTGGGAGGGCCTGGGCTACTACAGCCGCGCCCGGAATCTGAAAAAAGCGGCGCAGCTCATCACGGACGAGTACGGCGGCGAGCTGCCGCGCAGCGCCGAGGAGCTGCGAAAGCTGCCCGGGATCGGGGACTATACCGCCGGCGCGATCGCCTCGATCGCCTGCGGCGAGCCGGAGCCCGCCGTGGACGGGAACGTCCTGCGCGTCGTCATGCGGCTGACCGCCTGCGGCGACGACGTGCTCAGCCAGAAGACGAGGCGCCGCGTGACCGAGGCGCTGCGGGCCGTCTATCCCCGCGGGGAGGAGGCCGGGCTGCTGACCGAGGGCCTGATGGAGCTCGGTGAAACGCTCTGCCTGCCGAACGGCGAGCCGCTCTGCGGGAGCTGTCCGCTGCGCAGCCTGTGTCTGGCGCACCGCGAGGGGCGGGAGAGCGATTTTCCGAAACGCAGCCCCAAAAAGGAGCGGCGCGTCGAGGAAAAGACCGTGCTACTGCTGCGCTGCGGCGGCCGCTATGCGCTGCGGCGGCGCGGGGAGGCGGGCCTGCTGGCCGGGATGTGGGAATTCCCCAATCTGCCCGGGAAGCAGGACGCCGCAACCGTCCGGGAATCGCTGGAACGGCGGGGCCTCGCGCCGGGCGAGATCCGCCCATGTGGGGAAGCCAGGCATGTTTTCACCCATATCGAGTGGCATATGACCGGCTTTCTTGCCGAGATTTCCCGGCAAAGTGGGGAATTCGAGTGGAAAACGCCGGAAGAGATCCGCGCGGGATACGCGATCCCGACGGCCTTCCGGGCCTATCAAAAGCTGACAGAAAAATGAAAGCCCGTCCGGTCGGACGGGCTTTCGTTTTTCTTTTGCGGCGTTTTCAGGCCTTCAGGTCCTCGCCGTGGACGTATTTGCCGAGAACTTTCTCCAGCACGATGCAGACGATCAGCGCGAGAATGGTGTTGGGCAGCATGTATGAGCCGTTATACAGCGCGGAGTAGACCCAGACGTTGGTCATCGGCAGACCGAAGATGTCCTCCATGTATACGGCGTAGATCGTGATGCCGCTGATGAAGTGGATCACGAAGCGGCCGAAGCAGCCGATCAGCGCGCCGAGCCACATCAGGCCCTTTTTGCGCATCAGCAGGCCGGCAAAGCCGACGAACATATAGGCCACGCTGTAGTCGAGCAGCATCGACTGCCAGTTGACCGCAGCGCCGCCCGCGAAGAAGAACTTCAGCGTGCCGAACACGAGGCCGGCGCCGAGGCCCCAGCCGAGCCCCCAGCGGTAGGCGACGAGGATCAGCGGGATCATGACGAGGTCGATCGAGCCGCCGAAGCCGCCGAAGCTGAAGCCGATGGGGATCTTCAGATAGCTCAGCGCCAGCGCGAGGGCCACGAACACCGCGCACTCGGCCAGGCAGCGAAGCTTCAGATGAGATTTGCCGTTCATTTCTCTTTCCTCCTTTTGAATACGGAAGCGGAAACGAAAACCGCGGGCTCATACAAATGAACCCGCGGAAAACCGTCGTTTCTGTTTCCTACGCCGGCATTACCCGGATCAGGTTCACGGGTCTCGGCGCTCGATTACGCCGTCTCAGCCGGGATGACCCGGCCCCCCTCTTGCGATTTGATTGTAGTCCCATCCGCGCGAAATGTCAAGCGAGATTTGCCGCTCTCTCCTTAACCGGGCAGAAATGCGGATTGGGGATCAAGACGTATGACAAGCTGAAGCAACATATCATACGACAGCTGAGGATATCCGGCCCATTTATCATAGTTCTTATAAAATGAGGCTTCCTCCGAGCCGTCCACAGAGATGCAGACTTCCACTTCGCAAAACGCAGAGCCTGTCTTTGGCTCCGTGATCGGCAGCATTTCTCCGTCTTTGTATATGAAAGGTACGTCTTCCTTCAGAAATTCAAGTTCTTCAGCGGCAAGCTCGCCGGACCGGATGACTTCGACCGGGCAGGTTCCATTGTTGAAAGCAGACAGGCTGCATATTGCCGTCGTTCCGTAGATGCAGTAAGTTCCGTCGGCATGCAGGACGAAAAACTCCGTGCCGATCGAATAGTTTATCACTCGTACCGTACAGGTTTCCCATCCGCTTTCAGGAACATAGATAAACGTCTTCCCCTGCTCGGGCGCGGTCAGATCACACATGCTTATCACATCAATCGTGTCCTTGTTTTCGTACAGATAATAGATCTTTCCGGTGCCGGAAATATAGGTCGGGATAGAAAACCCGCTGCCGATGTCAACATGACAGGCGCCAAACTGCGCGGTAAACTCGTCAAAGGGCCGTCCGACCCATTCGTCGGGATCAAAATCCGGGATCGTCCGCAGCCCGTTCTCCTCGAGCAGCTCTCCGTCCTTGGAAAAGCGGGCATATCCGCTGACCGTGCTCCCGTTTTTTGAAACGACGACCACATAGTCCGACTTGTTTTCCCATGCCAGATGGAAAAAGCTTTCCGCGATCAGATGCCCGTCCAGCTGCTGGCGCAGGGAATAGAGCGAGTCGCCGTGCTTTGGTTCTATATCCGAGGTCGGTTCAACGCGCGGAGGGAGAGTCGCCGCTATAAGGTATTCCTCCCAGTTTACTCCGGCTGTTTCTTCCGTCTCCGCTGAGGCGGGCGCAGGCGTTGGTACCGGGCCTGTCTTCCCCGGCTCGGATGTTTCCGTGAGGGCGGACACAGGCAGCGTATAGGATGAAAAAACATCTGTCCCGCCGATCAACTGAATGGTATCGGCATAAACAGTCAGCGTATAGCATTTCCCTGTGTCGGACAGATAGATCGGGATAAACAGCCCGCTGCCGAGGTCGGCATGACAAGCGCCGAACTGCGCGGCGAACTCATCGAACGGCTTGCCTTCCCATTCTTCGGGATCGAAATCCGGGATCGTCTGCAGCCCGACCTCCTCGAGCAGCTTCCCATCCTTGGAAAAGCGGGCGTAGCCGCTGATCGTGTTTCCGTTCCGTGAAATGACGACCGTATAGTCCGATGAATTCTCCCACCAGGCCAGGTGTCCGACAGAACCCGTGTTCAACCGCCAATCCAGCGTCCGGCGAAGATCGCCCAAGGAGTCGCCGAGCTGCGGAACCACGTCCTTCTCCGGCGAGGTATCCCCGGTCACCAGACGGTATCCGAGCTTTTGCGAACTCATGGACGTCATCGCGTACCGGTCGCTGACCTCATGGTAATCCTCGCCCGCGAGGTAGCGGACGACGAGCAGACCGCTCGCCGAGATTTCCGCCGAGAGGAAGGGCGAATCCGCCGTCGGGGCAAGCGGCTCGGAAAAATCCGTGATCACGCCGAGCAGTTCTCCGCTGATCGGCGCGCAGATGCGGACGCTGTCGACGTCCCCGCACCATACGACGCTTGAGTTTTCCAGCAGCACATTATCATATGCATCGGACAGCGTGCCGGAGGCGGGGTCGAAATACATGCGCCACTGCGCGCTTCGCTCCGGCCAGCCGCCGCCGCAAAGGACGATCAGGTGGCCGTAGACGTCCGTCAGGGGATAGACTGACAGCGGCGTGGAAAACGGTCCGACGCTCTGCACCCGGTTCTGCCCGAAGTCGAACAGATCATAGGTGTAGGTCCCGTCGCCGCCGCTCGGCCTCGCCCGGACGCAGTCGGCCAGGGCCTCGTCCAGCGTCGGCAGGCCGGCCGCGAGCTCGAGCACGTCCCGGTAGCTTCCTTTCGGCAGAACGAAGCCCCTCGCATAGGTGGGCGTTATGGTCGTTTCAGCGTAAATACCGGTATCGTCGGGATATGCCGCATAATACTCGGCGCCGTAAGCGAGGCGGGAAAGATCCTCCGAGCGTTGATAGAAACGAAGTACAAGCACATCGGAGGGCTGGGACAGGGATATGCTTTTCTCCCCCTTGTCACGGACGGCGCTGAACAGTTGATACAGCTCCCCGGCGCGCTCGCCGGAAACCAGCCGTTCGACGCCGTCGGGCGTATGGATGATGCAGTAGAAACCCTTGCTTCCGACCGCCTCCGGGTCGACGGTGGGAACGGCGACCGGAAGGACCATGCCCGTCGGATCTTCGGAAGACGCTTCCGTCTCCGCTGAGGCGGGCGCAGGCGCGGAGATCTGCAAGTCTGTATCCTGCTGCTCAAACAGGCTCGTGATCGTCGTGAACAGTTGAGAATCGCCCACGATCTCATAGCAGTAACCGTCTATTATCAGGGTAGTGGCTCCGGCAAAGGTGAAGCCCTCGCCGGAAGGCTCAAAATCAACAATATACCAGAAGCCCGGAGCTCCATCCCATCGACCGCGGCGGCGAAGCTCAAGCGAACGGGTCATCGACACAAGCTGCTCGATCTGCTCCCGATCGGTGACGGTGATCAGCTTCCCGTTTGTTCCGTTTCCGATCTTGATGCGATCTGTCTCATCAGCTTCCGGACGCAGCTCCGTGCCCGGCTTCGTAAGAAGCAGAACGGCGCATATCAGAATGAGCAGGATCAGCGCGGCGAGCAGCCAGCGGTGGATCGGGCGAAAGCGCAGCGCAAGGACTTTATGAAGGTTTTTCATTTTTCTGCCCTCCTGTACCGGGATTATCTGTCATATATAACGTTTGAGACTCCCGATCGGTTGCGGCGTTTTGAAAAAAATGCGAAAAACCTGTCCGGCGGGACAGGTTTTTCGGTTTGCGATTCAGACCTCTCCAAAGGACTTTGCCTTGTCGATGATGAACTGACGCAGCCAGTCCCCCGCCTCTTTGTTCTTCAGCGCAAAGTCGATGATGGCCTCGAGATAGCCCTTGAGGTTGCCGGTGTCGTAGCGGCGGCCCTCGAAGTCGACGGCGCACATCGGCTCGCGGTGGCAGAGGGTCTTCATGCCGTCGGTGAGCTGGATCTCGTTGTTGCGGCCGGGCGCGGTGTGCTCCAGGATGTCGAAGATGCCGGCCGTCAGCACGTAGCGGCCGAGGATCGCGTAGTCCGAGAGCTTTTCCTCCAGCGTCGGCTTTTCGTTCATGTCGCTGATGCGGTAGACCCGCTCGCCGAGCTGCTCCTCGAACTTGACCGAGGAGTACTTGACGATCAGCTCGTCCGGCACCTGCCGCACGGCGATGGCGCTGCAGTTGTTGGCCTCGGCGGCCTCGACCAGCTGCTTGAGCACCGGCTTTTCGCTGAGCATGATGTCGTCGCCCAGCAGCACGCCGAAGGGCTCGCTGCCGACGAAGCTCTTCGCGCGCCAGATCGCGTGGCCCAGGCCCTTGGTCTCCTTCTGCCGCATGAAGCAGACGTCCGCCATGTCGGCCACCTCTCGCACGATGCGGGCCTCATCCCGCTTTCCGTCGGCGATCAGGCGCTCCTCCAGGTCGGGCGCGTAGTCGAAGTAGTCCTCGATGGGGTTCTTGCCGCGGTTGGTGATGATGAGGATCTCCTCCACGCCGGCGGAGACCGCCTCCTCCACGATATACTGGATGACGGGCTTGTCCACCAGCGGCAGCATCTCCTTCGGGATGCTCTTGGTGTTGGGCAGCAGGCGCGTACCGAGGCCGGCCGCCGGGATGACCGCTTTTCTGACTTTCATGACTGCTCCTTTCACCCCTCGGACGGGGATTCAAGAATGATTGACGCGTTCGACGAATTCGCGGAAGCTCTTGATCTTCGGAAGCTGACGCAGCAGCGTGTAGCCGATCAGATACAGCACGCCCGCCTCGCCGACGCCGACGGTCAGCGCGTTGAAGCCGTAGGACTTCAGCGGATCGGCAAATTCCTGGATCTGATAGCCCCAGGTGAGCACGGCGCCGACGATGACGGCGTTGAAAAGCACCGGCATCAGACAGCCGAGCAGCCGGGTCTTCACGCTGCTGCCCTGTCTGCCGAAGCGGGCCGTCAGCAGCCCGGCCAGCAGCGTGGCCAGCGAGCCGAAGACGATGTCGAGGATGCTGCCGGTATAGATGTTGGCGATGATGCAGCCGATAAAGACGCCCCAGACGGTGCTCGGCATCAGGAAGGGCAGCACGGTGAGCGCCTCGCTCACGCGAAACTGCAGGGGGCCGTAGCTGATGGGGGCGAGCGCGACGGTGAGGGCTGCGTAGACCGCGGCGACGACCGCCGAGGTAGTGATCTTGAGGATCTTGCTGTGGTTTTGCCTGTCCATGTGTTCGAAATACCTCCATTTTTTATTATCGGCGCAACGGAGGCGGCAAAACCTGAAACCGGGGATCGTCCCGGAGTCCATTTTTTGTTCGGCTCCATCGGGCCCGCGCTGGGTGTGGAAACCAGCGTGCTTGATGAAATTATGCTTCCGGCGCGTGCTCTTCCCTCTTGCGCAGGGAGTATTCGCAGCCGCAGTAGAGCTGGCGGTAAAGCCCGTAGAATTCGGCCAGCTCCGTCGCGCGCATCTCGCGGCCCTGCTTCTTGAAGTCCGAGGGCAGCCAGGACGCGCCCGCCTCCCGGGCGAGCTCCTCGCCCAGGGCGTTGATGCGCGCGGCATCCTTGTGGCGCGAGAGCGTCAGCGTCGTGCAGAAGTAGTCGAAGCCTTCGCGCGCGGCGATCTTCGCCGTTTCGCGCAGGCGCAGGCGGAAGCACTCGGTGCAGCGTTTTCCGCCCTCCGGCTCGCTCTCCAATCCGGCGGCGACGGCGTGGTAGTCCTCCGGCCGCCAGTCCTCGGTCAGCACGGGCACGCGATCGCGCAGGCCCATCCTGTCCAGCAGCTCCAGCAGCGTCCGGTACCGGCGATCGAATTCCTCCTCCGGGAAAAGGTTGGGGTTATACCAGAGGATCGTGACCTCGAAATACTGCGTCAGATATTCCAGCACGGCGCTCGAGCAGACGCCGCAGCAGGCGTGCAGCAGCAGACGGGGCCTGTTTTCACCCTGCCGGAGGATGATCCGATCCAGTTCTTTTTGGTAGTTTCTGTTCATAGCCGCTATTCTACCACGATATCCGAAAAAAAGCCAGCAATTCTTGAAATCCCGCGGCAAATGCGGTATGATAAAGAAAAACCGCCCTTCGGAGGTGCCCCATGGACAACCGTACCAGCAAACAGAACTACTACCTCGACATCGCCGACGCCGTGCTCGAGCGCTCCACCTGCCTGCGCCGCAAATACGGCGCGATCATCGTGCGCAGCGACGAGATCATCTCCACCGGCTACAACGGCGCGCCCCGCGGCCGCCGCAACTGCTCCGACCTGGGCGGCTGCACCCGCGAGAAGCTGCACATCCCCTCCGGCGAACGCTACGAGCTCTGCCGCAGCGTCCACGCCGAGGCCAACGCCATCATCTCCGCCTCCCGGCGCGACATGATCGGCGCGACGCTCTATCTCGTCGGCCGCGACGCGCGTTCGAACGAGCTGCTGCCCGACGCGATGTGCTGCTCGATGTGCAAGCGGCAGATCATCAACGCCGGCATCGACCGCGTCGTGATCCGCACGAACGAGAAGGTCTACCGCACGATCCCCGTCTCGGACTGGATCGAAAACGACGACAGCATTTTCGACCTGTAAGACCGTCCGGAGCCCGGGCTCCCACAGGGGGGGGAGTATCATGAAAACACTCAAAAAAGTGCTGATCGGCCTGCTGATCTGCATCGTTCTGATCCCCGTCGTCAAGTTCGGCCTGTTTTATTTCAGCATGACCTTCGCGCTGGTATACAACTACTCGGGTCTGGAAAAAGGGGGCGACGGATTTCAGTATCTGATCCGTGATCCGATCAAAAAAGCCGGCGTATGCGGTTATACCTATGACCCGTCATCCGGGACAAATGAGATCAGCATCCCTGAGAGCTTCGGGGACTACCCGGTCAAAGGGCTGGGCGGCTATGTCGGAAAGGGCGCTCCCTGCCCCTTTAACATTGACGTCAAGGGTTTCCCCACCATCTCCGGCGTTGGGCTGTCGGGCGGCTCCTTTGACTGGTATATCAAAGGGGAAGGACTTGAGCCGGAATATGTTGACGTGGTTCTGAATATCGGACCGAACATCCGGGAGATCTATGCCGATCAGTTTGGAATAGTGAGCGGCAAAAAACTGGTCATCGTACGGGTATATGTCAACTGCGACTCCGGCAACACCAGCTTTTATTCCGAAAACGGCATACTCTACAGAAAAAACGGCGAAGTCGTCGATGGTTTCCTGTATTGGAACCGGAGCTACACGGATCCCCCGGGCGGCGCTCCATAAATGACAAAAACACGCCTTGTTTTCAAAAACCCGCCCGATCCGGGCGGGTTTTGTTTGACTTTATGGTAAAAATGGGATAAAATAATGGATGCTGTGTGAACCAGCAATCTGCATCAACACAGGAGGATAAAGAATGTACAAGGTAGTTACCAAGCGTTTTCTGAACGACGCGAAAACCATCTGCCTTTTTGAGATCGAGGCGCCCCTGATCGCCCGCCACGCGCAGGCGGGTCAGTTCGTCGTGTTTCGTCTGGACGAGCAGGGCGAGCGTGTCCCTGTCTCCGTCGCCGGCTATGACCGGGAAAAGGGCACCGTCACCGTGATGGTGCAGGCCGCCGGCCGCACCACGAAGATGCTCCACACCGTGGAGCAGGGCGACGTCATCAGCGACATCGTCGGCCCGCTGGGCAAAGCCACCGAGATGGAAGGCCTGAAGAAGGTCTGCGTGGTCGGCGGCGGCGTGGGCTGCGCGATCGCCTACCCCATCGCCAAGGAAATGCACGAGCGCGGCATCGACGTCACCTTTATCGCCGGCTTCCGCAGCGCCGACATCGTCATCCTCAAGGAAGAGCTGAAGGCCGCCTGCAACAAGCTCATCATGTGCACCGACGACGGCAGCTACGGGAAGCAGGGCTTCACCACCACCTACCTGAAGAGAGAGATCGAGACCAACATCGACTGGGGTCTGCCGCAGTTCGACCGCGTCATCGCCATCGGCCCGGACATCATGATGAAGTTCCTGGCCGAGGTCACCCGCCCCTACGGCATCAAGACCATCATTTCTCTCGACCCGATCATGGTCGACGGCACCGGCATGTGCGGCTGCTGCCGCGTCATCGTCGGCGGCGAGACCAAGTTTGCCTGCGTCGACGGCCCCGACTTCGACGCCCACCTGGTCGACTTCGACTCCCTGATCAAGCGCGCCGCCTTCTACAAGGACGAGCAGGACGAGGCCGCCAAACACATCTGCCGCATCACAGGAGGAAAGAGAAATGCCTGATAAAGTCATTATCGTCGAATACGACAAAAACGGCGAACGCCGGATCAGCACGCTCGAAGTCCCCAACAAGGAAGACGAGGCCAAGGCATTAGGCAGCCTCCTCTCCTCTGACGAGAAGGGCGGCCTGGGCGACCTTGCGACCCGTATCCCGAACTTTGAGGAATTCATCGCGAACATCGTCGCCTCCCAGAAGCTCCTGAAGCACAACATGCCCGAGCAGGATCCCGTCGTCCGCGCCACCAACTTCGACGAGGTCGCCCTGGGCTACACGCCGGAGCTCGCGATCGCCGAGGCGCGCCGCTGCCTCAACTGCAAGAACCCGATGTGCCGCAACGGCTGCCCCGTCAGCGTGCGCATCCCCGAGTTCATCGCCAAGGTCGCCGAGGGCGACTTCGAGGCCGCCTACGAGATCATCACCTCCACCAACGCCCTGCCCGCCGTCTGCGGCCGCGTCTGCCCGCAGGAGCGGCAGTGCGAGTCCCGCTGCGTCCGCGGCGTCAAGGGCGAGGCCGTCGGCATCGGCCGTCTGGAGCGCTTCGTGGCCGACTGGCACATGGCGCAGCAGAACAAGCCCCCCATCGTCCCGCCTCCCAGCAACGGCCACCGCGTCGCGGTCATCGGCTCCGGCCCCGCCGGCCTGACCTGCGCCGGCGACCTGCGCAAGATGGGCTATGACGTGACCATCTTCGAGGCCTTCCACAAGCCCGGCGGCGTGCTGGTCTACGGCATCCCGCAGTTCCGTCTGCCCAAGGAGATCGTGGCCGCCGAGATCGAAAACCTCAAGGCCCTGGGCGTCAAGATCGTGACCAACGCCGTCATCGGCAAGTCCATGACCATCGACGAGCTCTTCGAGGACGGCTTCCAGGCCGTGTTCATCGGCTCCGGCGCCGGCCTGCCCCAGTTCCTGCACATCCCCGGCGAGAACCTGCTGGGCGTCTACTCCGCCAACGAGCTGCTGACCCGCGTCAACCTGATGAAGGCCTACCGCGAGGACTACGACACGCCGATCAAGCGTTTCAACAAGGTTGCCGTCGTCGGTGCCGGCAACGTCGCGATGGACGCGGCCCGCGTGGCCAAGCGTCTGGGCGCGAGCGAGGTGCACATCGTCTACCGCCGCAGCCGCAGCGAGATGCCCGCCCGTCTGGAGGAGGTCGAGCACGCCGAGGCCGAGGGCATCACCTTCGACATGCTCAACAATCCCACCGCCATCCTCGGCGACGAGACCGGTCATGTCATCGGCCTTGAGTGCGTCCGCCAGGAGCTGGGCGAGCCCGACGAGAGGGGCCGCCGCTCCCCGAAGGCGATCGAGGGTTCCAAGTGGGTCATGGACGTTGACACCGTCATCATCGCCATCGGCACCAGCCCGAACCCGCTGATCCGCTCCACGACGCCGGGTCTGACCACCACCCGTAAGGGCGGCATCGACGCCGACGAGCAGGCCCACACCGAAAAGGTCGCCGTCTTCGCCGGCGGTGACGCGGTCACCGGCTCGGCCACGGTCATCATGGCCATGGGCGCCGGCAAGAACGCCGCCTACTGGGTCGACGAGTATATCCGCCGCACCTATTTCTGATTTAACCCGCCGCCCCCGGCGCTCCGCCGGGGGCGGGATTCTCTCCGAAAAGGAACCGAAGCATGAAAAAGAAACTCATCGCGCTCGTCCTGCTGGTCGTGGCGGGGCTCGTGGTCTGGAAGATCTATATCGCGCCCAAGCGGGAAGGCGTGGCCGCCCGCTACCGGGAACATGAAGTGACCTGGAAGCAGGTGGAGCAGCTGCGCTCCGTCCTCTCGCTGCTGGGCGAAAAGGGCGAGGCCGACGACAAAACGCTGGTCGACCGCATCCTGCTGGGCTATATCCTCGCCGACGAGGCGAAGGCGCTGGGCGTCACGGTCAGCGAGAGCGAGGCTGCGCAGAGCCTGTCCCGGATCCCCCTGCCGGACGGCAAGACGACCCTGGAGGACTATCTGCGCACGCTGGGCGGCAGCCTGCAGGGCTCGATGGACGCGCTCAAACAGCAGGCGCTCAGCACGCTGACGCTCGACCGCCTGCGCGAGGCCCTGGCCCGCGAGTACTGCGAAGAGCACGACATTCTCTACGACGTCAACCGGCTGCCTGAAGAGGTCAGCCGCGCCGTCGACGAGAAGATCGACAGCCTGATCGAAAGCCATCGGGACGAGATCGAATATTTCTTCTGATCCGAAAAAAGGAAGCCCTGCGGGGCTTCCTTTTTTCTCTTGTGCGGCGGGCGGAATCGTGGTATCTTATACGGGAGCGAAAGGAAGTGTCTCCTCTATGAAAATCGTTGTTCTGGGCGGCGGCCTCAGCACCGAGCGCGCCGTTTCTCTTGTCACGGCCAACTCTGTCTGCCGTGCGCTGCGCGAGCGCGGGCATCAGGCCGTGTTCGTCGATCTGTATTTCGGTCTGGAAAACTACGCCGGAACGCCGGAGCAGGCCTTTGACGAGCCGGACGGTCTCGTCGTCGATCTCAGTATCGGCTCCGAAGCCCCGGATCTGGCTGCCGTCCGTGCCTCGAGAAAGTGGAAAAGCCCCAGCCGCATCGGCCCGGGCGTGCTGGAGATCTGCCAGCTGGCCGACTGCGTCTATCTCGGCCTGCACGGGGTCGATGGGGAGGACGGCAAGATCCAGGCCACGCTGGATCTGCTTGGCGTGCCCTACACCGGCTCCGACCATCTGTCCAGCGCAATGGCGATGGACAAGGCCGTCACCAAGCGCATCATGGAGGCCAACGGCATCCTGACCCCGCGCTGGCAGGATCTGCATTACACCGCGGCGGATATCCCCCGCCTTGCCGAAACGCTCCCGGTGCCCTGCGTGATCAAGGTCGCCGACGGCGGCTCCTCGATCGGCGTGCAGATCGCCGACACGCGCGGGGACCTGGCGGCTGCCCTTGCCGACGTGCTGCCCTACGGCGAGCATGTCGTCGTGGAGGAGAAGATCGTCGGCCGCGAGCTGACGATGCCGGTTCTGGACGGGCGCTGCCTCTGCCCGATCGAGATCGTGCCGCCGGACGAAAAGGGCTTCGACTATATGAGCAAGTACCAGTCCGGCGGAAAGTCCGCCCGTGAGATCTGCCCCGCGCCGGTCACCGAGGCCGAACGGGATCAGCTCGCCGAGGCTGCGCTGAAGCTGCACAGGGCGCTGGGCCTGTCGGTCTACTCCCGCTCCGACTTCATGCTCGACCGCGAGGGCCGCGCCTGGTGCTTAGAGGTCAACACCCTCCCCGGCATGACCCCCACCAGTCTGATCCCGCAGGCTGCGGCCGAGGCCGGCATCGGCTACGGCGAGCTCTGCGAGAAGATCGTGCTGCTGTCGATCGCCGAGCGGACAAAGAAAAACTGAAGATTATTTACAATTCATTGATGTTTTGCCCGGAGAAACTGCTACAATAAATTTGCATAAGAAGCTTAAGATTCGGGTGAGATTATGAGAGAACGCATTGCACGGTTCATGTACGGGCGCTACGGGCAGGATCAGCTGAACATCTTTCTGCTGATCGCCGCGGTGGTGCTGATGGTTTTGGGCGCCTTTACCGGCAAGGTCGGCAGTTTTCTGAACGCCCTGTCGCTGGCGCTGCTGGTGCTGACCTGGATCCGCATGCTCTCGAAAAACCTGCCGCGCCGCCGCGCGGAGAACGCGCGTTATCTCGACCTGCGCTACCGGGTGACGGGCTGGTTCCGCCGTCTGAAGACCCGCTGGGATCAGCGCCGGGATTACCGCTTCTTCTCCTGCCCCTCCTGCCATACCACGCTGCGCGTGCCGAAGGGGCGCGGCAAGATCCGCATCGTCTGCCGCAAGTGCGGCACCTCCTTTACCCGCAAAAGCTGATGTTTGGCACCCTGACCGCACAGACCGAGCTGCTCACCGAAGAGCAGCTCGCGCGCTACAGGGCCTGTTACTGCGGGCTGTGCCGGAGTCTGAAGGAGCGGCACGGGCAGCTCGGGCGCCTGGCGCTCAACTATGACACCTGCTTTCTGGTGCTGCTGCTGGATTCGCTCTACGAGCCGGAGACGCGGCAGGGGGACGAGCCCTGCGCCGTGCATCCGCGCCAGGCGCGGCCCTGGCAGCGCAGCGAATACAGCGACTACGCCGCCGACATGACCGTGGCCCTGGCCTATTTCAAATGCCGCGACAACTGGCAGGACGAGGGCAATCCCCTCGCGCTGGCGGAGTCGGCGGCGCTGAAGCGCTCCTATGAGAAGGCGCAGGCGCTCTGGCCGCGGCAGTGCAAGGCCATCGAGCGCTCGCTGAGCAGCCTGAAAGAGCAGGAAGCCAGGGCGATCCCGGACCCGGACGCCGCGGCCGCCTGCTTTGGCGAGCTGATGGCGGCGCTTTTCGTCCTGCATGACGACCGCTGGGCCCCGGCGCTGCGGTCGCTGGGCGACGCGCTCGGGCGCTTCATCTATATCGCGGACGCCTGCCTGGACCTGAAAAAGGACGCGCTGCTGGGGCGCTTCAATCCCCTGCGCGCCCGCTACGGGCGGGACAACGCCGCGGATTTCCGGGATATCCTGAAGATGCTGCTGGCGGACGCGGTGCGCGCTTTCGACGCGCTGCCGCTGGTGCAGGACGCCGGGCTGATGCAGAACATCCTCTGCGCGGGCGTCTGGACGGACTTTGACAAAAAATTCGGAAGCGAGGAAGGGACCTCAGATGGTTCAGGATCCCTATAAGGTGCTCGGCGTCTCGCCGGACGCGAGCGACGAGGAGATCAAAAAAGCATATCGGGACCTGGCCAAGAAGTACCACCCGGACCGCAATCCCGGCAACGAGGCGGCCGCCCGGCGGATGAACGACATCAACGCCGCCTACGACCAGATCAAAAACGGCACGGCACAGGCCGGCTCTTCCGGCTACGGCGGCGCGCAGAGCGCCTGGCAGCAGCAGTACGGCAGCCAGCAGTACAACTACTGGGATCCCTGGGAGGCCTGGAACGCATACGCCAACCAGGCCCGGCAGCAGCAGCCGCAGGAGCGCAGCGAATACACCGCCGCGCGCAGCTACATCCGCAACGGCATGTACCGCGAGGCGCTCAACGCCCTCGGGAACGTCGACCCGACGGAGCGCGACGCACGCTGGTATTACCTCTCCGCCGTGGCGAACATGTACCAGGGCAGCAAGATCGCCGCGATGGAGGATGCCAAAAAGGCCGTGGCGATGGATCCGAACAATGCGGAATACCGCCAGCTCCTGCAGCAGCTGCAGGCCGGCGGCGACTTCTACAGCGGCTACAGCACACGCTACCACAGCGGCCTGTCCTTCGACCGGCTCTGCACCGGTCTGTGCATCGCCAACCTCTGCCTCGGCCCCCTCTGCGGCACCAGGGTCTGCTGCTGCTGATTATTACGGAATATAAAAAGAGACGGTTCGAAAGAACCGTCTCTTTTTATTTGAATATCTCTTCGATTGTCCGGTCGGTAAAGGCCGTCAGCGCGGCGAAGTCCATATACGGGCGGTAGACCGCCTCCAGCTCGTCGTGCAGGGCCTTGGCCCGCCGCAGCTCGGCGACGGCGCTCTCCAGCGCCGCGTCCCGCGTCTTCAGCGCCCGTCGGCGCGTCTGCCGTTCCTCTCCGCTCTCCGGCGGCAGCAGCGCGTCCGGCCGCAGGCTGCGCGTCCCCTCCGCAGATCCGCCGACGAGGGCGAGCCCCGTCCCCGGCAGCAGCAGGGCCTCCGGCAGCGCCGGATCCAGCGGCGAGGGGCAGATTATCCGGTCCAGGCCCAGCGCAGCGGCCTCCTCCGCGGCGATCTGCAGTACTCGCGGCGCAAGGCCGCGCGGGCTTTCGATGCGGTATACCTGCGAATAAGGCTCCGGCAGCGGCAGGCGCAGCAGCCCGCGGCAGCTGATCGCCGACAGAAAGCGCCGCGTCTCCCGCCCGCCGTTTCCGCCGTGCTTCGTCCGCCGCAGGACGCCGCGTATGCGGCGGCGGAGCTTTTCCTGCGCCTCATTCGGCAGGGCGGGCGCTTTTGCCGCATCCGCGAGCGCGCCGACCGCGGCCAGCCAGCGATAGGCAGCGGCGTAGCGCGCCCTGTACGCGGCGTTGAGCGAAAGCACCCGCTCGCGATCGGCCAAATGCAGCGGCCGGCAGAAGCGCCCCAGGTCGACATAGTCCCCGTCCGCGCCGAAGTGCGAGGGATCCATCGTGTGCGGCGCGGTGCCGTCCGCCCAGCCCTGCCGCAGCGCCGGGATATACACCCCGTCGAGCGAATCCGGGTCGCCGGAGCAGAGCACCGTCTCCGTATCCAGGCCGCGCGCCCGCGCCGCCTCGGCGATCCGGCGCATTAAGCCGGATTTTCCCGTGCCCGGGCCGCCCTTGATCACGTGCAGGAACGCGCCGGGCTCATCCGCGAAATGTCGGTAGAGCGAGGCGAAGCCCGACCGGCTGTTCGCTCCGAGGAAATATGTTTCCTCCATCGTACCACCTCCCGATCATCCTATGCGCCCGGGAAAAGGATGTGAAAAAGCCTCCGTGCTTATACGCACAGAGGCTTTTTGATCTGTTTTTTCACTTTTCGCCCGGCAGCTTCAGCATCTCGCCGAACATCCGGTCGGTCTCGGGCAGGCGGCCCGTGTCCATGGCGGCCGCGGGCGTGAAGGTCAGCTCGCCGAAATACAGCTTCCCGTCGACCTCGTAGAAATCGGCGCGGACGAAGGGGAAAGGCTCGGAAAGGATCTCTGCGTAACGCAGCATCTGATCCAGGCGCTGCGGGCGCGGCAGGCCGAAGTCCTCCGGCGCGGCCCTGCCGTCGCGGGTGATGCGGCAGAAGTTCCAGTCCGGATCGTAGAAGTAGAACCTCGTGTGCCCGGATTCGCGGCCGAGGCAGCAGAGGATGTACCTGGCCTTCCCGTTGAAGCAGTAGACCTTGTAGTCCACCAGCTCCTCCCCGCCGAGATAGCGCTCGCAGAGGATGCGCTTGGGGATGTCGCGGTACTGCAGCTCGGCGCTGAAGCGCCAGAAGTCGCGCCGGTACCAGTGCCGGAACTGCGCCAGGCAGGCTTCCCGGTCGAGCTTCGACCTGTCAGGGCAGATCCAGTTGAAGCCGCTGGCGAAATTGCACTTGAGCGCAAAGGCTTCGGGAAGGCTGTCCCAGTCGATCTGCTCCGGGTCCTCCCAGACGGCCTCCAGCTCATTGAGCGCGTCGCCGCAGCCCTTTTCCGCCACATAGTCCCGCACCCGCAGCTTGTCGGCGCATTTCGCCACAAGCGGATCCTTCGCGTAGACCCTGAGCTTGAGCCACATGATCTTTTCGTTGAGGGTCTTCGGATGCTTTAAATCGAGCCGCCGGTGAAAGGCGGCTCGATAGAGGATCCTGCTGACCAGGGTCGGGAACAGGGGGGATAAAAAGTAGATCAGGATCCTTAAAAATTTCGATTGTACCCACATGCTTGTGCCACACTCCGTCTGAGAGTCGGTCTGTTCCGGTGAAGCTCACCGGAGCGTCGATTATCCGCGGGCGTCGTCCAGGATGCGGTGGATGTTCTCCCTGCCGAGCTTCTCGGGGGTCCTGCCCTCGGCGCGCAGGTCGCGGCCCAGCGCGGCGCTGGCGATCTCGATGAGGCCGGTGGCGATCGGGGTCTTCACGTCGAGCGCCCGGCCGAGCGCCTCGAGCATCACGAGGCCCTGCGGCACATCCTCGGAGATGTAGCGGGAATCGACCTTCGTGGGGCCCTTCGCGCGGGTGTCCATCTCGGCGTAGTCGAGGAAGACTTCCTTGGCGTCCATGTTGTCGTCCAGGGAGTTGCGGTACTTGCAGGCCTCCACATAGGGCAGGCGCGGGAAGCCCAGCTTCTCCAGAACGTTCATCTTCTCGGCGTCAAGCGCCTCGAGGATCGCCCAGGTGGCCGGATTGTCGCGGGAATAGGCCTCGTGGTACATGCAGAAGTCGCCGTGGGACTTCTCGATGCGCGGGATGCTCATGACGCTGCCGACCGTGTGCACGATCAGATTCGGGTTGTGCAGCGCAGCCTCGACCACGGAGTTGAGGTAGACGAAGCGCTCCTGCATCTGGTCGAGCTTGGCGATGGCTTCTTCGCGGCGGGCGGCGGGATAGATGCCGATGGGATTGCGCACGTTGCGGAAGCCGACGCGGAAGAGGCCCGGCTCCATGATGCGGCCGTCGATAAAGGAGCTCTCCGCCTCGGCGATGATGAGCTTCTTGTCGGGGCAGTGCTTGAGCATATAGGCCGTAGACAGATAGCCGGGGTTGATGAGCACGATCTGGTCGTCCTCCAGATAGGGGGCGATGCGCTCGATCAGCGGCTCGTGGAAGCGGGTCTGGATGTAGATGACGACGATCTCCGCGCCGCGGATCTCTTCGATGTCGCGCGTGACCTTGTGGATGTAGCCGGTCTTGATCTCGCCGAACTCGTTGAGGGTCATCTTGCCGTTGTTTTCCACGAGATAGTTGTAGTTGTCGTCGTGCATGGAGTGCGAGGTCTT
This sequence comes from Oscillospiraceae bacterium, assembly GCA_017552325.1. GTDB lineage: Bacteria > Bacillota > Clostridia > Oscillospirales > Oscillospiraceae > Limivicinus. The sequence goes on from JAFZQE010000002.1 coordinate 66,776, forward strand.
GATCAGCGTGACCTCGTGGCCCTTCATCGACAGGTCGGCCGCGACGGCGGAGCCGGCGTTGCCTGCGCCTAAAATGGATATTTTCATGGTGTTCCTCCTGTTCGTTTCCGCCAGGATCACTGACGGCCCTTCTGCTTCATCTTGCGGCGGAAGAATTCGTTGATTTCATCGGTGAAATCGGCCACCTTGTGCAGATCCTGGTGGATGTTGATCTCGAGGATCTGGAAGCCCTCGTTGGTGATGGCCACGTCAAAGCCCAGATACTCCAGCTCGGCAAAGTAGCGGCAGATCTCGGGGACCTTTTCCTTCACCAGCTCCCAGTTGGGGATCTTGCCGGCGATCGGGGTGCCGGTGTCCGGGTGGACCGGGCAGGGGATGTAGCGGTGCTTGACCAGCTGCTCGGGCTGATAGAGCTCGCCGGTCTCGGTGTTGATCATCGCGCAGACGCCGCCGTAGCCGACGTTGTCGGTGTAGCCGGTCTTCTCGGAGCCGATGCGCATGTAGGTCTGCAGGATCTTCGGGTCATAGCCGTGGGCGTTGACGACCATGATGCGCACGGTGTTGACGGACTTGGCGTAGATCTTCTTCAGCTCGTCGTTCATCTCGAGGTACTCGGTGACGACGTAGAAGGACTTGTTGCTTTCGACGGTCTTCTTCAGCTCGGCCTCGCTGCTCTCCTTGCCGTTGATGAAGTACTTGCCGTCTTCATAGCTCAGGCAGTAGAAGCCGTCGCCGTGGGTGCCGGCCGAGGCCTTGAAGGCCAGCTTGCCGCTGCGGCGGAGCATTTCGAGCAGCCCCTCGAAGCCCTCGGGCACGTCCGCCGGGCAATCCCACATCTTGCTGATGAAGAGCTTGCCGCCGCGCTTGAAGCAGGAGAAGTAATACTTCGGCACGAAGTCCTTGTACGGCTCCATCACGTAGCGATAGGTGGTCTTGTCGTTGACCCACTTCTGGTAATCGTTGTTGATGCGGTTGAGCCAGTAGTAATCGTAGTCGGACAGGAAGCGGAGGTAGTTCTGCTCGGTCAGGCCGTACTGATAGGTGCGGAAGGAAAGGAAGCCGTGCTTGTGCGCCCAGAGCTTGGTCTTGAGCGGCACGCCCTTGGTATGCAGCAGGTCGGCGCGCGCCGCGTCCATCCACTGCTTGTGCATATAGGGACGGATGCCCTTGCGGCCGTGCTTCTTGATGTAGCGCATCAGGAGCTTGTCGCGCAGGCCGCGGAAACGGTCGCCCAGAGTTCTCTTCTTGAACTGCTTGTTGAACTTGTCCTTCAGATAGTTATCCAGTTCTTTGTTGAAGGGCACGTCGGGCAGCTTCGGGCTGTTGGAGAAGCGCAGGAAGCTGAAGCCTCCGTCGGGAGACAGCGCGATCGAGCAGGTGAAGATGGTCAGCTGCGGCATACTGGCGCTGACGCGGCAGATCTCCTCCTTGACCTGATCCCAGTTCGGGATGCGGAGCGTTTCGCCGCGGAAGGCGAACTCGCCGGAGGCGAGATCGATCAGGGAGATCTCGGTCTTTCTCTTGCCGTCGTCCTCGTCGGTGTAATAGCTGTTCATTTCGGCGCAGAGCACGGCCGTCTGCTCGTTGACGTCATTGGCGACCCAGAGCTTGATCGCGTGGTCCAGCAGCAGATCATTCCGGAAGGGGAAGGAGATGGACACCGGGTCGGCGATCACATAGTTGGCGCTGAAGCCGCGGATCGTCTTCTCCAGCCAGCTCAGGCTCGCCTTATAGCCGTTGGAATAAAGGATCTCTTCGCCGCTATCCTCGTCGATGCCGATGGTGAGCAGGCGCCGTGTCTTCGTGCTGTTCCAGAACGCGGGACGCAGCTCGAGCGCGCCCTTTTCACGCAGCAGCGCAAGGATGTCCTCCGCCGTGTACTCCCGGTCCTCATGGCCGACACGGAGGATGAGCGGCTTGCCCTCGCGGCGGATGATGCTGAAATAGACCTTGCGGAAGTGCTCGCTGAAGGGCAGCAGAACGCGCTGCGTCGTCAGCATGTCGTCCAGCCATTTGCCGAAGGAGTTGTTGAAGGGCATCAGATAGAGGTACTGGAAGTCGGTGATGTAGTCGACCTCATAGTTGTCGATCAGGTTGTAGCGCTTGATGCTGCTGCACAGATAACCCTTCTGGTGCCAATGGGTGATCGCATCGGTGCCGAACTCGTTCTTGTAGCGTCTGAGATCATACTGGGTCTTGCCGTACCAGGCGTTGGCCATGGTGCGGGAATAACCCTTGAACACCAGGGGCAGGGTGATCTTCTCTTTCTTGATCCGCTGTTTGAGTTTCATTCCTCACGCATCCTTTGCTTATTTCTTTTCAGACCTATGCAAACGGGCCGGCCGCTCAGTGCCGTCCCAAAACTGCCTTGATTTTCTGGCTTTTTTCCCGCAGCTGCCAGCTCTTCCGGCGAAGCGACGCGGCCTTGGGATCCTGCCGGTAGACCCGCGTCCATTCGTCGCCCGCGGGGATGTCGAAATACTTCCAGGGCTTCTCCCCGGAGGAATAGTGGATGATCGCCGCGGCCTCCCGGATCTGGCGCAGCGAGCGGAAATCCGTGCCGTAGGCCTCGTTGATCTGCCGCGCCATCCCTTCCCTGCGCCAGCGGCGGCGCAGATTGGCATAGCAGACGTTGTAGATCATCGGCAGCTGCAGCACCCGGCCCACCATCGCGCGGTTGAGGACGTTCTGATCCATCAGCTTGTCGTCCGGGCAGGCCTTTTTCATCTCGACCAGGCGCTCCGTCAGGCCCTCGGCGCGCATCTGCCGCAGATTGAGCAGCATCACGCCGGAATTGAAGTAGTCCCGGCTCTCGCCGAGAAGCTGTTTTTCATAGAAGACCTGGGGCAGATCGCGCACGACGGCGGCCAGCCGGCCGCCCAGCTCGATCTCCGCCAGGGGCGAGAGATCGCGGCGGACGATGATGTCGCCGTCCAGGTAGAGCACGCGGTCCAGATCGGGCAGCAGCGCCGGCAGATAGAATTTCAGCAGCGCCGCCTTCGTCGCGACGCGGTAACGGCTCTCCTGCACGGAAAAGCTGTCCTCGGAAAAGCAGCCGTCCCCCCGCAGCAGGCGGACGGAGGCGCCTTCGCGCGACAGGCTCAGCAGCTCTTTTTCCTGCTCCGGCTCCAGGCCATAGCTCACGACAAAGACCTCCGGCACAGACTCCGCGCTGCTGTCGAGCAGGGAGCGGATCGCCACGGCCGTCTGCATGACGTATCCCCGGTCGCAGATAAAGACCGCCGACAGCTGATTGTTCATGGTCGGACTCTGACCTCCTCCGCGTATCCCGGCCGGGCGCGCTTTCCTTTGATCTGCCGATTAGTTGAAAAATCCTTATTATTTTATCATAGTCCCCCGGGAAATACAAGCCTTTGCCGCCAATATTGCGGAAAAGCGCCCGTTTTTGGGCGCTTTTTTCAATAAAGACGCATTTTTCTCCCGGTTCTTCAGCAAAAATACTCCTTTTTGCCGCGCAGACGCGCCTGCTCGGCCGGCGTCTCCGTCAGCGCGCGCAGCGCTTCCTCCGGCGAATCGCAGAGCCGCGCCAGCGCGGGCACGCCCTGCCCGGCGAAGCCCTTCTCGCTCATGCCGCGCAGCAGCGCGGCGAGGCCGTCGAAAAAGCCGTTCGTGTTAAGCAGCACGATCGGCTTGCCGTGCAGGCCTAGCTGCCGCTGGGTCAGCACCTCGAAGAACTCCTCCATCGTGCCGATGCCGCCGGGCAGCACGAGAAAGCCCTCGGCTTCCTCCTCCATCCGCGTCTTGCGCGCGGCCATCGTGTCCGTCCAGACGAAGCGGCTGCATTCCTTGTCCATCATACCGGAGCCCGCGAAAAAGCGGGGCGCGACGCCGACGGTCTCTCCCCCGGCCGCAGCGGCGCCGCGGGCGCAGGCGCCCATCAGCCCGGTCTGTCCGCCGCCGAAGACCATCGTGTGGCCGCCCTCGCCAAGCAGACGCCCGAAGGCCTCGGCCGCCAGCAGATAGCTCTCGTCCAGCCGGTCGCTGGACGCGCCGAAAACACAGATCCTCATGCCGTCCTCCTCATGCGCGCACGGGCTCGCCCGTCACGCTCTCATAGGCCGCCATCACCTGCGGGAAGACGCGCTCCAGCGCGTACTGCCCGATCTGCGCTTGGGCAGCCTCTGCCAGGCGCTCGCCCAGGCCGGGCTCCTCCATCAGGCGGCGGATCGCCGCCGCGCAGGCGGCGGAGTCCCCGTAGGGATAGAGCAGGCCGGTACGGCCGTCCTCGATCAGATCCTCGTGGCCCTTGACGCGGCTGGCGACCACGGGCTTGCGCAGGACCATCGCCTCCATCACGTTGAAGGGCAGGCCCTCGATGCGGCTGGCCGTCGCCACGGCGTCCGCCATCGCATACCAGTCTCCGATATTGCCGACGTGCCCGGGGAAGAGCACGCGCTCCTCCAGGCCCAGCTCTTTAGCGAGCGCCATGCAGTTTTCCTGCTCCGCGCCGCTCCCGGCCAGGACGAGCCGTACCTTCTCCGGCAGAGCGCTCAGCGCGCGGATCAGCACCGGCTGGCTCTTGCGGCCGGAGAGCTCCGCCGCGCAGAGCAGCACATAGTCCTCCGCGGGGATGCCGAGCGCCTCGCGCAGCCGCGCGCCGGCTTCCGGCGAGGCGGTGGCGAAACGGGAAAAATCGACGCCGACGCCGGGCACGAAAACCTCGCGCGCGGCGAGGCGCTGCTTCTGCGCCAGCTCGTGATCCCAGCGGTTCATCGTGATCAGCAGGTCGGTCTGAGGCGCGGTCATTTTTTCCGCGGCCAGCAGGATCTGCCGCTTCGGCGCGGGCGTATCGTCGTCGAAGAGATAGCCGTGCACCATGTTGATGAGCCTCGGCCGCTGCCGCAGCCCCTTGAGCGCCAGGCGCACGAAAAAGGCCGCCAGCGAGGTATGCACGATGACGAGCGCGTACCCTTCGTCCTTCACCAAACTGCGAATCCGCGAAGCGGCAATAAAATTTTCTGGCGCGCTCATTTTCTTGCGAAGCGGCGCCGTGATCGTCCGGTCCGCGAAGGGGATCTCCCCCTTCGGATCGGCGCAGAGGGCATGGACCTCCCAGCCGCGCTCCCGGAAGGCGCGCAGATAGGGCAGATGAAAGTTCATCAGATGTATGTACGAAGACGCAGCGTAGAGAAGTTTCGGTTTCACGGGCGCTCCCCTTCAGGCCAGATGCTCGTCGTTTTTGAACTTGCCGCCGAAGACGGTGACCCACAGGATCCTGATGTCAAAGCCGACGCTCCAGTGCTCGATATAATACAGGTCGTGCTCGATGCGCGCCTTGATGGAGGTGTCGCCGCGCAGGCCGTTAATCTGGGCCCAGCCGGTGATGCCCGGGCGGACCTGATGCTTGACCATGTACAGCGGGACCTCTTCCTTGAAGCGGTCGACGAAGAAGGGCAGCTCCGGACGCGGCCCGACCAGGCTCATGTCGCCCTTGAGGACGTTCCAGAACTGGGGCAGCTCGTCGATCGAATACTTGCGGATGAAGGAGCCGAATTTGGTTTTCCGGTCGTCTTCATTCGTGCTCCAGGCGGTGTTCTCCTCCGTGTTGACCCGCATCGAGCGGAATTTGTACATCGTGAAGAGCTTCTTGTTCCGGCCGACGCGCTCCTGTTTGAAGATGATCGGGCCGGGCGAGGAGATCTTCACGCCGATGGCCGTCGCCAGCATCAGCGGAGAGAGCAGCACCAGGATCACCGCCGAGCCGATGACGTCCATCGCGCGCTTGACGAAGGCCTTGGCCCAGTTTTCCAGCGGGATGTAGCGGATGTTCAGCAGCGGGATGCCGTTGAGGTCGTCGAAATTCGGCCGCGCGGCCATGTATTCGGCGTAGTAGGGCACGATGGCGAGCTTGCAGCCGGTCTTCTCGCAGGCGGAGATGATGGCAGGCGTGCGCTCAAAGTCGTCGGTGTCGATGGCGGAGATGACTTCATCGGGGCGGTTCTTCTCCAGGACCTCCTCCATCTTGTCAAAGCCGCCGAGCCAGGTCTCCTCCCAGCTCTCGTCCGGCTTGCCGGCGATATAGCCCACGAGGTGATAGCCCAGCTCGCGGTCGTTGCGCAGCTCGTCGCTGTAGCGGTGCGCCATCGCGCTGCTGCCGATCAGGACGACGTGCTTGATGTTGAAGCCCTTCTGCCGGTAGTGCCGCAGCAGGCGGCGCAGCACATAGCGCTTGGCGCTGAGAAAGCCGGTGCTGAGGAAGAAGAAGATGGCGATCATCTCACGGGAATAGTGGTCCCAGTGGCGCAGATACAGTATGCTCAGCAGCAGCACCAGATCCAGCAGGCAGGCCATCCACAGGCGCGGCAGCTCGATCTTCAGCCGCTTGCGGCGGAAGGACTGGTACAGTCCGAAGGAGGCGAAGGTGAACAGCTGCACCAGCATATAGACCACGCCGAGGCTGATGACGGCCTCGAAGGGAATGCTGACCCTGCCGCCCGGCAGCACGGAAAAGCGCAGCCAGAAGGCCAGCGGGAACATCAGCAGGATGATCAGGCCGTCGCTGATGACGTTGATGCGGTTGAGCAGCTTTTGATTCTCTTTAATCATGTCTCAAATTCCCCTTGTCGGGTATTACCGGTCCGAGCCGGCCTCGTCTCTGTAAAATCCTTCGATCGTCCGCGCCACGTCGCGCAGCTCGAAACCCGCTTCGGCGACCAGTGCCGCCGCGTCGCGCCGCTCGGCCGGGTCGACCGCGTCCAGGGCCTCCGCCCAGGCCGCGCTCCCCTCCGTCAGCGGCAGGCGGCGGAACAGCAGCGTCACCGCGGCCTCGTCCGGCACATGCTCGGAGCAGAGCGTCGGCAGACCGGCGGCCTGCGCCTCGACGGCGACGATCCCGAGACCCTCGAAGCGGCTGGGAAACACAAAGGCGTCCATCGCCCAGAAGAGCTCCTCCACCTTTCGGGACACGCCGTAAAACACGACCCGCTCCGCGATCCCGAGCTCTTCGGCGCGCCGCTTGAGCGCATCGAGATCCGGACCTTCGCCCACCAGCAGAAGCATACTATCGGGACGCAGGGATTGCAAGCGTTCAAAAACTTCCAAAACGAAATGCTGATTTTTCTGATAGCACAGACGGCCGACGCTTCCGACCAGAAAACGGCCTTCCGCATTCAGCTCACGGCGGATCTCGTCCCGTCGGTCGGGCCGCAGCGCGAAGCGCGCGGTGTCGATGCCGTTCGGGATGAAGCGAAAGCCCCGCTCGCGCAGGAGCTTTTCCGGAAACAGGAACTCCGCCGCCGGGCGCGAGCAGGCCCAGAACGCCGTCGCATCTCCGGCGCGGCGCGCGGCGTAAACGCGGTGCAGCAGGAGCTTGACCGGACGCAGCAGGCTTTTGCGCAGGGCGGTGTTGTGGCTGTGGGCGATGCGGACGGGCACGCCCTCCTCCCGCGCGATGCGGGCGTAGTCCAGGCTCATGCCCTGAAACAGGTTCAGATGGACCAGATCGTAGCGCTCGCGCCGCAGCATGGCGCGGAAGAGCACATGATTCTCCGCCACGCGCCGGGGACTGCCGGACAGCTCGAAGAAGCGGACGCCGAGCGCCTCCATCGGCGCGGTAAAGACGCTGTCGCCGAGCCTGGCCGCCACGAGATGGAGCTCCAGGCCGGACAGATCCATCCGGCTGAGGACGTTGTTCAGAAAGGACTCGATCCCGCCGGACTCCCAGGTCTCGCAGAAGATGCAGATCTTTCGCACGGCACGCCGCCCCCTCTCTGTCGTTTCCGATAATTGGTATACCATAGCATTTTATTTTATCATTATTCCGCCGGAAATACAAGTCTCATCTGTTTTTCGGCCCCAGACGCCGGAAAAGGCGCGGAAACTTTGCAAAAAAGCAAAATCCGCGTCTTTCTTTCCCCGCTCAAGTATTGAATTGAATGGGGCTTTTTGGTATAATGATTTAATAATAAAAAAGATTGGTTACGATTATGAGAGAAAAATTGTGGAAAATCCCTTATGAACGGCCGGAGGCGCCGGAAGAGCTGCTCAACTGCGGCTGTCCGCCGCTGCTGGCGGCCATCCTGCGCCTGCGCGGCGTCACGAAGGCCGAACAGGCGGAGACCCTGTTCCGCGGCGGGCTGGAGACCCTGCACGACCCGATGCTGCTGAAGGACATGGACCGCGCCGTGGCCCGGCTGCACCGGGCCATCGCCGACGGAGAGACCGTGGCCGTCTACGGCGACTATGACGTGGACGGCATCACCTCCACCTGCCTGCTGACCAAGTACCTCGAGGGCAAGGGCATCCGCTGCATCCCCTACATCCCCAGCCGGGACAACGAGGGCTACGGCGTCAACGCGGCCGCCATCGACTCGCTGCGCGAGCAGGGCGTCAGCCTGATGATCACGGTGGACTGCGGCATCACCGCGCACGACGAGGTTGAACACGCCCGCTCTCTCGGGATGGACGTCATCATCACCGACCACCACGAGTGCGGCGGCGGCCTCATGCCGGAGAATTGCCCCGTCGTCGATCCCAAGCGCGAGGACGACCACTATCCCAACCCCTATCTGGCCGGCGTCGGCGTGGCGATGAAGCTGGCCTGCGCCTGCGAGGGCGAGAGCGCGAGCCTGGTCGCGCGTTTTGCGGATCTGATCGCCGTCGGCACGGTAGCCGACGTGATGCCGCTGGTCGGGGAAAACCGGAGCCTCGTGCGGATGGGTCTTGAGATCCTGCGCGAGCGGCCGCGCATCGGCATTGAGGCCATGCTGCGGGAATCCGGGCTGGAGGCGAAAAAGCTCAGCGCCGGTTCGATCGGCTTCGGCCTGGCTCCGCGCCTGAACGCGGCCGGCCGCCTCGGGCAGACGGACATCGCGCTGAAGCTGCTGCTGACGGAGGATCCGGAGACGGCCCAGCATCTCGCCGCCACGCTCTGCGAGCTAAACCGCAAGCGCCAGAGCATTGAGACCGAGATCTGGCAGGAGGCCAACAGCATGCTCGAGGGCAGCGAGCCGGACGGACCGATCGTCCTGTGCAGCGACAGCTGGCATCAGGGCGTGATCGGCATCGCCGCCTCCCGCCTGGCCGAGCAGTACTGCCTGCCCGCGATCATGATCTGCTTCCACGGCGAAAAAGGCAAGGGCTCCTGCCGCAGCTTCGGCGGCTTCAATCTCTTCGACGCGCTCTCAAGCTGCGCCGAGCACCTGACCGGCTTCGGCGGCCACGCGCTCGCCGCGGGCCTGAACCTGCGGCAGGATCAGCTGCCGGGCTTCCGCCTTGCGCTGGCGAAATACTACCGGGAGCACCGGCCCGAGCCCGTGCCGGAGGTGCTCTGCGACCTTCTGATCACCGATCCGGAGCTGCTGAGCCAGGAAAACGTGCTCGCGCTCGAGCAGCTGGAGCCCTACGGCAGCGAGAATCCCCGCCCGCTGCTCGCAATGAGCGGCGTGACGGTCGAATCCCTGATGCAGGTCGGCAACGGCCGGCATCTGCGGATGCGGGTCGATCTGCGTGGCCGGAGCTTCGAGGGGATCTTCTTCTCCCACACGGCCAAGGATCTGGGCATCCGCGAGGGCGACTCGGTCGACCTGGCCTTTACGCCCCAGATCAACGAATACCGCGGCGTGCGCAGCGTGCAGCTGCTGCTGACCGCCGTCCGCCCCCACCGCCCGGAGGAGCTGTGCGAAGCGATCCTCGACGGGAAGAAAGACAGTTACTGGGCGGCCGCGCCCTGGCTCCCCTGCCGGGCGGACTTCGTCCGCGTGTGGCGCAGGCTGGAGCGGCCCGGCTGCCGCGTGGGCAGCCGCCTCGAGAGCGCGCTGCGTCAGAGTCCGGAGGGTATGGCGCCGGAGCGCTACTGCCTGTGCCTGGCGGTGCTGCGCGAGGCGGGGCTGCTGGAGACGGAGGGCGACGCCCTCTACGGCGCGAAGGCGGCCGCGGTGGACGGCAAGGCCGACCTGGAAGCGACAGAACTGATGCAGCTGCTGCACAGCTGCTGATCCCTGCGCCGTGCGGAGCGGCGAACGAGCGAGGATAAAACGATGGACGAAAAGCTGGACAATCTGAACAGCGAGCATCAGCTGCTGGATCCGGACGAGATGTACGCCTGGCTGGAGGACCGCCTGCGCGGGGTCGGCCACCCGGTGGACATCGACCGCATCCGCGCGGCCTATGAGCTCGCCAAAAGAGGACACGAGGGGCAGAAGCGCAAGGACGGCTCGCCCTATCTGACTCACTGCGTCGCCGTGGCGGAGATCGCCGTGGATTTCGGCCTGGACGAGGATTCCATCGTGGCCGCGCTGCTGCATGACATCATCGAGGACACGACCGTCACCCACGAGGAGATCGAAAAGCAGTTCGGCAGCGCGGTGGCCGACATCGTCGACGGCGTCACCAAGCTGACGCGCGTGCAGTACACCAGCAAGGAAGACGAGCAGATGGAAAATCTGCGCAAGATGCTGATGGCCATGGCCAAGGACATCCGCGTCATCCTGATCAAAATCGCCGACCGCCTGCACAACATGCGCACAATGGACTATCAGACGCCGGAAAAGCAGCGCAGCAAGTCGCTGGAGACGATGGAGATCTACGCGCCGCTGGCCCACCGTCTGGGCATGCAGCGCGCCAAGTGGGAGCTGGAGGACCTCTCGCTGCAGTATCTGGACCCGGACGGCTACCGGGAGATCACCAGTACGCTGACCGAAAAGATGCCGCAGCTGGAAGCCTTCATGGATTCCGTCAAGCGCAAGATCCAGCAGCGGCTGGACGAGGAGGGCATCCACGCCTCCATCTTCAGCCGCATCAAGCACGTCTACAGCATCTACCGCAAGATGTACGCGCAGAAGCTGAATCTGGACGGCATTTTCGACCTCTGCGCCTTCCGCGTCATCGTCGACACGATCCCCGACTGCTACAACGTCCTGGGCATCATCCACGACATGTTCAAGCCGGTGCCCGGACGCTTCAAGGACTATATCTCCACTCCGAAGCCCAACATGTACCAGAGCGTGCACACCACGGTCATCGGCACCGAGGGCATCCCCTTCGAGGTGCAGGCCCGTACCTGGGAGATGCACCACACCGCCGAATACGGCATCGCCGCGCACTGGAAATACAAGATGGGCGACAGCGGCGCCTCGCTGCGCATGGGCGACGAGGACAAGTTTGCCTGGGTGCGCCGCCTGCTGGAGAGCCAGCAGGAATCCGACGCGCAGGACTTCTTCCACAACCTGAAAATCGACATGTTTGCCGACGAGGTCTTCGTCTTCTCCCCCAAGGGCGACGTCATCAACCTCCCCGCCGGCGCGACGCCGATCGACTTTGCCTACATGATCCACTCGGACGTCGGCAACCACATGGTCGGCGCCAGCGTCAACGGCCGCATCGTCACCTTCGACCATGTGCTGCAGAACGGCGACATCGTCGAGATCCGCACCTCCAAGTCCGCGCCCGGCCCCAGCCGCGACTGGCTGAACGTGGCGCAGAGCGGCTCGGCCCGCACCAAGATCAAGCAGTGGTTCAAGAAAGAGCGCCGCGACGAAAACATCGCGCGCGGACGCGACATGCTGGCCGAAGAGCTGCGGCGCAGCGGCATCGCGCTGGAAGACGTGATGGACGAGGATCTGATGGCGCCGGTGCTCAAGCGCCTGTGCTTCAACAGCCCCGACGACATGTTCGCCGCCATCGGCTACGGCGGCCTCGCCTCTGTGCGCGCCGCCAACCGCCTGAAGGACGAGCTGGCCCGCAGCATCAAGGAGGACAGCAAAAAAACCGCGCTGGACAAGGTGTCCCAGGCGGCCGAGAGGCGCGAGCAGCAGGCCGCCCGCCGCGAGAGCAAGCCCATCCAGGGCATCCTTGTCGCCGGACTGGACAACTGCCTGGTCAAGTTCTCCCGCTGCTGCACCCCGGTGCCGGGCGACCCGGTCATCGGCTTCATCACCCGCGGGCAGGGCGTGTCGATCCACCGGCAGGACTGCGAGAACTATCTGAACCGCAGCCGGGCTCCCGAGGAGGAAGGCCGCTGGATCAAGGTCTCCTGGGCCGACGAGATCACCGAGCGCTACAACACCTCGCTGATGATCTACGCCCGCGACCGCACCGGCCTCGTCATGGACATCGCCACCGTGCTCAACGCGCTCAACGCGAAGGTGCGCACGCTCAACGCGCGCGACAACAGCGGCCTGGCGCAGATCTACATCACGCTCGAGGTCAAGGACCTCGCCGAGCTGCACTACATCATCACCAAGCTCAGCCAGATCGGCGGCATCACCGAGATCTGCCGCAACGGGAAATAGTGCGCAGTGCGCAGTGCTTAGAGCTTAGAAAGGGGTGATCGGCTTGAGAGCCGTCGTCACCAGAGTCAATCAGGCCTCGGTCGTCATTGAGGGCGAAGAGGCCGCGCGCATCGGAAAGGGCTTTCTGATCCTGCTGGGCGTCCACAAGGACGACACCGAGCGCGAGGCGGAAAAGATCGCCGACAAGATCTGCGGCCTGCGCATTTTTGAGGACGAGGCCGGCAAGATGAACGTCAACCCTGCCGACGCCGGGGCGGAGCTGCTGATCGTCAGCCAGTTCACGCTCTTCGCCGACTGCCGCTCCCGCCGCCCCGGCTTTTCCCTCGCCGCCCGGCCGGAGGCTGCGATCCCCCTCTATGAAAAGGTCATCGAGCTCTGCCGCGCGCGGGGCTTCACCGTCGGCACCGGGCGCTTTGCGGCGGAGATGCAGGTCTTCTCGCAGAACGACGGGCCCGTTACCATCATTCTTGACACCAGGGAGCTGTGAACGATGCTGATCAAAACCCTTCCGGTCGGCCAGCTGGAGACCAACTGCTACGTCGTCACCGACGAGCAGTCGCTGCGCTGCGCCGTTATCGATCCCGGCGACGAGAGCAACACGATCCTCGATTATCTGGAGGAGAATCACCTGCGCTGCGAGGCGATCCTGCTGACGCACGGCCACTTTGACCATGTGGGCGCGGCGGAAGCGCTCGCGGAGGAGACCGGGGCAAAGGTCTACATGAACCGCCGCGACGACAGCGGCGGCCGCGACCTGCACCTGCCCTATTCCCTCCCCGCCGACGGCGTCTCCTACGACGAGGGCGACACGGTCGAGGTCGGCGCGCTGCGCTTTGAAGTCTTCGCCACGCCCGGCCACACGCCCGGCGGCGTCACGCTGCGCTGCGGCGACGCGCTCTTTACCGGCGACACGCTGTTTCGCGGCAGCTGCGGACGCACCGATCTGCCCGGCGGCGACATGGACGAGGAGCTGATGAGCCTGAAAAAGCTTTGCGCGCTGCCCGGCGACTACGAGGTCTACCCGGGGCACATGGACGCCTCGACGCTCGCCCGCGAGCGCGCGCTCAACTACTACTGCCGCCTGGCCCAGCGGATGTGAGGGCATAAAAAAACACGGAGGAGACTGTTTTCGGTCTCCTCCGTGTTTTTTTGCCGTTCAGCGGAGCTCTTTGGCAATCCAGCCGTAGTCTTCGCAGACGGTAAAGACGTCGCCGCTGACGTAGACGGTCGGATCCCCGTCGTTGAGGATATAGGCGATCTCCGCCGGGCTTGCCAGCACGGCCCTGCGCAGCGCCTCCGCCGTCGGCGCCTCCTGCAGCTTCAGGTTCTCGTAGCAGGCGTCAGCCGGATCGTCGGCGATGCTCACCGCCGCCTGGATCACATTGCGGTACTCGCCGGAGGCCGGGATCCATGGGTGGCGCAGCTGCCCGTCCAGCTCATAATAGCCCGCTTCTCCCTCTCGTTCCGCAAAGCAGCGCATGAAGCTCGCCGCACGGCCGCCGGCCGCGGGCGCCGCAGCCGCCTGGGCCACGCCCTCCTCCGTCACGCCGTAGAGGAAAAGCTCGCCGACGGGGTTGCGGCTGAGAAGGACGACCGCGCCGCTGCTCATCGAGAGATAGCCCTTCTGATAGCCGGCGCCTTCCAGGCTGTCCGCCAGCAGCTGCAGCTCATAGGCGTCGTGCAGCAGTCCGAGATCCAGGATCGGCCCATCCAGCTCCAGCTCCCGCAGCAGGGCGAGGTACTCCTCCGAGACCTCAAGACGGACCACGTACCGCTCGGCGTCCACGATCACCAGGTCGAAGTTGGACAGATCGTTCCCTGCCTCACACAGGCGATCCAGGCGCTCGCGCTGATTCTCGTCGCGCAGCGGATCGAAATCCTGCGGCTCGCTGAGGTAGCGGATGTCCTGCCAGGCGCGGTAAAAGGCGCCGTCGAACATGTTGTAGCCCTTCTGCTCGAGGGTCTTTTCCTTCGCATCGCTCAGCACGCGGAAAAGCTCGGGGCCGACCGTGACGTCCTCGCCGATATGCGCGTTGAGCGCGGCGATATTCGGGAAATCCTCGTATTCGGTCTCCGCGTCCAGGAGCTTGTACACCCGCAGCAGCTGCGGGGAATAAAAGGCGCTGAGCTCCCTCATGGCCACTTTGACGTCGCTGCTGCTCCCGTCGAAGTAATACGAAAAGGTGATGCCCTGATTGTACATCCTGAGCTCTTCATTCACCTCGGTGTCGACGTCGTGATAGCCGGCGTCTTTCCTGCCGATGTTCAGCACGCCGAGGGTGATCCCGCCGACGGCGACGACCAGCGCCACAACGAAAGCCACGACCCGCGGCCACAGACGCTTGTTGTCCGGATCCTGTTTTTTCCGATTTTTCATAGGCCAATAAAGGAAATAACGAACCGCAGATCCTGCGGTCCGTTATTTCTTCTCCGTAAATTACTCGCCGTAGCGTATTTTCTTGTACTTTTCGATCTCGCTCGGGCTGCCGAAGACCATGTGGCCGTTGCCGATGTCGACAAGCGACGGCTGCTCGACCGAGTAGTCGTGCATCTCGGAGGGCTTGTAGATAAAGAGCTTCTTTCCCTTCTCAATGATCGGATCCGGGATCGGGATCGCGGAGATCAGAGACTTGGTGTAGGGGTGCAGCGGATAGGCGAACAGCTCCTCGGTCTCGGCGATCTCCATGATGCGGCCCTTGTAGATGACCACGATGCGGTCGCTGATGAAGCGGACGATGGACAGGTCATGCGCGATGAACAGGTAGGTCAGCCCGCGTTCCCTCTGGAACTTTTTCAGGAGGTTGAGCACCTGGGCGCGGATGGACACGTCCAGCGCGGAGATCGGCTCGTCGGCCACGACGAACTCGGGCTCCATGACGATCGAGCGGGCCAGGCCGACACGCTGGCGCTGACCGCCGGAGAATTCGTGCGGGTAGCGGGTCAGGTGCTCGGGCAGCAGGCCGACGTCGCGGATGATCTTTTCGATCTTGGCGATGCGCTCCTTGTCGTCCTTGTAGAGATGGAAGTTGTACAGGCCCTCGGAAATGATGTACTCGATGGTGGCGCGCTCGTTCAGAGACGCGGCGGGATCCTGGAAGATCATCTGGATCTTGCGGATGACCTCGCGGTCGTCCTTGCGGGAGAGCTTGCCGGAGATCTTTTTCCCGTCGTAGTAGATCGCGCCGGCCGAGCAGGGATTGATCCTCACGATGGCGCGGCCGATCGTCGTCTTGCCGGAGCCGGACTCGCCCACCAGCGAGAGGGTCTCGCCCTTGTAGATGTCAAAGCTGACATTGTCGACCGCCTTGAAGGCCTTCTTGCCGCGGCCGAACACGACGTCCAGATTCTGGATCGAAAGCAGCGCTTTCTTTTCGTTTGTATCCATGGCTGCCTCCTTATTCGTTCAGGTCCACGTAGGTCCTGGAGATCTTTTCGTGCAGATTCTGGATGTTGCTCGGGGGATCCACCTTCGGGGCGCGCGGATCCAGCAGCCAGGTCTTCGCGAAGTGCGTGTCGCTGATCTGGAACATGGGCGGCTCCTCCTGCATGTCGATCGCCATGGCGTACTGGCTTCTGGGAGCGAAGGCGTCGCCGACGATCTTGTTGTACAGGGAGGGAGGCGTGCCGGGAATGGAGAAGAGGTCGGTGCCCTTCTCGCACAGCTGCGGCAGGGAGTTGAGCAGGGCCCAGGTGTAGGGATGCCGCGGTTCGTAGAAGATCTCTTCCACCGTGCCGATCTCGACGATCTGCCCGCCGTAGAGCACGGCCACGCGCTCGGCCACGTTGGCCACGACGCCCAGGTCGTGGGTGATGTAGACCGTCGTGAAGCCCAGCTCACGCTGCAGATCCTTGATCAGGCGGATGATCTGCGCCTGGATCGTCACGTCCAGAGCCGTCGTCGGCTCGTCGCAGATGAGGATCTTGGGCTGGCAGCTCAGGGCGATCGCGATAACGATGCGCTGCCGCATGCCGCCGGAATACTCGAAGGGATAGTCGTCGAAGCGCTTCTCCGGGTCGGGGATGCCGACCTTGCGCATGATGTCGATCGTGCGCTCTTTGGCCTCGGCGTCGGAGCACTGCTGGTGCTTCTTGATGACCGTCATGATCTGCTTGCCGATCGTGATGACCGGGTTGAGCGAGGTCATCGGGTCCTGGAACACGGTGGCGATGCGCGCGCCGCGGATCTTCTGCCAGTCCTTCGTGTACTTGACCTTGGCGCAGTCGATGATGGCCGTGCCGTGCAGGATCTGTTTCTCCTCATCGTAGGACTCGTACTGCACGCGGAAGCCGCAGTGCTCGAAGATGGCGTTGAGGATCTCGGGATCGTTCAGGTCCTCGCCGAGGGACATCGCCGTGCGGAAGTCCTTCTTCATCCTGTGAAGGAAAACGTACTGATCCTTGACGGGGTAGCGGGCGAAGGAGAGGACGATCTCGCGGGCGATTTTCTCGTTGCGCTTGAGCACGTCGTCGCGTAGCCCGTTGGGATTGCCGGCCTGGTCGTCCGTCTTGATCTTCTGCTGACGCAGGGCTTCCAGCTCGGCCAGCTGCTTCTTGTCGGCAGCCGCCTTTTCACTGTTGTTCCGGTAAGACGCCGTGCGGTTTTTGGACAGCGTGTCGCGTTCCTTCTGGATGGCTTCGCGCTGCTGCTTGAGACCGCGGATCTCCTCCTCGACCTGCGCGTATTCCGCCGCGTCGGCCTTGCGGTCGAGCGTCCAGAGATAGTTCGTTCTGTCGATGACCGAGTCGCCGACTTCCTTGATGCGAAGCTCGAAATCCGCTTCTTCCTCCATGGAGAGGGTCTTGGACTGCTTGATCGCCTGCTTCTTCTCCTGGATCGCGCGGAACTCGGCGGCGCCGCGCTCCAGCGGAGACAGCGAATCGAGCATCTTCCTGGCCCGGCTCAGCAGATTCCGGTTGTGCGGGGTCATGTTGACGTCGGTCTTGGAGATCTCGTCGTCGGAGAAGATGATGCTGCCCTGCGGGATGAAGCCGTTGGCGTCGAGCATGCCGGCAAAGGTCTTGGTCAGCACGGATTTGCCCGAGCCGGACTCGCCCACGATGGCCAGCGATTCATTTTCATAGACGTCCAGCGAGACGTTGCGGATGGCCGTCAGGATACGGCCGCGCACGTTGAACTTGACCTCGACGTTTCTCAGGGAGAGGAGAACTTTCCTTTCGTTGTTTTCGTTCATGATCTCTCCTCCTTACATGTGCGTCCTCGGGTCAGAGGCGTCCGCCAGGTTCTGGCCCAGGAAGTACAGCAAAATCGTGAGTATGGACGCGATGATGACCGGTGGCCAGAAGGCCCAGGGGTAGGTCAGGAACGCGGTCTGTCCCTGCTGGATCATGCGGCCCAGCGAGGGGACCGAGGCGCTCAGGCCGATGCCGATGAAGCTCAGGAACACCTCGGAGTTGATGTAGCCGGGCAGGTTGGTGGCCAGCAGCGTCACGATGACGCTGATGAGGTAGGGCAGGATGTTCTTGCTGACTACGCGGTTGATCGGCGTGCCCAGGCAGCGGGAGGCCAGCGAATACTCGCGGTCGCGGATGATCATGACCTGGGTACGGATGAAGTAGGCGATGCCCAGCCAGCCGGTGATGGTCAGCGCGAAGACGAAGGGCCAGAAGCCGGAGCCGATGATGTACACCAGCACGGACAGCAGCAGGATGTCGGGGACGTTCGCGACGATGTTGAAGATGACGAGCATCACGGCGTCAAAGCGCTTGGAATAGCCCCAGACGGCGCCGATGATGATGCCGATGGTCATGTTGATGGCAGCGCAGGTCACCGCCAGCAGCAGTGAGGTCCTCGCCGAAGACCAGATGCCGTACATGATCGAGTTGCCGAGCTGGCCGGTGCCGAGGCACCACTTGATCCCGTTGCTGCCGAAATAGGTGATGGCCTCGCTCGGCTTCAGGTTGTAGGTCTTGGCGTCCAGCACGTTCTCATAGGGGTCATAGGGCCAGAAGATCGGCAGGAGGAAGGCCGCGAGGAAGAGCAGCACCAGCAGGATGATCATCACGATGTTGATCTTCTTCTTGAAGAACATGCGGAAGACGCTGCGCCAGTAGGAGTAGCGCGGCGCGGTGATCTTTTCCGACGCGATCTCGTCGCGGTCGATGAAGCGGAAAAGCTCGGCGTTCTGAAGATTGGACGTGTTGTTGTTCATTATCTTCCGCCTCCTTTGTCCGCATTCAGGGAGATGCGCGGGTCATACTTGGCCATCAGCAGGTCGCCGAGGATCTGGGACAGAATTGACAGGGTCGTGTAGAAAACCGTGACGGCCACGATAACGCCGTTGTCGTGCGTGTTGATCGCCTGCGTCAGCAGACGGCCGACGCCGGGCACGGAGTACACCGTCTCGGTGATGATGGCGCCGACCAGACATCCGAGGATCGTGCCCGGGATGCCGTGGACGATCGGGATCATCGCGTTCTTGGCGATGTGCGTGCTGTAGATCTCGTGCTCGGACAGGCCCTGGGACCGGGCGAACTTCACGTAGTCGGAGTTCATCTGGTCGATCATGTAGCGCCGCACCCAGCGCATCAGGCCGCCGATCTCACGCAGGGACAGCGAGAGGGTGGGCAGAATGAAGGCCAGGATCGGGACCGTGGCGACGGCGAACTTGTACGGCAGCTTGAAGAGCGTGGTGCCGAGGGCGGCGAACATGAAGATGTAGGCCAGCGCAGGCACGGACATGATGAAGATGATGTACGCGTTGCCCAGCTTGTCCGGCAGCTTGTCCTTCTTGCGGGCGTTGAGGATGCCGAGCGGGAGGCCGATGCCGTAGGCGATCATCGAGGCGAAGATGCCGATGACAAAGGAGGTCTCCAGCATGCTCATGCCGCTGCGGTTGTAGGAATAGACGGTGTATTTGTCGGGGAACTGCGTCTTTTCCACGTCGCTGAGCGTGCCGGTGTTGTAGGACAGGCTGTGGAAATTGATGGCCGTTTCCACGTATTCGTCGGTCCCCAGCTTGGTCGGGTACTGCGTTTTTACCGTTTTCAGCTCGCCGGAAACCGGGGTAGAGATGACCGTGGTGATTTCCTGGCCGCGGTAACGGGTGAAAGAGGTGCCCAGGTTCAGATGCAGCCAGTTCTGATGGATGAACGGGAAACGCCCGTCGAAATACAGCAGGTATTTATGCTGTGTGCCTGAGCCGACGATGGCAAACAGACCGGAATACGGGTCTTTCTCAAAGCGGACATAGCGCTCGGTCAGCTCCGGATCCTGGACCATGTTCTTGTTTTCGGCCGTGATAAAGCCCTTGATATAGTCGACCAGACGCCATACGACGCTCTTTTCCTCGATGGCGATCAGATAGCCGGTGCCGCCGGGCTTGGTTTTGCCGGATCTGTACTTGATCGGCTCGAGATAGCGGAGCTTGTAACCCTTGTTGTAATAGGTCTGCATGAACTCCTTGACCGATTCGTTCTCCTTCCAGCCCTCTTTCTGGATGGCGTCCTTGTCGGTCTTGTAGTCCTTCTGGGTCGTGTAGTCCGCGCCGTAGATCCCTTCATACTTGGTCTTCAGGAATGAGGTGTAGTCCACGTAGTTCATATACCCGTACTTGCCATACATGGTATATTCGTAAATGATTCGATCGTTGTTGCTCTTCTTGTTCCATACGTCGTCGGTCTGGAAAATGACCTTGCGGTCAATGGCGGTGTATACCAGAAGCATAACGACCATCACGACGACGAGCAGGGAAAAAATCGAGAACAGGATACGCTTAAGCATGTATTTTCTCATATTCCGTTCCCTCCGCCGGGGGAGTCAGCCGGCGGAATCCTCCTTCTCCTTGATTAGTCGACGAAAACAGAAAGTGAAAAGCTAAGTTCCGTCTCCAAGTCGGTTCTTGAAGACGTCCAGACGCCAAAAGCAGTTTGTCAGTCCACTGCCGTTTGGAAAAAGAACTTAACTTTCCACTTTTGTATGTTTTATGGATGAAACACATAGGAGGACTTTCGTCCCCCTATGTGCTTCAAACTTGTTGGACGAACCTTGACGGCTCGCTGTTGAGGATCAGAACAGGCCGATGACCTTGGTCATGTAGCCAGCGCCCTCGCCGGCGAAGGTGTCGAGGTAGGTGCAGGGATCACCGAAGTCGGGACCCCAGCCGGAGCCGTAGAACATGTCGAAGTTGCCGGCCTCGCCGTTGGAAGCGCGGTAACCGCAGGCGTAGAAGTCCTCGGTGGTGGTGGCTTCGATCAGGTTCACGACCACGTTCTCGGTGCCGAGGGAAGCCTCAACGGTCTGCTTGAAGGCCTGAGCCTGGGCAGTGTTGGCCTCGCTGGTGCCGAGGTAAACGACGTCGATGTAGATCGGGAAGGTGACCAGGTCGCCCAGCTCAGCCTTGGCGGCTTCCAGAGCGGCCTTGGCTTCCTCGGGATGATACCAGCCGTTGGTGGCGTCAGCAACCTTGATGGGAGAGCCCATCTGCTCGAGGTAGTACTGAACCATTTCGCCGAAGAAGGTGCCGGCCGGGAAGGTGTGGCCGTCGGCGTCGGTGGTGTCGTTCTCCAGGGAGACGAACTGGGGATGCGTGTACATGTTGCGCAGGTTGGTCTCAGCCAGGTCTTCGCCGCGGGAAACAGCGTTCTGGGTCTTCTTGTCCCAGCCGAAGAGGATGGCCTTGCGGAAGTTCTGGTTGTTCAGAGCAGTGACGGTGTCGGCCTTCTGCTGCTCGGTCTTCGGGGAGGCGCAGGCGCCGGACTCAAGGGCGAAGGTGCCGCGGTTGAGGTTCAGGCCGCCGAAGTAGGAGGTGGAAGTGGTCTCGGAAACGTAGGCATACTTGTCGAAGTTGCCGTCTTCCTTGGCCAGGTCGAGCAGACCGGAGGCGGCGGTCAGGCCGGTGCCGGCATACACGCCGTTGCAGACGTCATTGTAGAACTGGGTCGGGTTGGAGCCGTCGTCGTAGACCCACTTGATGCTCTCAAGGGTGACCTGGTCAGCCTTGTAGTAGTTGGGGTTCTTCACAACGAGGATCTCGGAGTCCTTCTGCAGCTTCTGGAGCAGGAACGGGCCGCAGTAGACCTGGGAGGAAACGTCCTCGGACTTACCGAAGGTGTAAGCGTTGGTGTCGGCAAAGGCCTCCTGATACTCCTCACGGCCGTACACACCGCCATGGGACTCATAGAAGCTCTGGCAGATGGGCAGGAAGATGGAGTAGGTCAGCATGGTCATGAAGTAGGAGGTGGGGGCGACCAGAGTGACTTCCAGGGTGTAGTCGTCAACAGCCTTGTAGCCGACATCGTCGAAGGTGCCGCCGGAGAGGTACTCGGAGACGCCGACGACAACGCCGTCGACCAGCCAGTCAAGGCCGGCGTCGGTGTCGAGCATGTGATGGAAACCGGCCTCGAAGTCGTGGGCGGTCACTTCAGCATACTCGGTGCCCTCAGAGGTGTACCAGTACACGCCCTGACGGATGTGGAAGGTGTAGGTCAGACCGTCGTCGGAGATGTCCCAGCTCTCAGCCAGAGCGGGCTTCATCTGGTTGAGGTTGTTGTACTGGACAAGGCCCTCAACGCAGTTGACGGTGATCTCAGTATCGGACTGAGAAGAGGTGTTCAGCCAGTCAATGGTGACAGGCGCGGTGGTGAAGGTCAGGACGTAGGAGTCGAGCAGGGTGTGGCCCTTCTCGGTCAGGTACGCGGCGGGATCGTACTCGCCCTCGCCGGCAACAGCCTTGCCCCACAGCTCGAACAGATCGGCGCGCTCGGCCGGGGTCAGGAACTCGTCAGAGATGACCATGCCGAAGAAACGGTCGTCGTCGTTGCCCCACTGCACGTAAGGAACGGTGCGGGGAGCGATGCGGCTCAGGGTGTAGGCGCCGCCCTGGGTGGTGTTGGGCTCCATGACGGCGGAGTCGAGCAAGTAGGCCTCGGCCTGAGCCTCGAGAACGAAGCGCATGTCGTTGGTCTCGGCGTCCTTCGCGGCAGCCATCATTTCCTCATAGTTGCCGAGAGCGCCGTAGTAGATCTCCTCGTCGTCGCCGCGGACGTAGTTGCCGTCGGCGTCGAGCTCGCTGACATAGCCTTCGTAGCCTTCCGGCTCAACGGGGGTTTCGTCAGCAGGGGCTTCGTCGACCGGGGCGTCAACCGGGGTCTCGTCGACCGGAGCCACATCGACCGGGGTCTCTTCGACCGGGGTCTCGGCGGCGGGGGTCGGCGTGGTGTTGCCGCAGGCAGCCAGGCTGAAGATCATCATCAGCGCCAGAAGCATAGCAACAAACTTCTTCATTGTGTGTCCTCCTTAATGGATTTTATAATTTGAACAGGCCCTCTTGAGAGCGAAGTTCACGAAACAGAAGGCGCGTCTTTCCGCGCTGTCCGTATCCGAAACGGGACGGAAAAATGAATATACCGCCCCATCTTTTTATAGGACAAATTGAAGTTTACCATACCGAGCCGCAAAGTGCAAGTCCTTTTCCGGAAATCCCGTAAAATAATCTCAATTTGGCTACAAATATCCGGCCTTTTTTCTCTTTTTTTGTGTAAATCATAAAAGGCCGGAAGGGTTCTGTCCCCTTCCGGCCTCCGGTCCGCGGCATTCGCCGCCGTATTTCGCCGCTCAGCCCCTGGGCTGGGCGAACTTCTGTTTGACCTGCTGCAGCTTCTGCGGCTGCTCCTGCTCCTTCTGATACCAGCCGCGGCTCTCCATCTGGGCGTAGACGCCGTTCTGCATGCAGAGCGCGTCGTTGAGCGCCGTGGAAAAGGCCTCGTGCACCGGCGGCGTGGCGGATTCCACCGCGCCGTGGAGGTAGAGGTCGCAGACCCCCTTCGTGGTCAGCAGGATGTTTTCCATGATTTGCTGATCGTTCATCGTGTTTTCTCCCTTACACCAGATTGTAAAAGCGGTTGAACAGCGCCTGGTTGCTGTCTGCCAGGCTCTGCGCCTGGCGGGCCAGGGCGGGATCGCGCAGCGTGCGCGCCGCCTCGCGGCACTGCTGCGTCAGAAACTGCGTATGACCGAGCGCGTCTTCGATATAGAGCAGCTCTTTCGGACTCATGTTGATCACCTCGCCCTTAGTATGCGCAGCGGGAAAGAAAATAGCCGCGCCAAAAACTGTTGGCTTTTTTATGATTATCATTTATAATGATAAAAAAGCCAAGAAATGAGGCTTCTGCATGAACATCTTTCTCGCCGTCCTCTGCGGGCTCGTTTGGGGCCTGCTGGCCGCGCTGCTGGGCGGGCTGATCCTGCGCCGCGCGATCGCCAAAAACACGAACGGGGCCGTCATGGCCGCCAACCTCCTGCGTACCGTCGTCGATCTGGCGGCGCTGGGCCTGATCTATCTGGCGCGGGACCTCCTCCCCTTCGACTGGCGCTGGATGATGATCGCCACGGCCGTCGCGCTCTCGATCGGCCTGATCCTCATCAGCTTCCGCATCGCGCGTCAAAAGTGAGGGCCTGCCATGACCGAACACAAGATCCTCAAACGCAAGTGGTTCCTCTATGTGACGGAGTTTTTCGCGGGCGTGTCCGTCATGGCCGTCGAGCTCGGCGCGAGCCGCCTGCTCGCGCCCTATTTCAGCTC
Source organism: Oscillospiraceae bacterium (assembly GCA_017552325.1). Lineage (GTDB taxonomy): Bacteria > Bacillota > Clostridia > Oscillospirales > Oscillospiraceae > Limivicinus. The sequence continues at coordinate 90,567 of JAFZQE010000002.1, forward strand.
CTCGCAGATCGTCTGGACCATCATCATCGGCACCATCATGATCGCCATGGCGCTCGGCAACCTCTACGGCGGCCGCGCCGCGGACAAGAACCCCGATCCCGCGCGGCTTTACCGCCGCATCCTGATCGCCGCGGTCTGGATCGCCGCGATCCCGGTGCTGGGCAAGTACCTGATCCTCGGCGTGTCGGGCCTGCTGATCGTCACGGTGAGCACGAATTTCCTCGTCATCGCGGCCTTCGTATCCTGCATGCTGATCTTCGTCTTCCCGCTCTTCCTGCTCGGCACGGTGACGCCCGCGCTGGTGAAGGTGACGGTCGGCAGCCTCGACGACAGCGGCCGCACGGTCGGGCGTCTCGGCGCCTGCAACACGGTCGGCAGCATCCTCGGCACCTTTCTGCCCACCTTCGTCACGATCCCCGCCGTCGGCACCGCGGTCAGCTTTCTGATCTTCTCCGGCGTGCTGCTCGCGATCGCGCTGATCTATTTTCTCAGCGAAAAAACGAAGCTGCGCGCCGTGATCATCGCCGTGATCCTCTTCCTCCTCTGCCTGATCTTCGGGCGCAGCACGGCCTTCGCCTTCTGGGAGGACGATCTGCGCTACGAGGGCGAGTCGGTCTACAACTACCTGCAGGTGAAGGAGGACGAGCGGAGCGTCGTCCTCTCGACGAACGTCCTCTTCGGCGTGCAGTCCGTCAAGATGAAGGAGGGCGGCCTGACCGGCATGTACTACGACTACGCGCTGGCGGGGCCGGTGATGACCGGGAAAGCCGCGCCGAAGGTCCTCGTGCTCGGCAACGGCAGCGGCACCTTCGCCTCGCAGTGCCTCGAGTACTTCCCCGGCTGCACGGTCGAGGGCGTGGAGATCGACGGCCGGATCACGCAGCTCGCCTGGGATTATTTCGACATGCCCGAGGCCGTCCGGGTCACAGAATATGACGGGCGCGCCTATCTGCAGGCGACGGACGAGAAGTACGACGTGATCCTCGTCGACGCCTACCAGGACATTACGATCCCCTTTCAGATGTCCTCGGTCGAGTTCTTCACGCTGGTGCGCGGGCACCTGAGCGAGGGCGGCGTGATGGTCGTCAACATCAACATGCGCTCCGACGGCGAGGGCAGCATCAACCAGTACCTCTGCGACACGATCGCCTCGGTTTTTGACTCTGTCGCCTGCGCGGACGTCCCGAACAGCACCAACCGCGAGCTCTTCGCCTGCCTGGGCGAGACGCCCGCCGCACGCCTCGAGACCGGGGCGGCGCGGATCGACAGCGCGGAGCTGCGCGCTCTGACGGCGCGGGTGAAGGGAAAGCTCGTCCCCTATGAGGGCGGCGGGCACATCCTCACCGACGACCGGGCCCCGGTCGAGCTGCTGGGCATGCGGATGATCGACGGGCTGATCGAAGAGGAGCTTGGCTATTATAAAGAAGTCTACGCCCGCGATGGGCTGAGGGGGATCCTGGACAGCTTCGGCTGAAGCTTTGTCAGAAACGCCGCCGGCGGATACGCAAACGCGTATCCGCCGGTTTTTTATGCCCGCATAGAAATAGCGATTGTTTTCCCCTTGCGTCTGTGATATGATAATCGTGCCACGCAATTTCATACGATCACACCGTAGGTATGTGTTTTTTCCTTTTGGTAAAAACGCATGCCCTTTTCGGCATACCTATGGTGTGAAGAAATTGCGTGGCAGCAACGGGGCCTCTGCGTTTTTCGCGCGTGGCTTCGGCTGCGCGCTTTTTTTGTCCATAATTACGCATGCGAATATGAAAAGAAGGGAGGACGCCAAGCATGAGAAAGGCAATACACGAGGTGATTCGCGGTTCTCACAAAGAGAAAAAATGGAGCAACATGTATGACGGCTTCATGATCGTTGTGATTGTCTTGAGCTTGTTTCCTCTGAACTTCAAGGAAGATACCCCGGCTTTTATCATCATCGACAAGGTTTGCGCCGGAATTTTTATCATAGACTATCTGCTGCGCTGGCTGACCGCCGACTATAACAGCGACAAGCCGCCGCTTCTTGCCTTTATCAGCTATCCCGTATCGTTTATGGCGATCATCGACCTTGTTTCTATTCTTCCGTCTTTGTCCATATTAAGCCAGGGCTTTAAAATCCTTCGCATTGTAAGAATGGTACGCGCCCTGAGGGTGCTGCGCGTGGCCAAAGTGGTCAGATACTCAAAAAGTCTTCAAATCATCATCAACGTAATCATGCGGACAAAACGGTCTTTAGCAACAGTCGGCGCCTTGGCCGTTGCCTATGTTTATGTTTCAGCACTTATCATCTTCAACGTCGAACCCGATACCTTTGAAACAATATATGAAGCCATCTATTGGGCTATGGTATCGCTGACGACGGTCGGCTACGGCGACTTGTATCCGGTCTCTTTGGCAGGGAGAGCAATCGCTATGCTTTCGTCCTTTTTCGGAATCGCCGTTGTAGCTTTGCCTGCCGGTATTATCACAGCGGGTTATATGAAAGAAATAGAAGCTTTGGAAAACAACCAGTCCTCACATTTACAACAAGCCGATACTTTATGAAAGGAGCGAATTACCAGATGAAAATACCGGGTCTGTCCTTCAGTTGGAAACGCGCGTTGGGAATCACTAAGGTAAAGCGCAAAATAGCCAAGGCAACGGGAATCCCAACGACGAAGCAGGGGCGTCGAAACAAATTCGCCAAGAAACTGGGAATAAAATAAGAGTTCTGCCGGGAGCATATACTCCCGGCAGGTTTTTCATTCGGGCTATCGGGGACGCCGGCCCCTACAACGAAGAACCGCAGGCGGATGACAGCCGCCTTTGGCTCCCCTAACAGGGGAGCTGTCAGCGCGTTCGGCGCGCTGACTGAGGGGTTTTCCTCTCGCAGAATAATACCCTTCCACCGCGCAAGCGCGGTCCCCCTCCCCTTTCAGGGGAGGCTTTTTCGGGCCGTCGGGGACGCCGGCCCGAACGGAATCTAAGCACTGACCGCTCCTACTAAAAACTACAATCTAAAAACTAATTCTTGTCGCCGGGTTTGCATACCAGCGCGACGAGGAGGCCGAAAAACATCGCCGCGCAGACGCCGCCCGAGGCGGCGGTGAAGCCGCCGGTGAAGGCGCCGAGCAGGCCCTTTTCCTCCACCGCCTTCTTCACGCCCTTCGCCAGCAGGTTCCCGAAGCCGGTCAGCGGCACGGTCGCGCCCGCGCCCGCCCAGTCGGCCAGCGGCTGATAGACGCCGAGCGCGCCGAGCATGACGCCTGAAACCACGAAGATCGTCAGAATGCGCGCGGGCGTCAGCTTCGTCTTGTCGATCAGGATCTGCCCGAGTACGCAGAACAGCCCGCCGACCGCAAAGGCCTTCAGATATTCAATCAGAGTTTCCATGCGCCCGTCCTCCGTTCTCGATGACCACCGCGTGGCAGATGCCGGGGATGCTGTTCCCCTGCTGGGCGCTCAGCGGGCTCATCAGCGCGCCGGTCGCCGCGAAGAGAACGCGCTTCCAGACGCCCTTTGCCATCGCACGCAGGATATGCCCGCCCAGCACCGAAGCGCTGCAGCCGCAGCCGGAGCCCCCGGCGTTGACCTCCTGCGTCTTGAGGTCGTAGATCAGCACGCCGCAGTCCATATAGCGGACGCCGAGCCCGATCCCCTCGCGGCGGAAGAGCTCCTGCAGCAGGTCGTGCCCCAGCGCGCCGAGATCGCCGGTGAAGATCGCGTCATAGTCGGCGGGACCGCGCCCGGTGTCCTCGAAATGCGCCCGCAGCGTGTCGAAGGCCGCCGGGGCCATCGCCGCGCCCATAGCGTTGGCGTCTTTGATCCCCGCGTCGACGATGCTGCCGAAGGTCACATGCGTCACCCGCGGCCCCTCGCCCCGGCCGAGAACGAGCGCGCCGGCGCCGGTCACCGTCCACTGCGCCGTCGGCGGGCGCTGGCCGCCGTATTCCAGCGGGAAGCGGTACTGCCGCTCGGCCGAGCAGAAGTGCGAGCCGGTGACGGCGGCCGCGGTCGAGGCATAGCCGCCGTCGATCAGCAGCGCGGCCAGGCCCAGGCCCTCGGCCATCGTCGAGCAGGCGCCGTAGAGCCCCAGGTAGGGCAGGCCCGAGTCCTTCATCGCGAAAGAGGAGCTTACGCACTGGTTCAGCAGGTCGCCGGAAAAAACCGCGTCCAGCGACGAGGGCGGCAGCGCGGCCTTGTCGCAGACCAGCGCAAAGCAGTCGCGCAGCATGCGGCTCTCGGCCTTCTCCCAGGTCTTCTCGCCAAAGGCAGAGTCCTCGGAGACGAAATCGAAGCAGTCTCTCAGCGGACCCTCTCCCTCCTTCTGTCCCGCGACCGCGGCGTGGCCGAGGATCGCCGGCGCGGAGGGCAGCAGGAGCGTGCGTTTTCCGATGCGTTTGTTCATGCCCTTTCCCCTTTTCCTGTCAACTAAGCGTAGTTTGCCCGCTTTTGCGGGAAAAGCCGCGCCTCACAGCCTCCAATTCTTCCCAAAACTTTTCCCTCGTTCGCACTTGACATAACTCCCCGGACAAGGTAAAATAGATCGGATGGAATTTTGACGGGCATCAGGGGAGATACCTGCCGGATTCCGTGTATGAATACCACGGACGGATGCGTTTTATGGTCCGTCTTCCCTTAGATCCAATTGAATACCCACGCAGTAACCACCGCGAAATTCTGAAAGAATGGAGGTGTGTTTACTTCTTATGGACCTGTTAATAGGTATTTTGATCGGTCTTGTTGTCGGCGTCGCCGGCACGGTTATCATTTTCGTCATTCGTGAGAAAAACGCCCAGCGCACAATAGCCAACGCCGAAGAGCAGGCAAAACAGATCATCAACGAAGCTATTAAGAGCGGCGAGAGCAAAAAGAGAGAGTCTCTCGTCGAAGCAAAGGAAGAAATACACAAACGCCGCTCCGAGTACGAGCGCGAAGAAAAGGCACGCCGTGCCGAGCTGCAGAAGCAGGAACGCCGCCTGCAGCAGAAGGAAGAAAACCTCGACCGCAAGATCGACGCCGTAGAGAAGAAGAGCGACACGCTCAACGGCAAGATCGCCGCCGCCGAGGCCCAGCAGAAAGAGATCGCCCAGATCAAGAAGAGCCAGCTCGACATGCTCGAGCGCATCTCCGGCTTCTCCACCGAGGACGCCAAGGCCTACCTCATCGCGACCGTCCGCGACGACGTGACCCACGAAATGGCGCTGAAGGTGAAGGAAGTCGAAGCCCAGTTCAAGGAAGAAGCCGACGACCGCGCCCGCGAGATCATCGCCACCGCGATCCAGCGCTGCGCCGCCGACCACGCCAGCGAGATCACCGTCTCCGTCGTACCCCTCCCCAACGACGAGATGAAGGGCCGCATCATCGGCCGCGAGGGCCGCAACATCCGCAGCATCGAAACGCTGACGGGCTGCGACCTGATCATTGACGACACCCCCGAGGCCATCACGGTCTCCAGCTTCGATCCCGTCCGCCGCGAGGTGGCGAGGCTCGCGCTGGAGAAGCTGATCCAGGACGGCCGCATCCACCCCGCCCGCATCGAGGAAATGATCGCCAAGGCCCAGAAGGAGGTCAACGCCGCCATCAAGGCCGAGGGCGAGCGCGCCGTGTTCGAGACGAACATCCACGGCCTGCACCCCGAGATCGTCAAGCTGCTCGGCCGCATGAAGTACCGCACCAGCTACGGGCAGAACGTGCTGAACCACTCGATCGAGGTGGCGCACATCGCCGGGCTGATGGCCGCGGAGCTGGGCGTGGACGTCAACACCGCCAAGCGCGCCGGCCTGCTGCACGACATCGGCAAGAGCATCGACCACGAGGTCGAGGGCAGCCACGTCACCATCGGCGTGGACATCTGCCGCAAGTTCAAGGAGTCCGAGGCCGTCATCCACGCGATCGAGGCGCACCACGGCGACGTGGAGCCGCACACGATCGAGGCCTGCCTCGTTCAGGCGGCCGACGCGATCTCCGCCTCCCGCCCCGGCGCCCGCCGCGAGAACATCGAGAACTACGTCAAGCGTCTGGAAAAGCTGGAGGAGGTCTCCAAGAGCTTCCCCGGCATCGCGAGCTCCTATGCGATCCAGGCCGGCCGCGAGATCCGCGTCATGGTCAAGCCCGAGGAGGTCAGCGAGGACCAGATGGTTCTGCTGGCCCGCGACATCGCCAAGAAGATCGAGGAGGAGCTGACCTATCCCGGTCAGATCAAGGTCCATCTCCTGCGCGAGACCAAGGCCGTCGATTACGCGAAGTGAGTTTTAGAAAAGCCTGTGAAAGAGAGATCTTTCACAGGCTTTTTTAGCTTTTGATTTGTAGAGAGCGGTGCCGCCCGGCGGGCGGCTTTTTTACATTCCTAATTATAGTACTCTGCGCCGCGGAGGAAGCCGCTCGTCGCGTGGAAGCCCTCGGCGTCGCGATAGACGAGGTCGAGGTTCTCCCGACGGATCGGCCGATTGTAGGGGTTGAGGCAGTCGTTGATCATGTCGAGCCAGGGCTCCGGCTCCAGGACGGTGTAGCTGAGGCCCGCGACGTCGGCGGGCGTGTTCGGCGCGGTGTGAAAGCGGATGTTCTCTCGCCCGCAGAGGAGGATCTGCCGCGCGAGCCAGGCGAAATTGGCCGCCGTAAGGTCGGTGTCCGTGTGCGAGGCCAGCAGCGCCGCCATCTCCGGCAGGCGCGGCACCGAGCCGAGCTCCAGCAGCTGACCGAGCGCGGCGTCCATGAAGCGCTGCTGCATGGCCACGCGGTCGAGATCGCCGTTGAGGTAGCCGGAGCGATAACGCACCAGGACCGTGGCCTCCTCGCCGCTCAGACGGCGCAGCCCGGCGGGCAGGTGGATGTGCAGGTCCTGCGCCGCGTCGTCATAGTCCATGGCCTGCGGCAGCTCGAAATCGATCCCGCCGACGAGATCGACCGCCTCGGTGAAGACCGCCAGGTCCACGACCGCGACGCAGTCCGGCGTAAAGCCGCAGAGGCGGCGGATCTCGCGCCGCAGCCCCTCCTTCGCGTCGCCGCCGCCGTTGGCCGTGCCGGCATAGACGGCGTTGAGCTTGCGGACCTGCCAGTCGAGGTTGACCAGGGTGTCGCGCGGGATGCTGACGAGATCCAGGCAGTGCGCCGCCGTGTCCAGCCGCCCGAGCAGGATCGTGTCGGTGCAGCCGTTCCCGTCGTCCAGGCCGGCCAGCAGCAGGGTATACACGCCGGCCTTCCGCAGAGAAGCGCCGGCCGAGGTCGGAAGCTCCGACTCCCCGCGCGCCGCCGCGTCGGGCACCGCGTTTTCAGCCTCCGGCTCCGCTTGGAGCGAAGGCGGCGTCTCCCAGCAGAAATACGCCGTCAGAACGATGAGCGCCAGCAGACCGAGCGCGGCCAGCGCGGGCAGCAGGCGGAAAAAGATCGATTTCTTTCGCATCGGAACATCCCTCCCTGTTTTTCCTATTATGCCCGCTTCCTCAGAAAATCAGACCGTGCGGCGGCCGTATATTTTTCACCCGGCCGTGGGAAAATAGCTGCAGTCCGACATATACTGTAGCAGAGCACAAACTGTCCCGGAGTGAGAAACATGACGGTCAAACGAGGAGAAATCTATTACGCCGACCTGAGCCCGGTGGTCGGCAGCGAGCAGGGCGGCGTGCGCCCGGTGCTGATCGTGCAGAACGACACCGGCAACCGCCACAGCCCGACCGTGATCGCCGCGGCGATCACGAGCCAGCTCGGCAAGGCGAAGCTGCCCACCCACATCCACCTGTCCAGCCAGACGACCGGGCTGAACCGCGACAGCATCATCCTGCTCGAGCAGATCCGCACGCTTGACAAATCCCGCCTGCGCGAGCGCATGGGGCGGCTCGACGAGAGCACGATGAGCGCCGTGGACAACGCCCTGTCGGTCAGCTTCGGGCTGCAGGGATAAGGCGAGTTCGGAATGAAAGCATGAAAAAACCTCTTTGCTCATAGACTTGGGCAAAGAGGTTTTTTGCTTGGGGGGACGGCATGGAATACCCGATCGTGATCGAGGGACGCGCCTGCGGCAGGCTGACGGAGAGCCGGGACGGGCTCTACACCGTCTTCCGTGCGGAATGTCCGCGGCGGGACGGGCTGATCCGGCTCTGGCTGCACGGCGGCGGGCAGAACGCCTGCCTGGGCGTCCTCTCGCCCTGCGGGGAGCGCCTCGTGCTGACGCGGCGGCTGTCCCGCCTGGCGCGCGCCGAATTTCCGGCGCGGATCGAATATGCCTCCGACCGGCCGGAGGCTGGCGCGGAAGTGCGCGAGCCGCGTCCCGCTCCCCCGCCGGAGCCGCCGAAGGAGGCTTGGCGGGCGCTGCCGGACGGCAGTCTGATCGCCGCCGACGGCCGCATCGCCCTTCCCGCCGCGCTGCCGCCCTCCTCGCCGCTGGCCGGGCATTTACTGACGATCGGCGGCCGCGACTATCTTGTATTTCGGCCGTGAATGCGCTATAATGATTTTATTATCCTACACAGAAAGAAGCTGATCTTATGCTGATGACCGATCTGATCGCCAAAAAGCGCGACGGCGAAGCCCTGAGCACCGAGGAAATCCAATTCATCATCCGCGGCTATACCGAGGGCAGCATCCCGGATTATCAGATGTCCGCCCTGTGCATGGCCATCCTCTTCCGCGGCATGGACGACCGCGAGACCCTGGATCTGACGCTGGCGATGATGCATTCCGGCGAGACCCTGGACCTCAGCCCGATCCGCGGCGTCAAGGCCGACAAGCACTCGACCGGCGGCGTCGGCGACAAGACCAGCCTGATCCTCTGCCCGATGGTGGCGGCCTGCGGCGTGAAGATCGCCAAGATGTCCGGCCGCGGCCTGGGCCACACCGGCGGCACGATCGACAAGCTCGAGAGCTTCAAGGGCTTTGTCACCGGCATTTCCGAGGAGACCTTCTTCGACAACGTCAACCGCATCGGCATCGCGATCGCCGGGCAGACCGCCGACCTGGTGCCCGCGGACAAGAAGCTCTATGCCCTGCGTGACGTGACCGGCACCGTGCCCTCGATCCCGCTGATCGTCAGCTCCATCATGTCGAAAAAGCTGGCCTCCGGCTCGGACGTCATCGTGCTGGACGTCAAGTGCGGCAGCGGCGCCTTCATGAAGACCCCGGAGCAGGCGGCGGAGCTCGCCCGGGGGCTGACGCGCGTCGGACGGCTCGCCGGACGGAAGGTCGCCGCAGTCATCACCGACATGGACGAGCCGCTCGGCAGCGCGGTCGGCAACGCGATCGAGGTCAAAGAGGCCATCTCCGTCCTGCGCGGCGAGACGAAGGGCGAGCTGCTGGAGCTCTGCCTGACGCTGGGCGGCTGCATCCTCACCGAGGCGGGCTTTGCCGCCGACGACGCAGAGGCGCGCGCGAAGCTGCAGGCCGTCATCGACGACGGCAGCGCCCTGCACAAGCTCTACGAGCTGGTCGAGGGCCAGTTCGGCGAGGCTGCCGCGGTCTACGACACCTCGCTGCTGCCGGACGCCGCGGTCAAGCTTGAGGCGCTGAGCGAGCAGGCGGGCTACGTTTCGCACATCCAGGCCGAGCAGGTCGGCCTGGTGTCGATGCAGCTCGGCGGCGGGCGTGTGACGAAGGAGAGCGAGATCGACCTGTCGGTGGGCGTGTTCCTGCACAAGAAAGTCGGCGACCGGGTCGAGATCGGCGAGAGCCTCGGCACGATCCACGCCTCCTCGGAGGAGAAGGCGCGCCAGGCGGCCGCCATGCTGCGGCAGTGCTACTGCTTCAGCGGCGAGCCGGTCGAGAAGCCCCCCTTCATCAAGGGCATCGTCCGATAAGAAAGGACATGGCGCCCGGGAAAACACGCAATAAGGAAAACCCCATCTCAACCAACAGGTGAGATGGGGTTTTTTCAACTCAACGGATGCTTGATTGAAAACCGCTTCTCTGCATGCTACAGTTTTCTCAGAAACCATTCAGCCCGGGCATAAATCCCTGCTGCGCTTTTTATCCCTCGAAGTTCACGTAGAACAGCACGAGGAAGAGCAGCGCGACGGCGAAATAGGCCAGACCGACGTGGAGGATGAAGCCGTAGCCCTTGACGCGGCCCTTGCCCGTTTTGCGTTCAAGGTACTCCGCGTAAGTCTCCTGGCGGCCGCCCATGCCGGGGATCAGCATCCGCAGCGTATGACTGAAGGCATAGCCGATGCCCACAAAGGCGCCCTCGTTCGACAGCGCGATCAGCGCCGCCGTCAGGATCAGCAGCACGCCGGGGAAGGTGAAGCTGTCACAGAGGATACGGTATCTCTCCGCCGCGTTCTCCGCCGCGCCGAAATTGCGCAGAGCGAAGGCCACGAATGCGATCAGCCCGCCGATCAGCGCGGTCACGGCGTACTTGATGATCCTGCTTTTTTTCTCGTCTTTCACAGGTTGAACTCTTTCCGGTAGGCAGCTTCCTCGGCGTCGTTGCAGTGGACGAAGTGGCCGGGGATGATCTCGCGCAGCGTGGGCTTGTCAACGCTGTAATCATGGGCGGCCAGGGCGTTGTAGGTGATCCTCTTGCGCCGCTTTTCAGCGCGCGGATCGGGCAGCGGGATGGCCGAGAGCAGCGAACGGGTGTAGGGGTGCATCGGATGGGCAAAGAGCTCGTCCGAGGGCGCCAGCTCCACCATGTTGCCGTAGTACATGACGCCGATACGGTCGGAGAAGTACTTGACGACGGACAGGTCGTGCGCGATGAAGAGGATCGTCAGACCCAGCTGGTCGCGCAGATCGTTGAGCAGGTTGATGACCTGGGCCTGGATCGACACGTCGAGCGCGGAGATCGGCTCGTCGGCGATCAGCAGGTCAGGCTTCATGATGACGCTGCGCGCGATGCCGATACGCTGACGCTGGCCGCCGGAGAATTCGTGCGGATAGCGCCCGGCGTGTTCGCGCACCAGGCCGACCATTTCGAGGATCTCATAGACCTTCTCGTCGATGTACTCCTTGTCGCGGATACCGTTGATGACCAGACCCTCGGAGATGATCTCTCGCACGGTCATGCGGGGGTTCAGCGAGGCGATCGGGTCCTGGAAGATCATCTGGATCTGGGTGATGAGCTTGGTGTTCTTCGCCACGCGAAGCTCGTCCTTGTACTTCTTCTTCAGCTCCGCCAGCTCCTCGGGCTTGTCCTTCGCCTGCTCGAAGAGCTTCTCATAGCGCTCCTTGACCTCCTTGACCAGCTTGTCCGCGTACATCTTGTCGGAATTCTGATGGTCGATCTTGGCCTTGCGGATCTCCTCGCGGTTGTCGGAGATGCTCTTCTCCAGCTCCTGGCGGCGGGCCTCGGAAGCCGGGTCGCCGTCCTTGAGCTCGCGCAGCTCCTTGCGGGCTTCCTTGATCGCGTCCTTGTAGCTGCGGGTGCCGGCGCAGATGCGCTGACCCTTGAAGTAGATGCTGCCGGAGGTGATGTCGTAGATGCGGATGATCGAACGGCCGGTTGTGGTTTTGCCGCAGCCGGACTCGCCGACGAGGCCGAAGACCTCGCCCTTGTAGATGTCGAAGCTGACGTCGTTGACGGCCTTGTTCTCGTAGCTGCCGGACTTGAAATACTGACAGAGGTGCTCGACCCTCAGCAGGGGTTCCTGATTGCCGTTATTGCTCATCCAAGCTCACCTCCCGCCTTTTTCTTCATTCTCTCGATGCGGTCGACAATGATCTTCGGCGGATCCACTTTCGGCGCATCCGGATGCAGCAGCCAGGAGGCCGCCCAGTGCGTATCCGACACATAGAAGGCGGGCGGCTGCATCTCAAAGTCGATCTGCATCGCGTACTTGTTGCGCACGGCAAAGGCGTCGCCCTCGGGCGGATAGATCATGTTGGGCGGCGTGCCCGGGATCGCGTCGAGCTTCTCCTTGGTATCCAGGTCGGGCATGGAGCTGAGCAGCGCCCAGGTGTAGGGATGGCGGGGATCGTAGAAGATCTCGTCCGCCGTGCCGAACTCAACGATCTTGCCGGCGTACATGACGGCGATGTCGTCGGCCATGTTCGCCACGACGCCCAGGTCGTGGGTAATGAAGATGACCGACAGGTTGCGCTCGGCCTTGAGCTTGTTGATCAGCTCCAGGATCTGCGCCTGGATCGTCACGTCCAGCGCGGTGGTCGGCTCGTCGCAAATCAGGATGTCGGGGTTGGCGGCCAGAGCAATCGCGATGACGATGCGCTGGCGCATGCCGCCGGAGAACTCGAAGGGGTACTGGTTGTAGCGGATGCGGGGCTCGGGGATGCCGACCTCTTCCATCAGCTGGATCGCCTTTTCGCGGGCCATGCTGCGGGTGACGCGGAAGACCATCTGAGAGCCGCGTTCCTTCATATAGTCGACGGTCTGCACGCTGCGCGCGTAGAAGTCGACCTGATCGGCGCTGCGGATGTACTCCTCATAGTGCTCGGTCATGTTGTCGATCGTGCGGGTGACGTTGTCCTTCAGCTCGTCCAGGTCGTAGACCACCTTCGGCACGACCTTCCAGTCGATCGTGCGCCCCTTGGCGATCAGTGCCTCGCGGCGGCGGGACTGGCGGGCGAAGCGGGCCTCCTCCTTGGGATTGCGCTTGACGGCGTTGAAGTAGCGCTCGATCGCGTCGGACATGGCGAAGCGGAAGGTGTAGGCGGCGGAGTCCTTGTTGATCTCCATGCGGTCGATGGAATCCTCGACCTCGCTCGCCAGGTCTTTCGCCCACTTGAGGGAGGCGCTCTTGTTCATGCCGCCCTCGGCAAAGACGAGGCGGTTGGCACGCAGGGTCTCGACGACCTTTTTCTTCTTCTCCAGCGCCTTGTTGAAGGACCAGGCGACGCCTTGCTCTTCCATCGCGAGAAAATCGTTCATGAAGTTCTGATCCAGGTAGTCCTTCGCCGTTTCGTTGAGATCTTCAACGGGCAGGGCATGGAGGTCGGCCTGGGGGTTCTTCATCTTGTAGTAGCCGATCCGGAAGAAGTCCGGCTCGGTGCGGCCGGTCAGCTCACGGAGCAGATCCTCCGCATTTTTGACCGCGGCGGTGATGTTTTCCGGCACGCTCTGGTCCTTGGCGGCCTTGTAGCCGCGCACGGCCTCCCGCAGGTTCTGCGAGGCAGCGTCCAGCTTCTGGTCGTAGCCGTGGCTGAAGAATTCGTTTCTGACCTTTTTCAGATTGTCGGCAAGGGCCTTGACCGAGGACTTGACGTCGATCTTCTGTTTCTTCGAGGTCAGGAAGAGGAAGTCCTCGGTCTTGGCGATCAGATCCTCTGCCGCGGCGCGGGCCGTGTTGTAGGCGTTCTCCATGCGGATCGCCTCGGCGTTGAAGTTCTCAAAAGTCTTGATGCGCCCGTCGACCTGCGCCCTGCTGCCCTCGCCGAGGGCTGCGGCAGAATTGCTCTTGACCAGGCCGAGAATGTTGTCGAATTCCTTCTTCGCCTCGCGGCGGTTGCCCCTGTCCTTGAGGAGCATGGCCTCGGTGATCTGCTTACCGATCTTCACGATCGGGTTCAGAGAGGACAGCGGGTCCTGGAAGATCATCGAGATCCGGTTGCCGCGGATGTCGCACATCTCTTCCTCGGTGATCTTGAGCAGATCCTTGCCGTCGTAGAGGATCTCGCCGCCCTCGATGATGGCGTTGCCGGCGAGGATGCCCAGGATGGCCTTGGAGGTGACCGACTTGCCGGAGCCGGATTCGCCGACGATGGCCAGCGTCTTGCCGCGCTCAAGTTTGAAGGAGATGTCGCGCACGGCCTTGACGGTGCCGCCGGAGGTGCGGAAGGAGATCTTCAGATTTTTAACATCCAGTATCGTTCCCATACTTATTCCTCCACTCCGCGCAGAGACGGGTTGAACGCGTCTCTCAGTCCGTTGCCGAACAGGTTGAAGCAGATCATCAGCAGCGCAAGCACAAGGGCCGGGTACAGCAGCAGATGCGGGTAATTGGTCCAGATCGGCGCCGCGTCGGACAGCAGTGTACCGAGCGAGGTGGTCTGCGCGTCGCCGAGCTTGACGATGCCCAGATAGCTCAGCATGCTCTCACTGCTGATGACGCCGGGGATGACCAGCACGCTCGAGGTGATGATCGTGCCGAGCGCGTTGGGGAAGATGTGCTTCCAGATGATGCGCCAGTCCTTCGCGCCCAGCGTACGCGCGGCGAGCACGTACTCCTGTCCCTTGAAGCGGTAGAACTGCGTTCTCGTACGATAGGCCGTGCTCAGCCAGCCTGTCAGGACGAAGGCGAAGAGCAGGCTTGGTATCGGCCCCACCTTCTTGGCCAGGTGCATCTGGAAGAGCGTAGCCGTCACGATGAAGGGGATGCCCCAGAGGATATCGGAGACACGCTCCAGGATCAGGTCGACCGCGCCGCCGTAGTAGCCTTCGATCGCGCCGTAGATGGCGCCGATGGTCAGGTTGATGGCGGAGACGCAGATCGCCAGCAGCAGGCTCAGCCGGATACCGCCGGCCAGGCGGAGGGCCAGGTCGTAGCCCTGGCTGTCGGTGCCGAAAATGTATTCGGGCTCCGCGCCGTTGAGGTAGCGGTAGTAGTTGTAGTAAAGCACGCGCACCTTGAACTGCGCGGTCTCGTGCGTGCCGCCGCCGGTGTACTCATAGTAGACGGGATTGCCTTCGGCGTCGCGCTTGTAGTTGTCCTCCAGCACGAGATCCTCGGAGAAGGCCACGGTCTTGGCCTTGCCGGAGGCCTTGATGGTGACCGGCTGGCCTTTCTTGCTCTTGTACCAGTAGTTGGCATCCGAGGCGTCCATGTTGTATTCGTTGTTCTGCACCAGCGGATAGAGCACCTGGATGCCCGTCTCCTCCTGCCAGGCAACGATGCGGGCGTATTCGGCCTGCTCGATGCTCTTGTAGATGAAGCCGACTTCCAGATAGTTCTCAACCGTGCAGTCGTTGTAGACGGTCTTGGGCTTGGCGCCCTTGATCTCGGAATAAGTCACGGCTTCGCCGATGGAACGGATGGGCTGGTAGTAGCTGGTGAGTCCCTCCGCCACGGTCAGCGTGCCGCTGCCGTCACGGTCCTCGGCGGCGACGCCGATGCCGACGGCCTTGACGAGACCGGCCTCGGAGAAGGTGCGGGTGGTCGTGCCCTGGGAGATGCCGATCTTCGACAGCAGAAGGTCGCGGCTGGGCTTCTTGGCGTAGTACACGTCCATAAAGGTGGCGCTGTGGCTGGTGATCAGCAGCGGCGCGGCCAGGGAGAACAGGACGATGATCAGAATGATGATAGCCGCCACGATGGATCCCTTGTTCTTGCGGAAGCGGATCCACGCATCCTTGAAATAACCGATCGGCTTGTCTTCAAACTTCTGGTCGCTCAGCCTCCGGTTCTCCTGAACCAGCGTGAATTTCTCACGCGGAATATTGTTGATATCGTTCGTCTTTTTCATTTCTTTGACCCCATTCTGATCCGAGGATCGATAAAGCCGTAGCTGATGTCCGTCACGATGCCGCCCAGCAGGCCGACAAAGGTGTAAAACACAGTGTCCATCATAAACACGTCGTAGTCAAAGAGATTGATTGCTTTAATATAGAGTTGGCCGACGCCGGGGATCGAGAAGATCTGCTCGATGATGATCGAGCCGCCCAGAATGCCGATGAAGCTGGAAATGATCATCGGAAGGATGGGCACCATCGCGTTTTTCAGCGCATGGCGGCTGGTGGCCTGCGCACGGGTCAGGCCCTTGGTGCGCGCCAGCAGCATGTAGTCGGAGGTCAGCGTTTCGGTCAGCTCGGCGCGCGTGAAGCGGCAGAGGCTGGCGATCTCGCCGAAGGACAGGGCCAGGATCGGCGCGATCATACTGATAAACATCTTCTTCGTCAGCCATGAGCCGCCCGCGTCCGCCAGAGAATAGACCGTCAGCGGCAGCCAGTCGAGCTTGAAGAAGAAGATATACTGGACCAGGAAGGCGTAGACATAGCTCGGCACGGAGACAAAGACCATGACCATCGTACTGATGACCTGATCCTGCCATTTGTTCTTTTTGATGGCCGCGTAAATGCCCAGAACGATGCCGAGCGGGATGGAAAAGACGAGGGAATAGAGATTGACCAGCACGGTGGGCAGCAGGCGGCTGGTCAGGACCTCAAGCGCGGGTTTGCGGAACTGGATATACCAGCTTGTACCGAAATCGCCTTCGGTAAAGATGTTTTTCAGATAGATTCCGTACTGTACGATCAGCGGCTTGTTGTAGCCCAGCGCTTCAAAGCGCTGAAGGATGATCTTCCGGAGGTTCGCGTCCATCGGAAGCTCTCGCGGAAGCAGACGAATGAGCATAAAGCACATCGTCACGATCACGAACAGAGTAAAAAACATCAGGAGAATACGTTTGAGAACATACTTAGTCATAGGCTCGGTCTCCTTTTTGCTCTCCGGTCTTTGATGAGAAATAGCGCAGTAAGCTTTGATAAAATCCGCCATTACAAAAAATGGCAGATTATATCAGAGCTCACGGTTGGGAAAACAGCGGGGGAAGCGTGGGCCTCCCCCGCTGTCGTTATTGGGTTATGCGCGCGGATGATCCGCGGGAACGATTACTCGTAGTGGAGCTCGCCGCCCTGAGAGGCAACGAATTCATCCCACTCGGCGTCGGTGTAGTTGAACTGAACCAGACGCAGCTCGCCGAAGCCGTACATGATGTTGTAGTCCTCGGTGTAGTAGCTGTTCTTGAAGCTGACCAGCTCGGGCACGGAGGTCGCGCACATCGGGATGCAGTAGTAGAGCTTGAGGTACTCGCCCTCGAGCTGAGCCAGGATGCCCAGACGGGTCTTGAAGTCGGGATCCTGCTCCTCGTCGGCGAAGCGGCCGGTGCCGATCAGGCTGTTGGACCACTCCTGCCAGGTCATGGTGACCTCCTCACCGTCGACCGTCAGAGTCAGCTCGGTCTTGCTGGGATCCCAGCAGCCGCCCTCGTGGATGTTCTCGATGCCGCCCATGTAGTCGACGTCGAAGTACACACGGAAGATGGAGAAGGGACCGAAGGCGTTGCCGCCCCAGGCGCCCCAGCCAAGCGCGAACTCGCCCTTGGGCACGTCGCCGTAACGGTCGGTGATGTTGCCGACAGCCTCAAAGGTGAACTGGCCGAAGCCGGTGCCCTCGAGAGCGGCGTTCACGAACTGGTTGAGCAGGGTGACCTGGTTCTGCTCGGCGCTGTCGATGGCGCCCTTCTTGTAGCCGATACGGACATAGATCGGATCGCCCTCGGTGTAGAGGCCGGCCTCAACCAGCTCCTTGCAGGCCTGGGTGAACAGCTCCTTGGCCTCGGTGAGGTTGTAGCCGTTGATGGAATCGTAGGCGTCCTTCAGCGTGGCGTAGGGAGTGCCGGCGCCGTACTCAACACCGTAGAGGTCGCAGATGGCCTGCATGGCCTCGTCGCTGCTGCGGTACGAGGAGGAGGGATCGTCAAAGATGTTGTAGAAGTACAGGCTGTTGAGGATGGAGTAAGCGGGGATGTAGCCCTCGGTGGCCTTCACGAACTCGGAACGGTCAATGGCGAGGGACAGAGCCTTACGGAAGTTGACGTTGGACAGAACGACGGAGTTGGTGTTGCCCTTGGACTCGTCCATCTTCTGCAGCGCTTCGACATTGGTGTTGAAGAAGAAGCGCATGGTGTAGGTCTCGGGGGCCTTGTAGAGCTGATCGGACGCAGCGTAGGTCAGCAGATCCTCAGCGGTCGGGACCCAGGTGCTCAGCTGGCCCTTCAGGAAGGCCTGCTTCGCGGCGGTGTCGTCCATGACGTCGATGACGATGCGGGTGGCGCGGTACTGCTGCTGGATCTCGCCGTCGATCTCAACCTCGGTGTAGGAGACCAGCGTGCCGTCCTCGCCCTGCTCCCAGCCGTACCAGTTGGGGTTCTGCACGAAGACCATCTGCTTGTCGGCCTGCATGGACTCGAACATGTAGGGACCGTAGGACATGGTGTTCTCGGGCGTGGTGCCGTAGTCGGTGGTCACCAGCTCGCCGGAGGTGTCCTTGCCGGCCTCGTAGAGATCCTTGTAGACGATCCAGTTGCCGCCGGAGCCGGCGATGGAGTAGATGAAGTAGTTGAAGGAGGTGCGGTTCTCGAGAACGATGCGGACCGTGTAGTCGTCAACCTTGTAGAAGCCGACAGTCTCGAAGCCGACCTCGGGGAAGGTCTGCGCATAGGCGAAGTAGTTGGGCAGATCGGCATCGGTCTCGCCCCAGGCCTCGTTGCCGCAGGTGACGGGAGTGAAGAGCTCGAGGTTCTCATCGGTCAGGGGGATCAGGCCGTTCTCGTCCATCATGGCGACGAGGGCATCCCAGTTGGTCACGTCAAAGTAGGCTTCGCCGTAGGCATCGACGTAGTCCTTCAGCGTGTTGCCGCCGGTCCAGTCAAGCGGGAAGTTCAGCGCAATGAAGACGGGGAAGCCGTCCTCGGTGACGTACTGGCCGTCCTCACCGGCGGTCAGAGCATCCATCGGGAAAGCGCCGACAGCGTCCATGTACGCGGTGGAGCCGCTGTAGTAGTAGGCGCTCGCGCCGGCCCAGGCATACTCGCCGGAGATGTAGTTGTTGGCGCGGTAGTTGTGCATGTTGGGATCCAGCAGCTGCTGCAGGGAGTAGACGTAGTCGTCGGCGTTGATGGGCGTGCCGTCGGCCCAGCAGGCCTCGGGACGGAGCTTGAGCTCGTAGACGTAGCCGGCGTCAATGTCGTCGACGGTCTTGCCCTCGGGCAGGTTGACAGCATACTTCTCAAGGTCGGCCTTGTTGTCCGCCGTCACGTCTTCGACGGAGGTCGCCATCTCGTAGTAGTACTGATACACGCCTTCCTCGGAGTCGAGGATGGTGTAGTCAACCAGCGGGGACGTCAGGTAGATGAACATGGCGGAGTCGGCGTTGGTCTCCCAGGTGTGGGGGTTCCAGTTGTTCGCCAGAGAGGAGCTATACGAGTTCCAGGTATAGCTGGGGACCTCCGCAGGCTCAGCGGGCTCGGCAGCGGGCTCGGCGGCAGGCTCGGCGGCGGGCTCGGCAGCGGGCTCGGCGGCGGGCTCGGCAGCGGGCTCGGCAGCGGGCTCGGCAGCGGGCTTCTCACCGCAGGCGGCCAGAGCGAACACCATCGCCAGGGCCAGCAAGAGGGCCAGGAGCTTGGACAGGTTCTTGCTCATTTTTTCATTTCCTCCTAATATATATTTTTTATTAAACGCACATCATGTACGGATAATAAACGGGGCTTCGTTCCGCCGCGGCACAGCGCCGCGGGGAAAGAAAAAATATGCGAAAAGATGCTGTTCACAAATCTGCCATATATTTTAGCATATCCCGTCACCGATATCAAGCAAGAATTGCCTGTTTTCATATTATTCAGCGACTTCTTATGCAATCTGACAGGTTGTGCCGGGGCGGCATTTGTCTATATCTGTTAAAAGTAACAGAACATTTCTGTGCAGAATGACAAATTCCGCCTTAAAATATTCGTAAAATCTTTTGGATATTCATTTTTGGACTGAGAATTTATCCGCATTTCCAAATTTATCCGATAAAAAATCCGCCGTCCGCCTGCAGGACCTGGCCTGTCGTATAGCTCGCCTCCTCGGCGAGGAAGAGGATCGCGCGCGCGATCTCCTCCGGGCGGCCGAGGCGGCCCAGCGGGATCTCCTCCGCGGCCAGGGCGTCGAGCGTCTCGCGGCCGAGCACCTGCACCATGTCGGTGTCGATGACCCCCGGGGCGACGCAGTTGACGCGGATGCCGCTCGGCGCGAGCTCCGCGGCCAGCGAGCGGCTGAGGCCGACGATCGCGTGCTTCGTCGCGGCGTAGGCCGTCTCGCAGGAGGCCCCGTGCGAGCCCCAGATCGAGCTGACGAAGATCATGCAGCCCGCGTGCTCGTGCAGCATGTGCGGCAGCACGGCCTGGGCGCAGTGAAAGGCGCCGTTGAGGTTGACGTCGAAGATGCGCTTCCACCAGGCGGGGCTGATGTCCTGGAAGAGGTGCTGCTCGGCGATGCCGGCGTTGGACACCAGCAGCGTCACCGGGCCGAGCTCGCGCTCGATGCGCGCGACCATCGCGTTGACGGCCTCGCGGTCGGCCACGTCCGCCTGCTGGGTGATGACGCGGCAGCCCTCGCTTCTCAGCTGAGCCGCCAGCGCCTCCGCCGCGTCCTCTCTTTCAATATAATTGATGCACACCGCATAGCCCGCACGGGCCAGCGCCGCGGCCGCCGCCGCGCCGATGCCGCGCGACGAGCCGGTAACCAGCGCCACTTTATTGCTCATTGCCGATCTCCCTCTCTCATTCTCATTCCGAATCATTCCGTTTCGTCCAGTCTCGCCCGGATCATGCGCCGGGTCTCTTCGGCCAGCTCCGAGGTGCCGGTCGCCTTCACATGCCCGGCTTCGAACACGTCCAGGATCTCCACCGTCACCGGCGTCCGCCACACGAAGAGCGTCTTCGCCACCCGCTCGGTGCCGCGGGTGCAGGCCACGACCACCGGCACCCCGGCGCGCTGGGCGATCTTGAAGGAGCCGGCATGGAAGGGCAGCATCTCGCGCGTTTTGCTGCGGGTGCCCTCGGGATAGATGCCCATATTGCAGACGCCGCGCTTGAGATAGTCCGCGGCCATCAGGATGGTCTTGAGCGCCTCGCGGTTGTTCTTGCGGTCGATGGCCAGGAAACCGGCGTGGCGCGCGGCCCGGCCGACCAGCGGGATCTCGAGGTTGGAGGGCTTGGAGACGAAGCTGATGTTCTTCTCGCCCAGGTAGCCCATGACGACCAGAGGGTCAAAGATGGAGCGGTGGTTGCTGACGTAGAGGAAAGGCCCCTCCGGCAGCTTTTCCAGGCCGGCGAAGCGCACGCGCATCCCCGCGTTCCCGCAGAGCCAGCGCGCGACCGCGCAGCAGAGACGGCGCATCAGAACGCTTTGCCGCTCGACGCCCTCGCCCGGCTTGAGGCGCGGCATGCAGGCCGCGGAAATGAAAAAGATCAGTACGAACAGCAGATTGGCCGCCAGATAGCTCAGCGCGAAGACCGCCAGCAGGCTCCAGAAGCTCACAGACGCGGCCAGCAGCGCGTACAGCGCGGTCGATATCAGGCAGAAGATCAGGAAATACAGGAAGATCACGGCAGCTTTCCCCCTCGGGCTTTTTCCCCATCATACCGCATCCGTCGGATTTTTCCAAGAGGTTTTCCGGTCTCTTTCTGAATTTTTCCCGCCGCATCTTGCATTTCGGGCCGCCGGATGATACAGTATGATTTAGTATAGGAAAGTATACACTGTAAGAAAAAACTGTAAAAATGAAAGGGAGGACGCACATGAAGTACATTATGGCACTGGATCAGGGGACGACAAGCTCCCGCTGCATCATCTTCGACAAATCCGGCAACATCTGCGCGGTCGTCAACAAGGAATTCCGTCAGTATTATCCGCAGCCCGGCTGGGTGGAGCACGACGCCATGGAGATCTGGAACACGACGCTCGAGGTGGCGCGCAACGCCATGGCCAAGCTGAACGTGACGGCGGAGAACATCGCCGCCATCGGCATCACCAACCAGCGCGAGACCACCGTGGTCTGGGACAAGGAGACCGGCGAGCCGATCGCGAAGGCCATCGTCTGGCAGTGCCGCCGCACCTCGGAGATCATCGACGGCCTGGTGCACGACGGCTGGAGCGACAAGATCCGGGAGAAGACCGGCCTGGTGCCGGACGCCTACTTCTCCGGCTCGAAGATCAAGTGGATCCTGGACAACACCCCCGGCGCGCGCCGCCGCGCCGCGGCCGGCAAGCTGCTCTTCGGCACGATCGACACCTGGCTGATCTGGAAGCTGACCGGCGGGCGCGTGCACGTGACCGACTACACCAACGCCAGCCGCACGATGCTATACAACATTCGCGAGCTCTGCTGGGACAAGGAGCTGCTGAACCTCCTCGACGTGCCCGAGAACATGCTGCCCGAGGTCAAGCCCTCCTCCTGCGTCTACGGCAGCACGGACTTCGAGCTGCTCGGCGGCGAGATCCCGATCGCCGGCGCGGCGGGCGACCAGCAGTGCGCCCTCTTCGGCCAGTGCTGCTTCGAGCCCGGCCAGATGAAGAACACCTACGGCACGGGCTGCTTCCTGCTGATGAACACCGGCAGCGAGATCGTCAGCAGCGAAAACGGCCTCGTGACCACCATCGCCGCCAGCGCCGACGGCACCGTGCAGTACGCGCTGGAGGGTTCGATTTTCATCGCGGGCGCCGCGGTCCAGTGGCTGCGCGACGAGCTGCAGGTGCTGACCTCCGCCAAAGAGAGCCTGGACTACGCCGTCAGCGTTCCCGACACGGCGGGCGGCTACGTCGTCCCGGCCTTTACCGGCCTCGGCGCTCCCTACTGGAACCAGCGGGCACGCGGCTGCGTGGTCGGCATCACCCGCGGCTTCAGCCGTGCGCATCTGGTGCGCGCCACGCTCGAGAGCCTGGCCTATCAGACCTATGACATCGTGCGCGCGATGGAGCGCGACTCCGGCATCCCGATCGCGGACCTGAAGGTAGACGGCGGCGCCTGCGCCAACGACTTCCTGATGCAGTTCCAGTCCAACCTGATCGCCGCGGATGTGTACCGCCCCCGCTGCATCGAGACCACGGCGCTGGGCGCGGCTTATCTGGCGGGCCTGGCCGTCGGCTACTGGACCGGCCTGGACGACGTGCGCAACAACTGGGCCGTCGACCGCATCTTCACCCCCGAGCTCGACGAGGCGAAGCGCCGCGTGCTGCTGCACGGCTGGCACAAGGCCGTCCGCTGCGCCCTCCTCTGGGGCGACGACGAATGATCAAAAGAGCGGCGCCGCCGCTCTTTCGATGGGAATACACATAGGGAGAAACGTCATGGATTATTCCAAACTCAAAAACTGCGAGCTGTTCCTGTTCGACATGGACGGGACGCTCTACCTGGGCGACGAGGTCTACGACGGCGCGATCGAGCTGATGGAGGACCTGCCCCGCCTGGGCAAGAAATACATCTACCTCACGAACAACTCCTCCCGCGCGGGCACCGACTACATTACCCGCCTGCGCCGCCTGGGCTTCCCCTGCGAGGCGGAGAACGTCTTTACCTCCGGCATGGCCACCGGCCTCTTCCTCAACCAGCGGCACCCCGGCGCGAGCGTCTATCTCGCCGGGACGAAGGCCTTCTACCGCGAGCTCGTCAGCTACGGCATCCGCCTCGTCAACGATGAAAAGGGCCACGCCCTGGTCGAGGACGTGGACGTCGTGGTGCAGGGCTTCGACACGGAGCTGGTGTACGAGAAGCTGGACAGAGCCGTGCACTATCTGCGCCGGGGCTCGGTCTTCATCGCCGCCAACCCCGACTGGGTCTGCCCGATGCCGCGCGGCGAGGTCCTGCCCGACTGCGGCAGCATCTGCGCGCTGCTGACCGCCTCCTCCGGCGTGAAGCCCGAGTTCATCGGCAAGCCCAACCGCAACATGATCGACGTGATCTCCGAAATGACCGGCATCCCCAACGAGAAGATCTGCGCGGTCGGCGACCGGCTCTACACCGACATCGCCGTGGCGCAGAACGCGGGAAGCGTGTCGGTGCTGGTGCTCTCGGGCGAAACGAGCCCGGAGATGGCCGCCGCGGCCGAGCGCCAGCCGGACTACACGCTCCCGAGCGTCAAGGAACTGCACGAAGTACTGAAATAAGCTGACGGCGGGGGCGAAAGCCCCCGCCGGGAACGGATATGCCTATGAAAGCCACCTATCTGCTGCCCATCGCCACCGCCATCCTGATCGTGGTCTTCTTCGCCGGGCTGCCGGCCCTGCGCGTCTGCAGGCCGCCGCAGAAGCTGCAGGATGAAAAGCGCGGCTGGCGCAGCCACTGGTTCATCCTCGCGCTGACCCTGATCTACACCGTCGTCGCCTTCGTCAATCTCGGCAACGCCCGCTCGCCGCAGAGCTTCCGCCGCTTCAGCGGCGAGAGCGCCGTGTTCGAGCTGGAAAGCCCCTCCCCCGTCGGCCGCGTGATGCTCTTCACCGGCATCGTGCAGGGCGACTGCAGCATCGAGTTTTCGCCCGACGGCAGCAGCTGGCTGCCCGCGGCGAGCTATGAGGTCGGACACGCCTCCGTGCTCAAGTGGGAAGAGCCCAAGCTGGACGGGGCACCCGCCGGCGTCGTGAGCGCCGTCCGCCTCACCGGCTGGAACGGCGTCGAGCTGGGCGAGATCGCCGTGTTCAGCCCCGAGGGCGAGCGGCTGGCCCTGCGGAGCGCCTGCGCCGAGCTCTGCGACGAGCAGGACCTGGTGCCGGAGACGCCGCATTATATGAACTCCAGCTACTTCGACGAGATCTACCACGCCCGCACCGCCTGGGAACACCTGCGCGGAATGAATCCCTACGAGTGGACGCACCCGCCGCTCGGCAAGACGATCATCTCCCTCGGCATCGCGATCTTCGGCATGACGCCCTTCGGCTGGCGCTTCATGGGCACGCTCTTCGGCGTGGCGATGCTGCCGCTGATCTACTGGTTTGCCCGCAAGCTCTTCGGCGGCAGGTTCGTCCCCGGCGCCTGCGCCGCGCTGCTGGCCACCGACTTCATGCATTTCACCCAGACCCGCATCGCCACGATCGACACCTTCGGCGTGTTCTTCATCCTGCTGATGTACGGCTTCATGTACGAGTACCTGCAGACCCGGAAGCTGAAGGATCTGGCGCTGAGCGGCGTGTTCTTCGGCTTCGGCGCCGCCTGCAAGTGGACCTGCCTCTACGCGGGGGCGGGGCTCGGCGTGCTGTGGCTCATCCACTGGCTGCGCCAGGCGCGCGCCGTCTCCCCGGAGGGACGCGAGCGCGGCGAAAAGCCGGACTACCGCTATCCCGGCACGGAATTCGCGGCGAACGTGGCCTGGTGCCTGATCTTCTTCGTGGCCGTTCCGATGCTGATCTATTACCTCGCCTATATCCCCTACGGCAACGCCCGCGGCTGCATCCCCTTCAGCGGCGAGTATACGGCGCTCGTCTGGAAGAACCAGGGCGACATGTTCAACTACCACAAGGGCATCGAATCCACGCACCCCTACGCCTCCCGCTGGTACCAATGGATGCTGGATATCCGGCCGGTGTTCTTCTATCTGAAAAACTTCGGCGACGGGACCCGCTCAAGCTTCGGCACCTGGCTCAACCCGCTGCTTTGCTGGGCCGGTCTCCTGACCCTGCCGGTGCTGATCTACATGCTGCTGATCCGCCGGGAACGCAAGGCGGGCTTCCTGCTCTGGGGCTATCTGGCGCAGCTGCTGCCCTGGATCTTCATCACCCGCACGACCTACGAGTACCACTACTTCCCCTGCTCAATCTTCCTCGTGCTCGCGCTGGGCTACGTCTTCGGCCTGATGCGCGACAACATCAGGCGCTGGAAGCCCTTCGTCGTCGGTTTCTGCGTGCTGAGCGCGCTGCTGTTCATCCTCTTCTACCCCGCGACCTCCGGCATGCGCGTCAACAGCGAGCTCGCCACGAAGCTTCTCAAGTGGCTGCCCACCTGGCCGTATTAGTTTATTCAACGGAAACCCGCTTCACCGGGCTTTCCGTTAAGGTGTGTTTTCCGAGGTACACGCCCCCGGAAAACACGGATTCTGAATTCTTTTTCGCCGTGCGCGGCGAAAACTCTGCGAGGCTTCTCCAACAGAAAATACGCCCTGTGACACTTGTCACAGGGCGTATTTTTCTAAAATCTAAAAACTTAAAACTGAATCAGCCGATTTTCAGCGTCTCCCAAAGCGTGGTGATGTAGCCCAGGGTGTCGGCGTCGAGGTTGTGGTAGGCGTACCGGTTCAGGTACTCGTTGAAGTTGTCGGTGAAGCGGTAGAGCACGTCCATCGTCTCCTCGCCCAGTTCCTCCTGATAGTCGGCGTTGTTGTAGACCAGGGAATTCGGGGAGGCGTAGTAGATGTACTCGGCGTTGGCGACTGCCGGCTCCTCGGAGAGCATGTAGTTGATGAATATCTCGGCCAGCTCCTGGTTCTGGCAGCCCTTCGGGATGCACATCGCGTCGACGAAGAAGTTGGTGGGATCGGGGTAGTAGAACTGCAGGTCCACGCCGTCAGCCTGTGCGTCGACCATCGTGAAGTAGTCGCCCGCGTAGTAGGCGCCGATCGCGGCCTCGCCGGACTCCATCATGTTGTAGATCTCGTCCATGACATAGCTCTTGACCAGGGGCGCCTGGGCCTTCAGCTCGGCCAGGGCCTTGTCCCAGTCGGCGCGGTCGGTGGAGTTGACGTCGATGCCGAGCTTGTACTGGGCGGTGGCAAAGGCGTCGCGGGAGTTGTTGAACTGCAGGATCTCCCCGCTGTACTTCTGGTTCCACAGCAGATCCCAGCCGCCGACGTCCGCCTCGTCCACAACGGCGGCGTTGTAGATCACGCCGACCACGCCGTAGGTGTAGGGCACAGAGTAGGCGTCGGTCGGATCGTAGTACAGGCCGCGGAAGCTCTGGTCGATGTACTGATAGTTCGGGATATTGTCAAAATTCAGCGGCAGGAGCATGTCCTCGGAGATCATGCGGGCGATCATGTAGTCCGAGGGAATGACGACGTCGTAGCTGACGGCGCCGCTGGAGAGCTTGGCGTACATGTCCTCGTTGCTGGCATAGGTCGTGTAGTTGACCTTGACCTTCTGACCGTACTCGGCCTCGTACCATTTTTCAAAGGCCTTGACGGTGTTGAGCGAGCCCTCGGAGCCGTCGGAGATATACTCGCCCCAGTTGTAGACGTTCAGGGTCAGCGTGTCCTTGGAGCCGCAGCCGGCCAGGGCCGTCAGCGCGAGCAGCATCGCGCAGACCAGAAGCGCGGAAAGAATCTTTTTCATCGGTTTGTCCTCCTGTATACTGAATACTAAGCACTAAGCGCTCTTTCTGGCCTTTTTCTTCTCTCTGGCCTCCTTCACGCTCTGGGCCGTGTTGGCGTCGAGGAGGTTGGAGATCAGAAGCATGGCCAGGATCACGAAGAAGATGATGGTCGCCAGGGCGTACATCTTCGGCGTGACGGTCTTTTTTGTCATGTTATAGATGCGGATCGGCAGGGTCTGGAAGCCGTTGCCGGAGGTGAAGTAGCTGATGACGAAGTCGTCCAGCGAGAGGGTGAAGGCCATGATCAGGCCGGTCAGAATGCCGGGCATGATCTCGGGCACCTCGACCTTGAAGAAGGCCCGCAGCGGCGTGCAGCCCAGATCCATCGCAGCCTCCGGCAGCGCCTTGTCCATCTGCTGCAGCTTCGGCAGCACCTGGAGGATCACATAGGGCAGGCAGAAGGTGACGTGGGCGATCAGCATCGTCCAGAAATTCAGGCTGGTGGCCGCGCCGAAAAGCCGCCCGACGAAGACGAACATCAGCATCAGCGAAATGCCGGTGATGATATCGGGGTTGATCATCGGGATATTGGTCGCGGTGTCCAGCGCCAGACGCAGGTAGCGGTTCCTCAGCCGGTACATGCCGACGGCGGCGGCCGTGCCCATGGCGGTGGAGATCAGCGCCGCGCTCACGGCGAGGATCAGCGTGTTCTTCACCGAGCTGAGGGTCTCCGCGTCGCGGAAGAGCTCCTCATACCAATGCAGCGAGAAGCCGGAGAAGACCGAAAGGCTTTTCGCCCCGTTGAAGGAGAAGACGAGCAGGATCAGGATCGGCGCGAAGAGGAAGAGCATCACGAGCCCGGTGTAAACTTTGGCGATCGGTTTCATTTCTCTTCCCTCCCCTCAGGCCATCGCGCGCTTGTTCGCCGCGCGCTGCAGCAGCGCCATGCCGACCAGCAGCACCAGCATCAGGATGAAGGCGATGGCGGCGGCGAAGTGCAGGTTGTTGGCGACGTACTGGCTCTCGATCGCGTCGCCGATCAGATAGAACTTGCCGTTGCCGAGCTTCTGGGAGATATAGAAGGTGGAGATCGAGGGGATCAGCACCATCTCCACACCGGAGATCACGCCCGGCAGGCTCAGTGGCCAGACCACGCGGCGCAACACGCCGAAGCTGCCGCAGCCGAGGTCGCGCGCTGCCTCGATGAGCTTGACGTCC
Organism: Oscillospiraceae bacterium; assembly: GCA_017552325.1. GTDB lineage: Bacteria > Bacillota > Clostridia > Oscillospirales > Oscillospiraceae > Limivicinus. Next base: position 118,478 of record JAFZQE010000002.1, read on the forward strand.
ATCTTGGCCATCACCGAGTAGATCGGCAGGATCATGTAGGGGAAGTAGTCGTACACCATGCCGATGACGACGGCGCTCTCGGTGCCGATGATGTGGATGCGCCCGAGGCCCAGCCAGTCGAGAAAGCCGTTGAGGATGCCGGTGTCCTGCAGGATGGTCATCCAGGCGTAGGTGCGGATCAGGAAGTTCATCCACATCGGGATCATGATCAGCGTGATCAGGATGCCCTGGGTCTTCGCGCTCGCTCGGGAGATCATCAGCGCGAAGGGATAGCCCATCAGCAGGCAGATCAGCGTGGAGATGAGCGCCAGCTTCAGCGAGCGGGCGAAGATCAGCAGGTAGGTGCGGACCTCTTTGACCCCTTCCCCGTCGTTGACCTCGGAGGTCGCGGTGAAGAAGCGGCTGAGGTTTTCGGTGGTAAAGTGATAATCGTTGTCGGTAAAGGCGTAGTAGGCCACAAAGATCAGCGGCACGATGATGAACAGCGCCGCCCAGAACGAGTAGGGCGCGAGCGCCAGCCGCTGGATCAGACTGCGCCCCGCGCCGAGACGCTTGTTGTTGTTCATGTCTCCGGCTCGCTTTCCGGCGCCGGCTCCTCGGTCAGCTCGCCCAGCTCCTCGATCTGCTCCAGCTCGCCGATCTCGTCCAGCTCCATCGAGAAGGAGGAATAGTCGCCGAACATGCCGGAGTACTCGCTCTTTTTCATGATGTGGATGGCCTCCGGCTCGATATACAGGCCGATGCGCTCGTCCACGTCGACAAAGTCCGTCGTCTGGATCATCCACTTGAAGCCGTCGATGTCGACGATGATCTCATAGTGCACGCCGAGGAAGGTGACGGAGGTGACGACGCCCTTCAGCATGCCCTTCTCCTCGGGCACGATGTCCACGTCCTCGGGCCGGATCACGACGTCGACCGGCTCCTTCGGCTCGAAGCCGAAGTCCACGCAGTCGAACACCTGGCCGGAGAAGGCGGCCTTCCGGTCGCGCAGCATCACGCCGTCGACGATGTTGCTCTCGCCGATGAAGTCCGCCACGAAGGCGTTGACCGGCTCGTTGTAGATGTCCGGCGGGGTGCCGATCTGCTGGATGCGGCCGTTGGACATGACGACGACGGTGTCGGACATGCTCAGAGCCTCCTCCTGGTCGTGCGTGACGAAGATGAAGGTGATGCCGGTGGCCTTCTGGATGTTCTTCAGCTCCTGCTGCATGTCCTTGCGCAGCTTCAGGTCGAGCGCGGCCAGCGGCTCGTCCAGGAGCAGCACCTTCGGCCGGTTGACCAGGGCGCGGGCGATGGCCACGCGCTGCTGCTGGCCGCCGGAGAGGCTGGACACGCTGCGCTTTTCAAAGCCGGTCAGCGCCACGAGCTTGAGCATTTCGGTCACGCGCTCGTTGATCTCTTCCTTCGGCACCCGCTTCTCCCGCAGGGAAAAAGCGACGTTTTCAAACACGTTCAGGTGCGGGAAAAGGGCGTAGCGCTGGAAGACGGTGTTGACGTTGCGCTTGTGGGGCGGCATGTCGTTGATGCGCTCGCCCATGAAGATCACCTCGCCCTCGTCGGCGCTCTCGAAGCCGCCGATGATGCGCAGCGTCGTGGTCTTGCCGCAGCCGGAGGGACCCAGCAGCGTCAGAAACTCGTTGTCGTAGATATCCAGATTGATATGATCGAGCACCATTTCCCCGTCAAAGGACTTGGTGACGTTTTTCAGCTCGACGATCTTTTTCATTTCCTGTCCTCCCGCGCAAAAAAAGTGACGCGCGCCGAAAGCGCACGTCACCCGGATAAGACGATGGAACAGCACCGCGCAGGGCGGCGCCGCCTCAATGGAGTGAAGGAGTCTATACAGCAAAGAAGCCTTTACTACTCTTACTCTTATTGACCATTTCCCAAGGTTGACTGTCTTTCGACAATGGTTATAAAGGAACCAACTTTGCAGAAACTGAGCTTTTAACTCAATCAATAAGGCAACAGAAGTTGCCGCCGCGTTCCGCGGAATTTCGGCATTCGACCCGGCTGTCCGTCTGGCCTCGGCTGCATCGCTGCAGCGGTCGCTATCTTGCTTTGGAAACCCTTTGTTGTATCCAATTGAGACGATTTATTCTAACAAGTTTCCCTTCTTCTGTCAATACATATTTCCGCCCGTTCCGAACGAAAAACGCAGGGAAGACCCTGCGTTTTTCGCTGTTTTGACGGTATTATTCCGGTTTTTCCGGGTCCACGCCCCCGGGCGGGTCGTTCCGGCCGTCGATGCCCTGCGGGAGCTCCTGCGGCTCGTCGCCGTCGAAGCGGGCGATCCGGCGGGCCGGACGCTCGATGGTGGCGTCGTTTTTCGCCTTCTTCGCGTCCTTCGCGGACTCGGGCATGAACTCGCCGTGCTCGAAGAAGTAGTCGAACTCCTCGCCCTCCATCGTCTCGTGTGCCAGCAAATATTCGGCAACGGCGATCAGCTGCTCACGGTGCTCGGTGAGGATGCGCTCGCACTCGGCCGTGGCCTGGTCGAAGATCTTTTTCACTTCCTCGTCGATCGCGGCGGCGGTCTCCTCCGAATAGCTCTTCGTCGTGCCAAAGTCGCGGCCGATGAAGATCGAATGGTCGGAGCTGTCGTAGAGAATGGGGCCAAGTCGGTCGCTCATGCCGTAGCGCATGACCATGCTGCGGGCAATGTGGGTGGCGTGCTGAATGTCCGCGGATGCGCCGGTGGAGATGTCGTCGAGGAAGAGCTTTTCGGCCATCCGGCCGCCGAGCGCCATCACGATGTCCTCGAACATCTGCGCGCGGGAGGTGAAGCTCTCCAGATCCTCGTTCGGACGCATCAGCGTGAAGCCTCCGGCCTGGCCGCGCGGGATGATCGTGATATAGTGCACCGGATCGACGTGCTCCAGGAACTTCGCGGCGACCGCGTGACCGGACTCGTGGTAGGCCGTCAGGCGGCGGGCCTTGTCGCTGACCTTGCGGCTCTTCTTCTCGGGGCCCATCTCGACCTTGAGGATGGCCTCCTCCACGTCCTCCATGGTGATGAAGCGGTGGCGGCGGCGCACAGCCAGCAGCGCCGCCTCGTTCATCAGGTTCTCGAGGTCTGCGCCGGAGAAGCCCGCCGTGCCGCGGGCGATGGAGTTGAGGTTGACGTCGTCGCCCAGCTGCTTGTCGCGGGAGTGGATCTTCAGGATGGCCTCGCGGCCCTTGATGTCGGGCAGGCCGACATAGACCTGGCGGTCGAAGCGGCCGGGGCGCAGCAGCGCGTTGTCAAGGATGTCCGCGCGGTTCGTGGCGGCCATGACGATGACGCCCTCGTTGTTGCTGAAGCCGTCCATCTCGACCAGGAGCTGGTTGAGCGTCTGCTCGCGCTCGTCGTGTCCGCCGCCGAGGCCGCTGCCTCTCTGGCGGCCGACCGCGTCGATCTCGTCGATGAAGATGATCGCGGGGGCGAGCTTCTTGGCCTGCTCGAACAGGTCGCGCACACGGCCGGCGCCGACGCCGACGTAGAGCTCGACGAAATCGGAGCCGGAGATGGACAGGAACTGGACGTTCGCCTCGCCGGCGACGGCCTTGGCCAGCAGGGTCTTGCCGGTGCCCGGAGGGCCGACCAGCAGCACACCCTTGGGGATCTTGGCGCCGATGGCGGTGTACTTGCCGCTGTCCTTCAGGAAGTCCACCAGCTCCACCAGCTCGGCCTTCTCCTCATCCGCGCCAGCCACGTCCCGGAAGGTGACGTTGCTGACGGTGTTCACCCGGGCATTGGCCTTGCTGAAGCGGGCCATACTGCCGCCGTTGCTTTGGTTTGCCCGATTGATGAGGAAGATCATGAACACGGCAAACAGCCCTCCGAGGAGCAGATAGGGCAGCAGGATGCTCACCCAGGAATTGCTGCGCCCCTTGGGGTAGTCGTACTCCTGGATGATGCCCGCGGCGAACTGCTCCTCGATGAGCTCGTGCAGATCCCGGTCAAAGGTGTCGAAGCTGGCCAGGGTCTTGGTGACGGTGGTCTGTCCCTCGTAGGGCTCATACAGATCCATGACCAGGACGTTGTCCTGGACGGAGAAGGACTTGACCTTCTCCTCCTGGAACAGGGTCAGCACCTCGGAATAGCTGGGCGCGTTGGCGGACGCCTGTTTGGAGAGAATGGCGTACATCATCACCAGCAGGGAGATGATGAAGACAAACAGGACGAAAACGGATATGCGGCGTTGAGGTTTCACAGGCGTTACTCCTTGTACGTGATGGTGAGATAGGGCCCCTGTTCGGGACAGGGCGGCGCGGCGTTTGGGACGCCCAGCAGCGCCGCCGGTCCGTCAGCGGTGCAGAGCACGGGAACGCTGTCCCGGTCTGCGGCGGGGACTTTTCGGTCAATGAGGAGCTTGTGCAGGGTGCGGCTTCCGCCGGGCAGCCGGATCACGTCCCCGGGTTCGCGGCTGCGCACGAACAGCTCCGGGACGTCCGGCAGGTTGATCGCCCCGGGAAGGGGCGTCTCGCTGCGAGCCACGCGAATCACGTGCGTACCGATCCGGGTCTCGCCGGGAATGCTGAGAAAAGTCCTGGGGATGGGCGAAGACGACGCCCGATCCATCAGAAGCAGCCCGTAGACCCGCCGGGCGGCGCGGCCGCCGGGCAGATCGATCTGCGCGGAGGGGTTCTCCGAGCGGATCAGCCGGCACAGGGCCTCCACATGGGCGGCGCTCCGATCCGGCAGATCAGAAAGCAGCCGGATGGCGGAGCGCTGCAGCAGGGGATCCGGCAGGGCAGCCAGGGCGGCGCAGTCATAGCCGTCGCCGCTGCGGGCGCGCTCCAGCGCCTGATCCGCCAGCTCGGACAGCAGCGCTTCGTCGGCGCGCAGCCGGGACGTCATTGCCTGGACCTGTTCCAGCAGCCGGGGATTCTCCGCCTTGAGCAGAGGGACCGCGTCCAGCCGAAGCCGGTTGCGGAGAAACCGGCGGTCCTGATTGCTCCCGTCCTCCCGGTGGGGCAGGTCGTGCTCCGCCAGATAGGCCAGGACCTGCTGATGGCTGACGCCCAGCATGGGTCGCAGGAGCTTCCCGCGCTTCGGCGGGATGCCGCCCAGCCCCGCCAGGGACGTGCCCCGCAGGAGATTGATGAGCAGCGTCTCCAGATTGTCGTCTGCCGTGTGAGCGGTGGCGACAAAGCCGGGGAGGGTATCGAAAAATGCATAGCGCGCTCGCCGCGCCGCCTCCTCCACGCTGTCCGTCGAGGTCTCGGCCAGTGCGCGAACGTCCCCCCGGCCCACGGTCAGGGGAATGGACCAGCGTTCGCAGAGAGACCGGACGAAGACCTCGTCTTCGTCCGATTCCGCGCCGCGCAGCTGATGATTGAAATGGGCCGCCCGCAGTGTAATGCCCAGCTCCGGCGAGAGCGCGCGCAGGACATGGAGCAGCGCGACGGAGTCCGCGCCGCCGGACAGGGCGCAGGTGACGAGCCCGCCCTCCGGGAGCAGACGCTCCATGGCGGCGGAAACTTCAGTCCTCACTGTGCTTCCACTCCCGATCGGCGAAGGTGGTGTACTGGGGCAGCCACTGGAGCTTGACGGTGCCCGTCTCGCCGTGGCGGTTCTTGGCGATGATGGCCTCGGCCACGTTCTTCTCCTCGCTGTCCTCGTTGTAATAGTCGTCGCGGTAGAGGAAGATGACCTCGTCCGCGTCCTGCTCGATGGCGCCGGATTCGCGCAGATCCGAGAGCAGGGGGCGCTTGTCGGCGCGGCTCTCGTTGGCGCGATTGAGCTGGCTCAGGCAGATGACGGGCACGTTGAGCTCCTTGGCCATGATCTTCATGGCGCGGGAGATGTCGCTGACCACATTCACCCGGTTGTCGTTGGCGCGGCCGTTCCCGGCGGAGGTCATGAGCTGGAGATAGTCGATGATGACCAGCCCCAGGTTGTCGATCCGGCGGCACTTGGCGTTCATATCCGCAACGGTCAGGGAGGGGTTGTCGTCCACCCGGATATCCGTCTGGCTGATGGCGGAGGAGGCGAGGCCGATGCGGTTCCACTCGTCCTCGGTGAGCTTGCCGGTGACCAGCTTCTGATTGTCCACAAAGCTCTCGTTGGAGATCAGGCGCATGCCCAGCTGCTCCCGGGACATCTCCAGGGAGAAGAAGACGATGGCCTTGTCCGTATGCTTGGCCGCGTGGAGCGCGATGTTCAGAGCGATGGAGGTCTTACCCATGCCCGGACGGGCGGCGATGAGGATCAGGTCCGACTTGTTCAGACCGTTGATCTTCCGATCCAGATCCCGCAGGCCCGTGGACAGGCCGGGGAACTCGTTGCCCGATTCGCTGAGCTCCGTCAGCCGGTCAAAGACCTTCATGAGCACCGTCGCGATGTGCTCCAGGGTGTCGCTGCGGCCGGAGGAACCGATGGCGTAGATCTTCTTCTCCGCCAGCTCCAGGATATCCTCGGCGGTGCCCACGCCTTCATTGACGGCCTGGGTGATGTCCGTGGAGGCGGAGAGGATGGCCCGCAGCAGCGCCTTGTCCCGGACGATCTCCGCATAGCGGCCCGCGTTGGCCGCCGAGGGGGTCACATCCATGAGCTGCAGCAGGTAGTTGGCGGAGTTCTCCTCGTTGAAGACGCCCCGCTCGCGCATCTTGTCCAACACCGTCACCGGGTCGATGACTTGGGAGTAGTTGAACATGGTGTAGATGGTCTCGTAGATATCCCGGTTCTGCTCCACGTAGAAGTCGTCGGGGCGCAGGATCCCCACCACCTCGCTGACACAGCGGGCGTCGATGAGCATGCTGCCCAGGACGGACTGCTCCGCCTCGGCGCTGTATGGGACCTGTCGGGACAGCAGTTCTTCCATGGAAATCCCTCCGGAAATCAGGCCTCGCGGACCTCGATGTGGAGCTTGCCCGTCACCTCATAGCCCAGACGGCACTTGAGGGTATAGGTCCCCACATTTTTGATGGGTTCTTCCTGAACGATCTTGCGGCGGTCGATGGTGATGCCGTGCTGGGCCTTGAGGGCAGAGGCGATCTCGTCGGAGGTGACGGCGCCGAAGAGCCGCCCGCTGCCGCCGCCCCGGGCCATGACCAGAACGGTCAGATCCTCCAGCTTCTTGGCGATCTCCTCCGCCTGGGCCTTCTCCCGGGCGGCCTTCTCCGCCGCGGCCTTGTCGTTCATCTTCATGGTGTTGAGGTTGTCGGCAGTGGCCTCCGTGGCCAGCTTCCGAGGCAGCAGGTAGTTCCGGGCGTAGCCGTCGGACACGTCGATGAGCTGGCCGCGCTTGCCCTGGCCCTTGACGTCCTGCGTCAGAATCACTTTCATGGTCTTCTCTCTCCTTTATTTGTCATAGAATTTGTCAATGGATGCAACCAGATCCCCCAGGACCTCCCGCACACTCTTATCGGACACCTGGGCACCTGCCGTGGCCGCGTTGCCGCCGCCGCCCAGGGGCTCCAGGATCATCTGCACGTTGGCGTCGCCGATGGAGCGGGCGGAGATATAGACCATCCCGTCCAGCGGATAGACGACGAAGGAGGCGGTGATGCCGGTGATGGTCAGCAGTTCGTCCGCCGCCTGGGAGGCGATGGCCCGATCCGCGGCCTCCTCCAGCGCCGCGATGGCGATCTGCTTGCGGTACAGCCGCGCCGACTGCAGGATGCGGTAGCGCTCCAGGGTGGAGCCCAGATCGTTCTGGAACATCTTCTTGACCACCACGGTGTCCGCGCCGCAGCGGCGCAGGAAGGCGGCGGCCTCGAAGGTCCGGCTGCCGGTGCGGATGGTGAAGTTCTTCGTGTCCAGGGCGATGCCCGAGAGCAGCGCGCTGGCCTCCATGGGCTTCAGATCCTGGGGATCCACGGTGTACTGCAGCAGCTCCGTGGTCAGCTCCGACGCGGAGGAGGCATAGGGCTCGTGGAGATTCAGCGCCACGTGCTCGATATAGTCCGCCGCCCGGCGGTGGTGGTCGATGACCACGATGCGCTCGATGGAATCCAGCAGGCCCCGGGCGTCCACCTGATCCGGCCGGTTGGTGTCCACCACCACCAGCAGGCTCCTGGGATCGGCCTGCAGCAGGGCGTCCTGCTCCGTGAGGAAGGCGTTTTCGTACTCCGGCATCTCCTGCATGGTGGCGATGAGCGGCCCGGCCAGGGTGTTCTGCAGATCGGCCACGATGGAGGCCTTTTTGCCCAGCTTCCGGCACAGGCACAGCACGCCCACCGCCGCGCCGATGGCGTCGATGTCCGAGTTCCGATGCCCCACCACGAAGACGCTGCTGGACTGGCGGATCAGCTCCCGCAGGGAGCCCGCCATGACGCGGCTCTTGACCTTGGTGTGGCGCTCGGCCTCGTTGTTGCGGCCGCCGTAGAAGGTGAAGTTGTAGTTGTCCTTGACCACGGCCTGGTCGCCGCCCCGGGAGAGGCTCATCTCGATGGCCAGATTGGAGTAGTCGAAGAGCTCAGGGAAGGAGCCCGCGTCCTTGCCCACGCCGATGGAGGCGGTGGCGTAGATCCCGGAGGGGGAGGAGACCGTGCGGATGGAGTCCAGCAGGGAGAACTTGTCCTCCAGCATGGCGCTCAGGTTCCGGGCCTCGAAGACGAACAGGAAACGGTTGCGCTCCAGCTTGCGCAGCAGGCCGGAGAAGTTGTCGCACCAGAGGCTGATCTTCTCGCCCAGCTCCGCGTTCAGACTGGAGACGGCGCTGTCGGACAGGTTGGCGGTGAGCTCGTCGTAGTTGTCGATCAGAATGGTGACCATGATGGGCCGGGAGCGGGCGTACTCGTCCTTGATATTGAGATGGTCCGTGTCGTCAAGCCAGAAGGTCATGCCCATCAGCACCGGGTCGTCCCCGGTGTCGGAGCGGATCAGGGTGCCCAGCACATGGTAGCGCTTGCCGCCGGACTGGACCTCGCCGGGCAGCTCATAGCTGCCCTCGGCCAGCCAGGAGGTGGAGAAGCCGGGAAAGAGCTCGTGGATCTGCCGCTCGAAGAGGGAGTCCTCCGTGCCCGCGATCTCCTGGAAGGCCTCGTTGTTCCACAGGATCTCATGGGTGCTGATCTTGATGAGCGCCATGGGGAAGGGCAGGACGATCATGTCCTGCGTGGCCCCCATCAGGGTGCCGGTGGCGCTCTTGACGTATTGGGCGATCTCGTGCTTGCGGCGGTTCTGGAGGCTGCTCTGATAGAGGATCAGCGCCAGCAGGAGCACCGCCTCGCCGGCAGCCAGATAGTACTGCTTCAGGACGATGGTGACGATACAGGCCAGCGCCAGCGCGGCCAGATAGAGACCGGCGCTGGGTTCGAGGATCCGCCGCAGTTTGTTTTTCATCTCCGCTGCCTCCTTCTTGCGTCCTGCCGCGCCGCGGCCTTGCTTATCCCTGCACAGATGAAAAAATGTGATGTTATTATATCAAAAAACTCCGGCAAACACAACTAAAAAGCCTGTCGGAATGGGGCAGAAAAAAAGAAAGGCATTCGGCATAATAACAGAAAAAAGACTGTACTTTTTGTGCAATGTGTGGTATCATGGCTCCACTTGGTCCGTCTGAACGCACGGACGACCCCTTGGGCGCGGGATGGACAGCGCCCGAAAATGACATAGAACGCTGCGATCATCCGCAGGCACGGCGACGGGAGGCCGGAGCACGGATGGATACGCGGCGCGGTTTTCGTGCGTTTTTTTGGAATATTTCACCCGCCCTGTGCGGGTACATACGAAATCCTGATTATTGGAAAGGAGACCTATTTTTGGCAGAAAAACTGAAAATCATCCCTCTTGGCGGTCTCAATGAGATTGGCAAGAACATTACGGTCCTGGAGTACGGCAAGGACATCATCGTCATCGACTGCGGCATCGGCTTCCCCGAGAACGACATGTACGGCATCGATCTTGTGGTGCCCGACGTGAGCTATCTGGAGAAGAACGCGAGCCGCGTGAAGGGCATCTTCCTGACCCACGGCCATGAGGACCACATCGGGTCGCTGCCCTATGTGCTGCCCGCGGTCCCGGCGCCGGTCCACGGCACCCGGCTGACCATCGGCCTGGTGAAGCTGAAGCTCCAGGAGCGGGGCCTGCTGGAGACCACCAAGCTGGTCACCCATGAGGCGGGCGAGACGGTCCGGGCCGGCTGCTTCCAGGTGGAGTTCATCCATGTGAACCACTCCATCTCCGACGCGGTGGCCTTCGCCATCCGGACCCCCGTGGGCACGGTGGTCTTCTCCGGCGACTTCAAGATCGATCCCACCCCCATCGAGGGCGGGATGACCGACCTGACCCGCCTGGGCGAGCTGGGCAGGGAGGGCGTGCTGGCCTTCCTGTGCGACTCCACCAATGTGGAGCGCCCCGGCTACACCCCCTCTGAGCGGACGGTGGCGGAGGGCTTCGACGGCCTGTTCCGCAACTGCCGCCAGCGCATCCTCATCACCACCTTCGCGTCCAACGCGAATCGGCTCCAGTCCATCCTGACCACCGCCCACCGCTACGGGCGGAAGGTGGCGGTCACGGGCCGCAGCATGGAGAACGTCCTGCGGGTGTCCACAGAGCTGGGCTATCTCACCGTGCCCCCCGACACCCTGGTGGACATCAACGAGATCAACAGCCTGCCCAAGGAGAAGACGGTCATCATCACCACCGGCAGCCAGGGCGAGAACATGTCCGCCCTGTACCGCATCGCCTTCACCGGCCACAAGCAGGTGGAGCTCCAGCCCGGCGACCGGGTCATGATCTCCGCCTCCGCCGTACCGGGCAACGAGAAGGCCATCACCCGCATCATCGACGAGCTCTACCGCAAGGGCGCGGAGGTCATCTACGACAAGTCCTCCGGCCTGCACGTCTCCGGGCATGCCTGCCAGGAGGAGCTTCGCATGATGCACGCCCTGCTCAAGCCCCGGTATTTCATCCCCATCCACGGAGAGCAGCGGATGCTCCAGCAGCACGCCGCCCTGGCCGTCGGTATGGGCATGAAGGCCAGCCACGTGCTCATCACGGACGTCGGCCGGGTGGTGGAGCTCAGCAGCCGCAGCATGAAGGAGACCGGGACCGTCCCCTCCGGACAGGTCTTCGTGGACGGCAGCGGCGTGGGCGACGTAGGCTCCCAGGTCCTGCGGGATCGGAAGCATCTGGCCGAGGACGGCATCATCGTCATCGTGGCCAACGTCTCCGCCCAGGACGGCGGACGCATCACCGGACCGGAGGTCATCACCCGCGGCTTCGTCTATGTCAAGGAGTCCGGGGACCTGATGGACGAGATGCGCGCCATCGCGGCCAACGCCATCGACGGCGCGGTCCACCGCGGGCGGTTCGACCTGGGCGCGGCCAAGGGCGCCATCCGGGGCGAGCTGTCCCAGTACCTGTTCAAGGTCACCAAGCGCAGCCCCATGATCATTCCCGTCATCAATGAGGTGTAAGCGCCTCGCCCATACGCAAAAGAGGATCCCCCGCCGATCAGCGGGGGATCCTTTGCTGTGTCCGGACAAGGCGCGCAGACAGAGACGACCCCGCCGACGGCGGGGTCTTCTCTGTGATTCGGTTTCTGCTCATTCCGCCAGCAGCGCCCGCGCCTGCCTGCCGTCCTCCAGGACCTGCATGCGCAGGGCGTCCAGGTTCTCGAAGCGCCGCTCCGGCCGCAGAAAATGACAGAAATCCAGCGCGAGCGCCGCGCCGTAGAGATCCCCGTCGTAGTCCTGTACCCAGGCCTCCACGAAGATGTGCTCCCCCTGATCCACCGTGGGCCGCCGTCCCAGATTGACCACAGCCGACCGGCGGCTGCCGTCGGGGAGCGTCGCCATACAGGCATAGACGCCGAAGGCGGGGGGGAGGAGAGCGGCCGGGAAGTCCAGGTTGGCGGTGGGGAAGCCCAGCGTATGCCCCAGGCCCCGGCCGTGGAGCACCGTGCCCGTCAGACGATAGGGGTGCCCCAGCAGGGTATTTGCCTCCGCAATGGCTCCCGATTGGAGCAGCGTCCGGATGCGGGTGGAGGAGACCGCCTCGCCGTCCACGCAGACAGGCGGCACGACGCTCAGACCGATCCCCAGTTCATCGCACAGCGCCTGCAGGAGGCGGCAGTTGCCCGTGCCCTGATAGCCGAAGCGGAAATCCGCGCCGCAGACCAGATGCGCGGCCTCGTATTCGGAGACCAGAAGGCTGCGCACGAAGTCGTCCCAGGACATATGCATCAGCGCGGTATCGAAGTGCAGCATCAGCAGCTCCTCGATGCCCTCCGCGCGCATGAGCCGCTCCCGGTCCTCGGGCAAGGTCAGCAGATCCGGACGTTGAGCGGTGAGCAGCGTGCTGGGATGGGCGTCAAAGCTGATGCACGCGGCGCTGAGCTTCTTATCCCGCGCCTGCCGGACGCATTCCCGAAGCAGGGCCTGATGGCCCAGATGGACGCCGTCAAAAAAACCCAGCGCGATGACTCTCATGGTCTCACCTCAAAAAAACTCTTGATGGTCCGCATGACGCCTGCCTCGGCGCGGCCCAGCATGAGAAATTCCCCCGCCTCGTCGTAGACGCGGTATTCCCCGTCGGGGCAGGAGATCGGGAAGTCGCTCCCGTTCCGGCAGCGGAAGATTTGGTCCCCCGAAATCGTCAGCGCCGGTCGATCGGCGAACAGACTGTCCACCGGCAACAGCGCCGCCGTCGGGTCCTCCAGCAGCTCGGGCAGGGGATGGGCTTCCTCAATGGCGTAGGCGCCCGCCCGGGTCCGGCGCAGCGCGGCCAGCGTGCCGCCGCAGCCCAGCGCCTCGCCGATGTCATGGCAGAGCGTGCGGATGTAGGTGCCCTTGGAGCAACAGACGCGCAGCTGCGCGTCCCGTCCGTCGAAGGACAGGAGCTCCAGGGCAAAGATCTCGATGGATCGGGGCCTGCGCGGCGCGTCCTGCCCGGCCCGGGCCAGCTCATAGAGCTTCTTTCCGCCGATCTTGACGGCGGAGTACATGGGCGGGAGCTGCTCCTGCTTTCCGATGAAGGGGAGCAGGGCGGCCCGCAGCGCCGCCTCGGTGACGTCGGCCGGCTGCTCGGACAGCACGGTCCCGGTCACGTCGTCCGTGTCGGTGACGACGCCCAGGCGCAGCGTGGCAAGATACTCCTTGTCCGCCGCTTCGAAGAACTCCACCGCCCGGGTGGCCCGTCCCACAAAGACGGGGAGAACCCCCGTGGCCATGGGGTCCAGGGTGCCGCCGTGGCCGATGCGCTTCTCATGGAGCGCCCCCCGGAGCTTGGCCACCACGTCATGGCTGGTCCAGTCCGCGGGCTTGTCCACAATCAGGATACCGCTTGCCATGGCTCACTCCAGCAGGCCCTGACGGGCCAGCACGTCCAGGATGGCGGCACGGGCGCCCTCGATGCCGCCCGGCACCGTGGCTCCAGCGGCGGCCTTGTGCCCGCCGCCGCCAAGCAGACCGCAGAGATAGGCCGCGTCATAGGCCTCCGAGGTCCGCAGACTGAGCTTGCCGCTGCCGTCGGCCAGATCCCGGATCAGAACGCCGATCTCCACGCCCTCGATGGAGCGGGCGAAGCTCGAGAGATCGTCCGCGTCGTCCTCGGTGGCGCTGGCCTCGGCCATGTCCCGGAGGGACAGGGTGCAGATGCCGATCTTCCCGTCCATGAAGAACTCGGCGGTGCTGCCCAGATGGGCCTCCAGCCGCACCCGGGCGGGAGATTTGACAGTGAAGAACGCCCGGTTGATGGGGAAGACATCCGCCCCGGCCTCGCAGCAGGCGGCCGCCACCCGGAAGGTATGGGCCGTCACGTTGGCGTAGCGGAAGCCGCCCGTGTCCGTGCTCACAGCCAGATACAGGGCCTCGCCCATGGCCGGATCCAGTGCTGCCTCCAGCGTCAGCAGGAGCTCATAGATCAGCTCCCCAGCGGCGGCATAGTCCGGGCGGATCACATTCAGCGCCGCGTATCCCGGATTGGAGGGGTGATGATCCAGGCAGAGCCGGATCCGATCCGCCAGCGCCTCCGCGCCGCGGAGGAGCATCTCCGGTGAGGACACGTCGACGCTGATCAGCACCGCGTCCTCCGGCACGTCGGACCGGGTCAGACCGGCCCAGAAGGGGGCGCAGCGGGGAGTGAGCTCCGGATTGTCCAGGACCCACGCCTGCTTGCCCAGCGCGCGCAGACCCCGGCACAGAGCGGCGGCGGAGCCCACCGAATCCCCGTCGGGGCGGCGGTGGCTGAGGATCACAAAGCCGTCCTCCCGCAGGAGCAGCGCAGCGGCCTCATTCAGCGCTTTCATCGCTCTCCTCCTCCGGGATGTCCAGGCTGTTCAGCAGATCGAAGATGCGGCTGCCCCGCTCGATGGAGTCGTCCTCCACGAAGATCAGCTCCGGGGTATAGCGAAGCTGGAGCTTCGTTCCCAGATCCCGCCGCAGAAAGCCCGCGGCGGACTTGAGTCCCTTGAGGACGTCCTTACTTCGGTCCTTTTCCAGGACGCTCACATAGACCTTGGCATAGCGCAGGTCGCCGGTGGTGTCCACCTCCGTGATGGAGATCAGCCCCTGGATCCGGGGATCCTTCAGCGTACGCAGATCCTCGGAGAGGACCTTCTGGATCTCCTCATTGATGCGTCCGATGCGATTGGATGCCATATGCTTCCTCCTTTGCAAGATCGAAGGGGGAAGGAACCCTTCCCCCTTGCGCGATCATTCCTTGATCTGTTCCATGGCGTAGCACTCGAACACGTCGCCCTCTTTGATGTCGTTGAAGCGTTCGATGCTCATGCCGCATTCGTAACCGGCGGTGACTTCCCGGACGGAGTCCTTGAAGCGCTGCAAGGAGCCGACCATGCCGTCGTAGATGACGATGTTGTCCCGCAGGACCCGGACCTTGCTGTCCCGATTTACCTTGCCGTCCTTGACGTAGCAGCCGGCGATGGTGCCGATGGCGGAGACCTTGTAGGTCTGGCGCACCTCGGCGTGGCCGGTGACAACCTCCCGGAACTTGGGCGCCAGCATGCCCTTCATGGCCGCCTCGATCTCCTCGATGCACTCGTAGATGACCCGGTACATCCGGATATCCACCTTGCTGCGGTTGGCGCTGGCCTGGGCGGCATTGTCCGGCCGCACGTTGAAGCCGACGATGATGGCGTTGGAGGTGCTGGCCAGCAGCACGTCGGTCTCGTTGATGGCGCCCACGCTGGCGTGGATGACCTTGACGCGGACCTCCTCGTTGGTCAGCTTCTCCAGATTGGCCTTGACCGCCTCGGCGGAGCCCTGGACGTCGGCCTTGACGATGATGTTGAGCTCCTTCATCTCGCCCTCCTTCATCTGGGCGAAGAGGTTCTCCAGGGTGACCTTGGTGGCGGCATTGGCGATGGCGTTCTTCTCCTGATCCTTGCGCTGCTCCACCAGCTGGCGGGCCATGCGCTCGTCCTCAACGGCGTTGAAGATGTCGCCCGCGCCGGGGGCCTCGGACAGACCCGTGACCTCCACGGGGATGGAGGGACCGGCGTCCTTGACGGCGGCGCCCTTGTCGTTGGTCATGACGCGGACACGGCCCACGGCGGTGCCGGCGATGATGACGTCGCCCTGATGCAGGGTGCCGTTCTGGACCAGCAGGGTGGCGATGGGTCCGCGGTTCTTGTCCAGCCGGGCCTCCAGGACCACGCCCTTGGCGGCGCGGTTGGGATTGGCCTTGAGCTCCTGCATCTCGGCGGTCAGGATGACCATTTCCAGCAGCTGATCGATGCCCTGACCGGTCTTGGCGGAGATGGGGCAGATGATGGTCTCGCCGCCATACTCCTCCGGCACCAGGTCATATTCCATGATCTGCTGCTTGATGCGCTCTGGATTCGCACCAGGCTTATCCATCTTGTTGATGGCCACGATGATGGGGATCTCCGCGGCCTTGGCGTGGTTGATGGACTCCACGGTCTGGGGCATGATGCCGTCGTCGGCGGCCACCACCAGGATGGCGATGTCCGTGACCATGGCGCCACGGGCGCGCATGGCGGTGAAGGCCTCATGGCCCGGCGTATCCAGGAAGGTGACGGGTTTGCCGTTGACTTCCACCTGATACGCGCCGATATGCTGGGTGATGCCGCCGGCCTCGCC